>CANCBK010000005.1 GCA_947374315.1 Burkholderiaceae bacterium | reverse complement strand
AAGTGATTGCACCAATGCGGCCTCTTCCGCAAAACGCTCCATCAAAATCTGACGAGCCCCCTCTAAAGCGGCCTTGGTATCCACTACACCAGGGTTATCACCTTGATCGGAAGTGAAGGCCTCTTTAATGTATTTTTCCGCTTCTATTTCTGGCTCAAGCATCGGATTGACCAGCAAATCATTTGCCAAAGGCTCTAAGCCAGCCTCCAAAGCAATTTGCGCCTTAGTGCGGCGCTTCAATTTGTAGGGTAGATAGAGATCTTCTAAGCGGGTCTTATCTTCTGCCAGCATGATCGACTTGAGTAATTCTGGAGTCATCTTGCCCTGCTCTTCAATGGAAGACACGATCGCCTTACGTCGATCTTCAAGCTCTCGCAAATAGCTTAAACGCTCTTCTAGCAATCGGAGTTGAGTGTCATCCAAGCCACCAGTAACCTCTTTGCGATAACGCGCAATAAAAGGTACGGTAGCGCCCTCATCCATGAGGGTGATTGCAGCCGCAACTTGAGCGGGCTTTGCGGAAAGTTCTAAGGCAAGTCTTTGTTCGATTGAGGGCAGCATAAATACTTCTAATAGAAAAAATGGGGGTCAGCAAACGTGAAGCTTAGAGCATAAACTATCGAACATGAATCATTTATCAAAATCAGAAGCTACCACCCATATGCCCAGATGGATGGTTTTTGTGTTCGCCTGTGCCTGTGGAATTGTGGTTGCCAATCTCTATTACGCCCAGCCACTGATTGGCTTAATTGCCCCTGAAATTGGCTTAAGCGAATCCGTAGCAAGCTTAATAGTCACCCTCACCCAGATTGGTTATTGTGTTGGTTTAATTTTGCTAGTGCCCTTAGGCGACCTTGTCGAAAATCGCAAATTAGTCTTATTTACTATTTGCGGCGCAATTGTTGCCTTGTGTATCGCCATGCTAGCCCCTACGGCCAGTTGGTTTCTATTGGCCTCGCTATTGATTGGCATTGGCTCTGTAGCCGTGCAAATGCTCATTCCCATTGCGGCCCATATCTCCCCAGAAGAAAGGCGTGGGCGTACAGTCGGAAATATCATGAGCGGCCTATTACTGGGGATCATGCTATCCCGCCCTCTTTCCAGCTTAATTGCCAACTCTTTTGGCTGGCGCTCTGTCTTTGGGATGTCTGCAGTGCTGCTGATCATCCTGACGATCGTCTTATGGGCCCTACTACCCGTCAGAAAGCCCACCTCCCATCATGACTACTACTCACTCATTAAATCCCTCTGGTCCTTACTGAGGGATACGCCAATCCTGAGACGCCGAGCCCTCTATCAAGCCGCTCTTTTTGCCTCTTTTACCTTGTTTTGGACAATCATTCCAATCTTGCTAGCTAGTCCGGCCTATAACCTTTCTCAACAAGGTATTGCCCTATTTGCTTTAGCTGGTGCAATAGGCGTAATAGCGGCACCAATCGCCGGTAGAATTGCCGACCGCGGTCACACTAAGCTAGCAACAGCCCTATCGCTCATAACAGCAGCTGTAGCATTTTTACTCTCCCAACTTGGAAGCTCAGGCTCCCTCATTGCTTTGGTATTGGCAGGGATATTGCTTGATCTAGGCGTGCAATGTAACGTTGTTCTTGGTCAACGCACTATCTATTTGCTTGGCGCAGATATTCGCAGTCGCTTAAATGCGCTTTATATGGCCATCTTTTTTGCAGGTGGCGCGATCGGCTCAGGAATAGCCAGCATCGCTTATGTCTACGGCGGCTGGAGCCTGGTGGCCTGGATTGGCTTTAGCTTTCCAGTGATCGCCCTACTCTTCTTTTTTACGGAATAAAAAAACCGCCCCATTTTTAGTGGGGGCGGTTTTTGTTTTGATGTAAATACAGCTTACTCGCGGGAAGCCTTCTTACGATCATGCTCCTTAAGGTAACGCTTACGAATACGCACGCTTTTTGGCGTTACCTCAACCAATTCATCATCACTAATGAATTCGACCGCGTACTCCAAAGTCAAATCGATTGGCGTTACCAAGCGAACTGCTTCGTCGGTACCTGAAGAACGTACGTTGGTTAATTGCTTGCCTTTAATTGGGTTAACAACTAAGTCGTTATCACGACTATGAATACCAATCACCATACCTTCGTACACAGGGTCACCATGTTTTACGAACATACGACCACGATCTTGTAACTTCCAAATAGCGTAAGCCACTGCTTCACCATCATCTTGACTAATCAATACGCCATTATGACGCTCACCCAAGATTCCATCTTTAGCTGGGGCATAAGAATCGAATGTATGGCTCATTAAGCCGTTACCACGAGTCATAGTCATGAAATCACCCTGGAAACCGATCAGGCCGCGCGCAGGAATGCGGTACTCAAGACGTGTACGACCTTTTCCATCGCTCACCATGTCTTGCAGTTCGCCTTTGCGCTTACCTAAATCTTCCATCACGGCGCCCTGAGTAGCATCCTCAACATCTACTGTTAAGTTTTCGAATGGCTCCATCTTGACGCCATTCTCTTCGTGGAACACTACGCGAGGACGTGAAACAGCCATCTCGTAACCTTCGCGACGCATAGTTTCAACCAAAATAGTCAAGTGCAACTCACCACGACCGGAAACTTCGAATACGGTATCGTCATCCGTCTGGCGAACACGCAAAGCCATGTTGGCTTTCAATTCACGGTCAAGGCGCTCACGAATCTGACGGCTGGTAACAAACTTACCTTCACGACCAGCCAATGGGCTAGTGTTCACCATGAAGTTCATAGTGAGAGTCGGTTCGTCAATCTTAAGCATTGGCAATGGATCTGGTTTATCAACTGCGCAAACAGTTGTACCAATTGCCAACTCTTCAATACCGTTAATTAACGCGATATCGCCAGCAACTGCCTCGTCAACGATTTCACGCTCAAGACCTTTAAATTTCAATACTTGGTTGATGCGACCCTTAAATGGAACGCCATCAGGACCGTTTTGACAAACCACTTCCATGCCAGATTTCACGCGGCCACGACTAATACGACCAACACCGATCTTGCCAACATAGCTGTTGTAGTCAATAGAGGAAATTTGGAATTGCAAAGGACCATCTGGATCGTCATCACGCACAGGCACGTATTTCAATACAGCATCAAACAGTGGACGCATGTCACCTTCGCGGACGTCTTCTGTCAAGCCAGCATAGCCATTTAAGCCTGAAGCATAGATGATTGGGAAGTCTAACTGCTCTTCTGTTGCGCCTAACTTATCAAACAACTCAAAGGTTGCATTGATCACATAATCACAACGCGCACCTGGACGGTCAACTTTGTTAATCACAACGATTGGCTTCAAGCCAAGTGCTAATGCCTTCTTAGTCACGAAGCGGGTTTGCGGCATTGGGCCTTCAACCGCATCAACTAAAAGCAATACACCGTCAACCATGGAGAGCACACGCTCTACCTCACCACCGAAGTCGGCGTGTCCCGGTGTGTCAACGATGTTGATGTGCGTACCGTCATATTCGACCGCACAGTTCTTTGACAAAATAGTAATGCCGCGCTCTTTTTCCAAATCGTTTGAGTCCATGACGCGTTCAGTCATTTTTTCATTCGAACGGAACGTGCCGGATTGGCGCAAGAGTTGATCAACCAAAGTAGTTTTACCGTGGTCAACGTGGGCGATGATGGCGATATTACGAAGTGCGCGTTTAGTCATGTGAAGCTTCTAAAGTTATAAGTAAAAGGTTAAAAAGGGTTTTCAGTATTCGTAGTTAATGTGCTGAAGAAATCAAACGCTTAGGGTGTAAAACCCCAGAGCGCCAATCTCCAGTACCAATAAAGTTATGTGGTGCGGCTGTTGCGCGATAAATGCGGACGAGCGCCTCTATCGAAGGCACATTGAGTGGGACTCTTTGACCCATCTCCAAACGTTTTGCTTGCTGCTCATCCACTGTTAAGTGTGGCAATGTTTGCAGTAGTGCATCGACTGGCAGGATGTAACTAGAGCTATCCTGCAAACCTTGTTGAATACTTTCCAGTGCAAATGACTGATCCAAAGTCAGGTGACCGACCTCAGTGCGGCGCAAGCCGACCAAATGCGCACCACAGCCTAAATCCTTACCAATATCTTCCGCCAAAACACGGATGTAAGTGCCCTTGCTACAGCTCACCTCTAAGGTCGCTTCGGGCCACTTGATATTAGTCCAGCGAATGGCGTGGATTGTAATGTCACGCGGGGCACGCTCTAACTCAACACCTGCACGCGCATACTCATACAAAGGTTTGCCATCGCGCTTGAGCGCTGAGTACATTGGTGGAACCTGGCTAATGGGGCCGGTAAAGGCTGGTAATAAAGCCTCGAGAGCTAGCTTCAGCGCAGCTTCATCGGCAAATATAGGTAACGGTAACTCTTCAATAATTTGACCTTCAGCATCACCAGTATCAGTACGCTGACCAAACTTCACTTGAGCAATATAAGTTTTATCCGCCTCAAGTAAATCCTGTGAATATTTTGTAGCCTCACCCAAACAAATCGGTAGCAAGCCAGTAGCCATTGGATCCAAAGTACCGGTATGCCCTGCTTTTTCTGCATTGAAAGCGCGCTTGACGGCAGTCACCGCACCTTGCGAGCTCATTCCAGCAGGTTTATCAAGCAAGACAACGCCATCGATGCGTACAGACATGGTGATTACGCGTTCTCGTCTTTACGGTCACTATCCACCGCTTCATCAATTAAGCGGGACATTTCGATGCCGTGCTCAACAGAACTGTCGTAGTGGAAATGCAAGGTTGGCACAGTATGAATATGCAAGCGCTTAAATAACAAGGAATGTAAATAGCCTGCCTTATCCTGAAGCGCCTTCAATGCAACCTCAGGTTCAGCACCCAAGACGGTAAAGAACACTTTCGCATGAGCCAAATCCGGTGTGAGTTCAATACTTTGCAAAGTAATCAAACCCAAACTTGGGCTACGCAATTCACGAGGTATCAGTTCGGCCAGGTCTCGCTGAATTTGATCGGCGAGACGCTGGTTACGATGTGGACTAGTTTTATGCATTGACTGTGTAACTCTTAGAGTGTTCTAGCAACTTCGGTAACTTCAAAGGCTTCGAGCTGATCACCTTCTTTGATATCGTTATAGCCTTTTAATGACAGACCACACTCAACACCGGCGCGAACTTCTTTTGCGTCATCTTTAAAGCGCTTGAGAGAATCCAATTCACCAGTCCAGATAACGACGTTGTCACGCAAGAGACGAACACTAGAGTTACGTTTAACAACACCATCGAGTACCAAGCAACCAGCAATTGCGCCAATTTTAGATACCAAGAAGACTTGACGAATCTCCACCATACCGGTGATTTCTTCTTTCTTATCTGGCGTCAACATACCACTTAAGGCTGCCTTCACTTCATCAACTGCGTCATAAATAATGTTGTGATAGCGAATATCAACACCATTGTTTTCGGCTAGCTTACGCGCGGCACCGTCTGCACGAGAGTTAAAGCCAATAATGACCGCCTTAGAAGCAACCGCTAAGTTCACGTCAGTTTCAGTAATGCCGCCCACTGCTGCGTGAACGATTTGCACCTTCACCTCTGCAGTGGAAAGCTTTTGCAGTGACTGCGATAGCGCTTCTTGAGAACCTTGTACATCGGCCTTAATGATGAGCGGCAACAACTTCGCCTCCACTGCGCCCTCTTCCATGTTTTCCATCATGGTTTCAAGCTTGAATGCCTGCTGCTTGGCCAACTTCACATCGCGGAACTTGCCTTGACGGAAGAGAGCAATCTCACGAGCTTTACGCTCATCAGGAACCACTTGAACAGACTCACCAGCCGCAGGAACTTCGGATAAACCTTGGATCTCTACTGGAATAGATGGGCCAGCCTCATTACATGGCTTACCGTTTTCATCCAACATCGCGCGAACGCGACCATAGGTTGAACCAGCCAACAACATATCGCCACGCTTGAGCGTGCCGGATTGAACAAGAACAGTTGCCACAGGACCGCGACCCTTATCCAGGCGAGCCTCAATGACAAGACCTTGTGCCGGCGCATCCTTAGGCGCTCTAAGCTCCAGAATTTCCGCTTGCAAGAGAACGTTCTCGAGCAAAGCATCAATACCTTCACCAGTTTTTGCGGATACCGTAATAAATGGCACATCGCCACCGTATTCCTCAGGAACAACCTGCTCAGCAACCAACTCTGTCTTAACGCGCTCTGGATTTGCATCCGGCTTATCGATTTTGTTAATGGCCACAACAATAGGTACGCCACCCGCTACCGCATGGTGAATCGCCTCTTTTGTTTGCGGCATTACGCCGTCATCCGCAGCGACTACCAAGATCACGATATCCGTCGCCTTAGCACCACGAGCACGCATTGCCGTAAAGGCTTCGTGACCCGGGGTATCGAGGAAGGTAATCATGCCGCGTGGCGTTTCTACATGGTACGCGCCGATATGCTGGGTAATACCACCAGCTTCGCCGGTAGCTACTTTTGCCGCACGAATCTTATCGAGCAAAGAGGTTTTACCGTGATCGACGTGACCCATTACCGTTACTACTGGTGGGCGTGGCAACAATTCGGCATCGTGACCAGCGGTACCCAGATCTAAATCCGGATCGTCCAACTTGGCAGCATGGGCTTTATGGCCCATTTCTTCCACGATGATCATCGCAGTATCTTGATCTAAGATTTGGTTGGTCGTCACCATCTGACCCATGCCCATCAAGAGCTTGATCACTTCCGCGCTCTTCACGGCCATTGCATGGGCGAGCTCTGCAACAGTAATGGTTTCTGGAACATTCACATCGCGCACGATGGCTTCTGTTGGCACCTGGAAATTGGTATCGACGTTAGCTTCAGCAATTTGACGTTGCTTTCTTCTGCCGCCGCCTGAACGCCAGCCACCTACACCACCAGAACTATCTCCACGAGTTTTGAGTGCGCCCGCTTTCTTGGCACCCTCTTCTTTCCAGGTAGAGGATGTTTCAGCAGACTTAATTGTTTTGCCGCCAACTTTGGCTGGGGCCTTCTTCTTGTCGTCAGCACCCTCCACTTTTGCAGGCTTATGTAATGTGCCCTTTTTCGCTTCTTCGGCAGCAATTTCACTTGGCGCCTTAAGAACACGTGCTGGAGCACTCATCATGTCACGAATAGCCAATGCCTCTGCTTCAGCAGCGGCACGACGCTTCGTAATATCTGCTAACTGCGCTTTATTGGCATCAGCCAACTCTTTCGCAGCCTTGTCAGCTTGAGCTTTTTTCTCAACCGCTTTTGCCGCCACTTCTACAGCAGCAGATGCCTCATCAACTGACTTGACTTCTTTTTGAGGTGCCGGCTCCACTGGAATTGCCGCAGCTACAGCTGCAGCTTCTTTTTGGCGAGCATCTTCCGCCGCTTTCATTTCAGCTTCTTGACGAGCAAGTAATTCCGCTTGGCGAGTGGCTTCAGCAGCGCGCTTTTCCAGCTCTTCAGCGGAAAGAATAGACTTCGCAGGAGTTGCAGGGGCAGCCGCTATTGCTGGAGCTACTTCTACTTCCGGCGCTTCAGCAGCCTCATCACCACGCTTTACCAGCACACGCTTTTTGCGAACCTCAACCTGAACTGTGCGAGTGCGCCCAGCAGAATCTGCCTGACGAATCTCAGAGTTCTCACGCTTAATCAAGGTAATCTTTTTACGATTACCCGCATCAGCATTGCCATGCGCTTTTTGCAAATGCTCAAGCAGGACAGTCTTGTCCTTTTCGGTAATGCTGTCGTCCTCAGAACTTTTTTCGATACCAGCAGACTTCAACTGCTCCAATAAATCTGGCGCGGTACGTTTTAATTCTTTAGCGAGTACTTTTACTGTTGTTGCCATGTATTACTTCCTCTCATGAAGTAAACCAATGTTCGCGCGCTTTCATGATGAGCGTTTTCGCGGTTTCTTCGTCAATTTGTGTCGCCTCAACCAGCTCATCAACAGCCAGTTCAGCCAAGTCGTCACGGGTATGAACTTGATTGTCAGCAAGCTTAGCAATCAACTCAGTTGTCATTCCCTCTAAGGAACGTAAATCTTGTGAGACTTCGCCAACGCGCTCTTCTTTGGCCAATTCCATAGTCAACAAAGAGTCACGCGCACGAGTACGCAATTCATTTACCGTGTCTTCATCAAAGGAATCGATTTCCAACATTTCAGAAAGGGGTACATATGCAACCTCTTCTAATGTATTGAAACCCTCTTCAATCAAGATGTCAGCAACTTCCTGGTCAACGTCCAATTTATCCATGAATAATTGGCGTACGGAAGAAACTTCTTTTTCAGTTTTCTCGGCGGACTCTTCTGGAGTCATGATGTTGATCTGCCAACCAGTCAATTCACTTGCCAAGCGAACATTCTGTCCGCTACGGCCAATGGCAATTGCCAAGTTCTCTTCATCCACTACTACATCCATTGCATGACGCTCTTCATCAACCACGATAGATGACACTTGTGCTGGAGCTAATGCCCCAATCACAAACTGCGCCGGATCTTCAGACCACAACACGATATCTACCGCTTCGCCAGCCACTTCGTTACGCACTGCTGTAACGCGTGTGCCACGAACGCCAACGCAAGTACCAATTGGATCGATCCGTTTGTCATAAGTAATGACAGCAATCTTTGCACGAATACCAGGGTCGCGCGCTGCCCCCTTAATCTCTAACAATCCCTGCTCCATCTCTGGAACTTCGTTCTCAAACAACTTGATCAAGAAGTCTGGGCAAGTACGTGAGAGTTCAATCTGTGGGCCACGCGCTTCACGATCTACCTTCAGAATGTAAGCGCGAACACGGTCACCGGAACGGAGGTTCTCTTTAGGAATCATTTGATCGCGACGGAGCAAGGCTTCAACACGTCCAGATTCAATAATCAAGCCATTCTTATCAGCACGCTTGACGGTACCGGTCATGACTTTTTCGCCACGCTCAAGGTAGTCATTCAAGATCTGCTCACGCTCAGCATCACGAATACGCTGCAAGATGACTTGCTTAGCTGCTTGAGCGCCAATACGGCCAAAAGCTAAAGATTCGATCTGCTCTTCAATGTATTCGCCAACTTCCATATCTGGAAATTGCTCTAGGGCTTCAAAATGAAGAATTTCTTTATCCGGCTCTTGGAGGCCCGCTTCATCAGGAACAACCAACCAACGACGGAAGGTTTCGTATTCACCAGATTCGCGATCAATTGATACACGAATATCCACATCTTCTGTCGGATAACGCTTCTTAGTGGCTGATGCCAACGCCATTTCTAGCGCCTCAAACACAATCGCTTGATCTACGTTCTTTTCACGCGCTAAAGCGTCTGCCAACATGAGAACTTCTCGGCTCATGACTTTCTTCCTTTGAAATCAATAACAGGGACCAACCGAGTCTTATCGACCTCGGCTAAAGAAAACTCCAATTGAGACTCGGTGCCATCGGCACCCTCAAACAACAAACCAAATTTCGCATCAGGCGAGTCCAACTCACCACTCAGCAAACCTTGCAACACACCACGAAACTTCTTACGGTCGCCAGCGGCAACACGCAACTTCAAATCCACTTCCATTCCGGAAAAGCGCTCGTAATCAGCCGCTGATTTAACTGGGCGATCCAAGCCAGGAGAAGAGATCTCTAAACGCTCAAAAGGAATGTTTTCCACTGGCAATGTGTAGCTCAGCTGGTGACTTACCTTTTCGCAATCCTGGACATTAATCAAACGCTCGTAGTCTGGGTTTTCAATCGTGACACGCAGCAAACCTCCGGCTTCACGCTCGATATCTACTAGCGTGTACCCTAAGTTTTCTACCTCTGCAGAAATAATCCGCTGATCTTTCACGACAACCCTTCAATCCAAAACGGCAAAAAAAAATGGGCTTTGAAGCCCATATTCTCGAAATTCAGAACAGGCCGACTTACGTTGATCGCAACATCAGTCGGTAAATACTCAAAACAGCAGCGAACTGCTGTAAGACCAAAATTATAGCCGATTTAGACGAAAACTGATCAAAATCAGAAGCTTTCGCTAGGATTTCGAGGTTTTCTAGGGCCTTTATTGAATGGTTTGCGCCCTTTTGGTGCGCTCCGTTTAGGTCCATTTCCTGGGGTTTGAGGGCTTGCCGTCACGAAAGCAGACTGCCCATGATGGACTTTCTTGCCTTTATTGCGGTTTTGACCCTGTCCACCTTGCCCACCGCCCTGCCCGCCTTGCCCGCCTGCGCCTGGTCGACCAGCTTGAGTGCGACCCCGGAAAGGACCGCGCCCTTCACCTGAACCACCACCAGCAGGTCTGCCGCCCCTACCCTGATGGGTTAGAGCACCATGTCCACTGGCCTGAGTTAAAGCATCCCGTGAACCCCAATAAGAAACTGAGGTTTGCATTGGATCTGGCTGAAAGTCACCACTTGAAGTGGAGTGGCGGTCACGATCCTGTGAGTTGGGATTACGACCTTTATCTTGTGGCTGAGGCATCTTCAAACCCGCAAACTTCATCAAGTTATATATGCCACCCGCCTCAATCTCCTCCCATTTTCCCCGTCTTAAGCGCGGGGGCAACAAGAAAATGCCGTAACGCGTACGAATCAAACGAGAAACGGTGTGCCCAACTGCTTCAAACATGCGGCGCACCTCACGGTTACGACCTTCAGTCAAAGCAACATGGTACCAACGGTTCGCGCCGTCACCACCGCCCATAGAAAGGCGTAAGAATTTGGCTTGGCCGTCATCTAAGGTAATGCCGCTCTTTAATTGAGCGGTGTTTTCTTGGCTCAGTTCACCCAAGATACGGACAGCGTACTCACGCTCAACACCGTAACGAGGATGCATCAAGCGATTAGCCAGCTCGCCTGAAGTCGTAAATAGCAATAGACCTTCAGTATTAAAGTCCAAACGCCCTACGGCAATCCAACGTCCTTGACGTGGTTTTGGTAGGCGGTCAAACACAGTCGGACGACCTTCTGGATCGGATTGACTAACAATTTCGCCTGAAGGCTTGTGATACATGATCACGCGTGGTGGCTTCGTCTGAATCTTGCGATGGACTTGCTTGCCATTGATGCGAACTTGATCGGTTGGCCCAATACGTTGACCAATGTGAGCCGGCAGACCATTGACGGATACGCGCCCCTGAACAATTAAGTCCTCCATATCGCGACGTGAACCCATACCCACATCCGCCAATACCTTATGCAACTTCACGGTATCTTCATCATCCGCATCGTCATCTAAACCATCTAGATCAGACCAGACTTCATCACGCAAGCTCAGCGGCAAGTCATCAATGTTTGCAAACTGCAAACTACTCATTTCATCTTCGCTAGGCACATCCGCATCATCATCGTGACGCACACGTTGTGCGCGACGCTCTGCACCAGTCTGATGAGAAATCTCATTCTCATTAAGACCGTCAGGATTTCTCACCTCAATCGCTTCAGGCGCATCTAAAGCAGCATCAAATTCACCAGAAACCACTGATGCAAATAAAGCATCACTTTCTGCAGGATTTGGGGCTAACTTAGAAGATGAGTTACCTCCGCCTTCACGTGGCCCTTTGGCATCACCACCTTCGCGGCGTGGCCGATCTTTATTGAATGGGCGCTTCTTATTAAAAGGATGCTTGCTAGCACCAGCACCTTGACGGCGCGGGCGTCGTTGCCCACCCTCGCGCCCTTCACCCTTGGCTCCATCAGCACTACTAGAGGCGGGTTCAGAGCCAGAGGAATTATCCGATGTTGGTTTTATCGGAGTTGAATCGTTTTCGTTGGAGCTTGTCATTAATAATTATTTTTGTTCGTCTGATTTTTCTTCAGACTCTGGGGTAACTTCTTCTACTGATACTTCCAATGTTTCTTCAACATCAAATTCAGCAATCTCTTCTACTACTTCAATGGCAACGATGTCGGTGACCTCATCGATAACTTCTTCATCAATAGTCACCCCATCCTCAACAATCACTACTGTTTCTACTGTGGCACTTGGATCAAACTCCATTACCGCCTGGCCTAACTGCTCTGCTGCAGCCATCGGCGCGGCATCTTCAAGCATCGGCAAGCTTTGCAAATTCGTAAGACTCAAATCATCCAAAAACTGTTTAGTCGTGGCATATAAACCCGGGCGACCAATGGTCTCTTTATGACCAATCACTTCAACCCAACCGCGATCCTCCAGCTGCTTCATGACATTGCTACTCACGGCAACACCACGAATTTCTTCGATCTCGCCACGAGTAACTGGCTGACGGTAAGCAATAATCGCCAAGGTTTCCATCACCGCACGGGAATACTTTGGTGGTTTTTCAGGGGTCAGGCGATCGAGGTATTCGCGCATCGCTAAACGACTCTGAAAGCGCCAGCCTGTTGCAATATGTACCAGCTCCATGCCCTTATCTTCCCAAGCCTTCTGAAGCTCTAACAGGGCATCATCAATCTCGGCAGTAGTGATGTCTTCGGCAAATAAGCGCGTGATATCAGCAACGGTAAGGGGCTCTTGCGCGCACAAGAGGGCTGTTTCAATGACGCGTTTGTTGTGATCATCCATAAAATTCGGGCTATCAGGCAATGACCTGATGAGGCTATAAAAAATGTATTTCTGTAATGGGTTGGTGGTGTTCTTTAGCTACTACGGGCAATTCATCTCCGAAAATCCTCTTGGGAGAGCTGCCCGCGCTGAAACGAAGTCCTTTTCGTTCACCGTTTGATCATTATAAGGGAGGCTCAATACAATAGCCACATGCATGAAATTAAAGCCCCGACACCACTTTCCCCTTTTGAGCTTCATACAAGACGTCGTTTTTTGGGTTTTGGCCTTGGTTTAGGAGCTTTTGGCCTCACGGGATGCACCCTGATGGGCAGTCGTAAGCCTGTTATTGGCCTTGCCCTAGGTGCCGGTGCCGCCCGCGGTTTTGCACATATTGGCGTTATTAAAGCCCTTGAAGCACAAGGCATTAGGCCTGACATCGTCGTGGGCAGTAGCGCCGGCAGTGTCATTGCGGCCCTCCTTGCCTCTGGTGCCACTGGAAATGACCTCAACCGACTTGCCTTGAACTTGGATGAGGCGACGATTGCCGACTGGGGTTTGCCTTTTGCCGGAAAGTTTGGCGGCCTCATCAAAGGCGATGCCCTCCAAAACATGGTGAATCGAGAGGTTCAAAATAAATCCATCGAACAAATGCGCATTCCGCTCGGAATCGTAGCTACTGAGCTGCAATCGGGCAAAGGCATTCTATTTAGATCCGGCAATACGGGTCTAGCAGTGCGCGCCTCCTGCAGTGTTCCCGGCATCTTTCAACCAGCCGTGATTAGTGGCAAAGAATATGTTGATGGCGGCTTGGTCGCACCCGTTCCGGTCAGCTATGCCAGGCAGATGGGGGCAACCCTGGTGATTGCCGTGAATATCTCTTCCGAACCCGTGCATCAAGATGCTAGCGGCACCTTTGGCATCTTGCAACAAACCATCTCCATCATGCAGCGAAGCATCAACCAATATGAGTTAAAGGGTGCCGACATTGTGATCACCCCGCACCTCAAGCAAATGAGCAGTGGTGACTTCAAGTCCAGAAATGCAGCCATCTTGGCGGGCGAAGTCGCTGCTCAAGACCAAATGGCGGCCCTTAAAGAAAAGCTTAGAGGCTAACTTTAGGACTAACTTTCAAGGCAGGGGATTGATTTAACGGCGGGCTTTTACAGAGTAGAAGCAAGCAACAAATTATCAGAGGTTAGGAGATTTTCGCTTCAGCTTATTCACTTCATCCAACAACTCTTGACGGTCCGCATCGCCTAAGTTGTCACTACCATCCAAACGACGTGCGCCATCAAAGCGCTTATCCCAGTAGAGGCTACTGAGATCATCCACGCGTACGCTAGTACCTTTAGATGGAGAGTGAATAAATTTATTGTCGCCAACATAAATGCCGACATGAGAAAAAGTGAGGCGCATTGTGTTGAAGAACACTAAATCCCCGGGCTGCAATTCATCACGATTGATTGGCTTTCCCACACGGCTCATTTGAGTAGATTTGTGTGGCAACAAAAAGCCCAACTTATCTTTAAAGACATATCCAACAAAGCTGCTGCCATCCAAGCCGGTCTGCGGCAACTCGGCATCCCAGCGATAACGCACACCAATCACTTCCATGGCGCGGTTAATCAACTCATCCGACTTACCAGTGACAGAATCAGCAAGGCGATCAGATACGCGAGCAAAGTAAGACTTTCCCGCCTGAAACATGCTTTGTTTGGGGACTTCTTTGGATGCCTCCACCGAGGTGTCTATTGCGCCCTCGGGACTAGCATCAATTGCCAAGGCAGGTTGCGCACTCAAAACAAGTGCAGCCAAAAAAGCCAAAGGCACTTGCTTAGCGAGGGATAGCGTCAGAGACTGTAGGAGGTCTTTTTGAATGGACATCCCTCCATTCTAACAAAGAAGGTGGATTTAACCAAGCACTAGCCCCTGGGCTAACTCATTGTTTTCAATCATGAATTTACCATTATTGGGCATTGATGCACCAATTTAGCGCCTGTCAGGGTCTATTTCGCCAAAAATCTTAAGTGAGCTCTGCCGCCGTAAAAAGCGCTTTGGTATAGATCTGGCGAGGGTTTTTGATCAGGGTTTCAGTGTCACCAAACTCCACCACCCTACCCTCCTTCAATACCATCACCTCATGAGACATCGCCCGAATGACGGCCAAATCATGACTAATCATCAGATAAGCCAAGTTATATTTTTTCTGAAGCTCAGTTAGTAAAGCAAGTACCTGCTTTTGAATGGAGACATCTAGGGCGGAGGTCGGCTCATCCAAGACTAAGATCTGCGGCTTCAAGATTAAGGCGCGCGCGATCGCTATCCGCTGTCGCTGGCCACCAGAAAATTCATGGGGATAACGTGTGAGTGCCGAACGATCAATACCCACTTCTCGCAAAATATCCAAGACGCGGGATTCACGTTCTGTGTTTGATAGACCTGGGAAATGAACATCCAAGCCCTCGGCGACAATTTGCATCACATTCATACGCGGAGAAAGTGAGCCAAAGGGATCCTGAAAAATCACCTGCAAACTGGAGCGCATCGCTCTGCGCTCTACCGGTTTTAATTTTTGCCAATCATTGCCGAGCACATCCACATCACCAGTGATTTCAGCTAATGAGTCGCCCAGTAAACCCAAAACCGCCATACCCAGAGTAGTCTTTCCCGAACCAGACTCGCCAATGACGCCGATGGTTTGCCCTTGTTTGAGTTCAAAGCCTACCTTGCGCAACACCTGATGACGCACAGGCTTTTTAAACCAAGCAGTGGACTCTGTTCCCGGATAGGAGACCGATAAATTATCTGTTTTTAATAACACTGGCGCCAAAGGCATGACAGGCGCTAGATCACAGACGGGCTCACTATTGACCAAGGCTTTTGTATATGCATTCTCAGGATGATCAAACACCCGCTGAGTAGGGCCCGCCTCCATGAGATTACCTTGATTTAAAACGGCCACTCGCTGCGCAAAGTGCTTTACCAAATTAAGATCATGGGTGATAAGCAATATGGCCATGCCACCATGATCTTTAGATTCTTCTTGCAGCTCTTTTAGTAAATCAAGAATTTGCAAACGCAAACTCACATCTAGCGCAGTTGTCGGTTCATCAGCAATCAAGAGTCGTGGCTTACAAGCTAAAGCCATCGCAATCATGGCGCGCTGACGCTGCCCCCCTGAAAGTTGATGGGGGTATGAATGAAAGCGCTTATCTGGCTCTGGAATACCCGTCTTCTTAAGCAATTCAATGGCGGCAGACATGCATTCCGCTTTGGAGATGAGTGGCTGATACACCTGCACCGCCTCAACAATTTGATTGCCCACCGTAAACAAGGGATTGAGTGCGGTCATTGGCTCCTGAAACACCATCGCAATCTCACGGCCGCGAATCTCCCGAACATCTTGAATAGGTAGCGATAGCAGGTCGACTGGAGTATGGCGAGCTTGACTACCATTCCAAATAATCCGACCCGAGACTTTTGCGCCTTCTGGCTCAAGTCGCAATGGAGCAAGGGCGGTCAGCGTTTTACCAGAGCCTGATTCACCAACCAGGGCGACGCGTTCGCCCACCCCAATCTCTAGGTCTAGATGATTGACCGCAAACTTCTCACGGCGACCTGCACCAAAAGAAATGGAAAAGTCTTCATAGCGAAGTAATGGCCCTACTGATGCATCTAATTTTGGTGATGTGTTCATGAGCGCCCTCCACTCATTGCTCTCGATTTACGAGAATCAAACGCGTCACGTAAGGCTTCGCCCATAAAGGTGAGTAAGAGCAAAGTCGCCACCAAGACTACAAAGGTCGACAGTGAAATCCACCATGCATCTAAATTACTTTTGCCTTGAGAAAGTAGTTCACCAAGGCTTGGTGTGCCAGGTGGCACACCCAATCCCAAGAAGTCCAAACTAGTGAGCGACAAAATAGCCGCGCTCATTCTGAAGGGGAGAAAAGTGATCACGGGAGTCAAGCTATTAGGCAGAATGTGGCGACGCATGATCTGCACATTGGTTAACCCCAATGCTCGCGCGGCACGCACATACTCCAGCGCGCGGTTACGGAAAAACTCTGCGCGTACATAGTCAGAGAGTCCCATCCAACCAAAGGCAGCCAATAAAATAATCAGCAGCCAAATGCTTGGATTAAAGATCGAGGCAAAAATGATCAATAAGTAAAGCTCTGGCATGGCAGACCAAATCTCAATCAATCGCTGGGAGATTAAGTCAAACTTCCCACCAAAAAATCCCATCAAAGAACCGGTGATGATGCCAACGCCGACTCCAACAATGGTTAAAGCCAAGCCAAACAGAATCGATAAGCGAAAGCCATAAATTAAGCGAGACAAAACATCGCGCCCACGGTCATCCGTACCCAACCAATTATCAAAAGAGGGGGGTGCGGGGTTCGGTACCTTTGAAAAGTAATTGAGTGTCTCGTAGCTATAGGTAATCGGCGGATAGATTGCCCAATTACCATCGCTCGTGATGTTATGGCGGATATCAGGATCCAAAAAATCCGTTGGCGTAGCAAAGTCTCCACCAAATACCTTCTCTGGTTGGGACTTCACAATCGGGAAATAAAATTTCCCTTGATAACGCACAATCAAAGGCTTGTCATTGGCAATAAATTCAGCGCACAGACTCAAACCAAACAAAATCATGAAAATCCACAGGCTGGCATAACCCCTGCGACTATTTTTAAATCGATGCCAACGACTCATGATCCACCCCCTGCGCCAAACTGAATGCGAGGATCGACATAAACATAACAAAGATCAGAGATCAGCTTCGTAAATAGTCCAATAAGAGTAAAAAGATACAGCGTCCCAAAAACTACTGGGTAGTCACGACGCATGACTGACTCGTAAGAAAGCAAACCCAACCCATCTAATGAGAAAAGCGTTTCAATCAAGAGTGAGCCGGTAAAAAAAGCCCCAATGAATGCTGCTGGGAAACCCGTTACCAAAGGTAGCAATGCGTTTCTGAAAACATGCTTCCAGAGAACTTGTCTCTCAGTAAGGCCCTTAGCTCTCGCAGTTAATACATACTGCTTACGAATCTCCTCTAAGAATGAGTTCTTCGTCAACATGGTGATCACTGCAAAGCTCCCTAAAACAGAAGCAGTGATGGGCAGTACTAAGTGCCACAAATAATCCATCACCTTACCCATCATGCTCAGATCGCTCCAGTTATCTGAAGTCAGACCACGCAACGGGAAGATTTGCAAAAAGCTGCCGCCACCAAAGATGACAAGCAAGAGCACGCCCAATACAAAACCTGGAATCGCATAGCCCACCAAAATCATCGTGCTGGTGATGGCGTCAAAGCGCGAACCATCTCTGACTGCCTTAGCAATGCCCAGAGGTATGGATACTAAATAGGTCAAGAAAAAGGTCCACAGGCCAATACTGATCGAAACCGGTAACTTCGAGACCACTAATTGCCAGACGCTTTGATGTTGGTAGTAACTTTCCCCTAAATCAAATTGAGAAAAACGTTTTAGCATCATGAAATAACGCTCTACTGGCGGCTTATCAAAACCATACAAGGCCTTAACCTCGGCCAATCGCTCTGCATCTACTCCTTGGCGGCCACGATAGTTGCTACCGCCACCGGAGGACTCGGCACCACTAACCGCTGCATCCCCTTTGCCTTTTAATTCCAGCATGAGTTGCTCTACCGGGCCTCCTGGTACAAATTGCACCACGGCAAAAGTCAGCGTTAAAACACCTAATAGGGTAGGAATCATTAAGAGCATGCGCTTGAAGATATATGACCACATTTGACCTCGCATTAGCGCACACCCTCTTTCCACCAATTGAGCAAAATCCAAGATTCGGCGGTGTAGTACAAAGGAGGTTCTGGATAACGCATCTCCTTACGATACGCGATTCGGTGTGTGGGGTTGTACCACTGCGGAATGACATAGTAACTATTCCACAAGACCCGATCTAAAGCCCTTGTGGCAGCGCGCAACTCTTCACGGGTTTGCGCTTTAACGATGGCATCCACCAAGGCATCGACAACCGGTGACTGGACTCCAATGACATTGTCCGAGCCTTTTTCTTTAGCGGCTTTACTACCGAAGCGGTCCCATAATTCATTGCCGGGATTTTGTGAGTCTGGAAAGCGAATGGTGGTCATATCAAAGTCGTATTCATCCATCCGCTTTTGATGCAAGGCAAAGTCGCTCGTCCGAATATCGACCTCAATTCCCAGCTTTTCTAAATTGCGGACATAAGAGGAAATCACCCGCAAGAAAAATGGACCATCCTCGACCATTTCAAAACGGAAAGGTTCGCCCTGCATGTTACGGAGAGCGCCATCGCGGTATTGCCAGCCAGCCTGCGCGAGAAGATCGCGCGCTTTACGTAAGTTCTGACGTAAGCTATCCGGCGGCACAGTGGATGGTGCGGCAGGCATTGAACCAAAAGCGGCATCGGGAACCCATTGAGGATATTGCGCTTTGAGTGGTTTGAGTAATTTTAGCTCTGCCTCAGTGGGTTTACGAGGGCCATCGAAATTCGCACTGAGATCGCTATTAGTAAAGTAACTATTGATCCGACTATATTGCTCAAAAAAGAGTTGGCGATTTAACCATTCAAAGTCGAGCGCATAACCCAACGCTTCTCGGACTCGTGGATCCTGAAAAATCGGTCTGCGCAAATTCATCGCAAAACCTTGCATACCAGCGCCATTGCGATTCAGAAATGCCTTCTTTTCTAAAGTGCCATCGTTAAAACGGGGGCCTACATAACTCTTTGCCCAATTCTTGGCACGGTATTCCACCAATGCATCGAACTCCCCAGCCTTAAAGGCTTCTAGGCGAACCGCATCGTCACTATAGAGTTTGTAATTAACGCGATCAAAGTTATAAAAACCTACGCGAACATTGAGCGTCTTACCGCCTTGGTCAGCCCAGTAATTGGGGTTGCGCTTAAAAATCATGGTCTTACCCGCTTTATAAGACTCAATCAGATAAGGGCCGCTAGCCAATGGCAATTCAAAAGTGAGCTTATCAAAAGGGGTAAACGTTCCATCCGGTCTCTTACCCCAGTTATGAGAGAAGATGGGTAAAGTACCCACCATCACCGGAAGTTCAGGGTTGCGATTCTTAAAATCAAAACGCACCACTCGATCTGAAACCACTACCGCCTGCTTTACATCGGCATAGACCGTCTTGAACTGAGGATTTGCCAGTGGGCTCATCAAGGTATCAAAGCTATGCTTTACATCGCTCGCCAAAATCGGACTGCCATCGGAAAACTTTGCCTCGGGACGAATACGAAATACGACCGACATCTTGTCAGGCGCCACAGCAATATCCTCAGCGATTAATCCATAGGCGCTAGAAACCTCATCCGCGCTACCCACCGCCAAAGATTCAAACATCAACTGCGCCACCCCGGGAGCCGCCACACCACGCAAGGTGAAGGGATTGAATTTATCAAAGCTGGTGCGGCGATCCGGATTGGGCAGAATTAAGGTGCCACCCCTAGGGGCATTGGGATTCGCATAGTCAAAATGGCTAAAGCCGTCTGCATACTTAGGCTTACCGTACTGGGCAATGCCCTGAGCACCTTGGGCCGAATGGACCCCTACCCCACCCAGAAGGGCTAGGAGCATGAATGTGGGGATTTGGCGGATGGCGGGGAACATAGGCATATATGCAACAATTGTAGATAGCAAATCACATTTGAAGCAAAGGACACAACATGGGCTTTCTCGCTGGCAAAAAAATTCTGATTACCGGCCTTCTATCTAACCGCTCTATCGCCTATGGCATTGCCAAGGCATGTCACCGCGAAGGGGCTGAATTGGCCTTTACTTATGTCGGCGAGCGTTTTAAGGACCGGATTGTCGATTTCGCCAAAGAATTCAACACTGAATTGATTTTTGACTGTGACGTCGGTAGCGATGAGCAGATTTCCGCCTTATTTAAGGATCTAGCAAAATCCTGGCCCCAGTTCGATGGCTTTGTCCATGCGATTGGTTTTGCACCACGTGAAGCGATCGCCGGAGACTTTTTGGAAGGTCTATCTCGCGAAGGCTTCAAAATTGCGCATGACATCTCTGCTTATAGCTTCCCAGCAATGGCTAAAGAAGCTTTGCCCCTGTTGCGCGATAAATCCTCATTGCTCACGCTCACCTACCTGGGTAGCCTACGCAACGTTCCTAACTACAACACCATGGGCCTCGCTAAAGCATCCCTTGAGGCCTCAGTCCGCTACATTGCCGGCTCCGTAGGGCCTAAAGGTATTCGCGCTAACGGCATTTCTGCTGGCCCAATCAAAACCTTGGCTGCAGCTGGCATCAAAGGCTTCGGCAAGATTTTGGACGCAGTTGAAGCGACTGCCCCGATGCGTCGCAATGTCACGATTGATGATGTAGGCAACACCGCCGCGTTCTTATTGTCTGATTTGGCAAATGGCATCACCGCAGAAATCATTTATGTAGATAACGGCTTTAGCCAAGTAGTTGGCGGAATGGAAGAAATTTGAGCGTTCCACTAAGTGAGGCCCTCAAGTTTTGGGCTAAGCTCGGTTTTATTAGCTTTGGCGGGCCTGCAGGACAAATAGCAGTCCTCCACCAAGAGCTCGTTGAAAAGCGTCGCTGGATTTCCGAGCGGCGTTTTTTACATGCCCTCAATTACTGCATGCTACTTCCAGGGCCGGAAGCCCAACAACTGGTGACCTATATTGGCTGGCTGATGCACCGCACTTGGGGTGGAGTCTTGGCCGGCACCCTCTTTGTGTTGCCCTCGCTCTTCATCTTGATTGGCTTGTCATGGGTTTACCTCACCTTTGGGCAAGTACCCTGGATTGCCGCCATCTTCTTCGGCATTAAACCCGCGGTGACTGCCATCGTCTTACATGCCGCCGTCAGAATTGGTAGGCGCACTATTCACAACCAGGCATTGCGCTGGATTGCACTTACTTCCTTTTTGGCGATCTTTATTTTTAATCTCGCTTTCCCGGTGATTGTTATATGCGCGGCCTTGATTGGGTGTTGGGGTGGCAAACGCCGTCCGGAATACTTTCAACAATCTTCTTCTCATGGCAAGTCAGGAGAAAAAGATTACGGCGCCGCACTCATTGATGATCACACGCCAACTCCAGAGCATGCACAGTTCTCTTTGAGTAAATTCATACGACAGACTGCAGTGGTTATATTGCTGTGGTCAACTCCATTTATTGCTCTGACTTTAATATTCGGGTGGAAAACCCTCTACCCACAAATTGCCTGGTTCTTTACTAAGGCAGCCTTCCTGACCTTTGGTGGTGCGTACGCAGTTCTCCCTTACGTCTATCAAGGGGCGGTAGATCAATTTCATTGGCTGAGCGCCAGCCAAATGATGGATGGCCTAGCCCTTGGTGAAACCACTCCTGGACCACTCATCATGGTGGTGGCGTTTGTTGGCTACTTAGCCGGCCATATTCAACACCTGATTGGCAATAGCAATCCATTTTGGTTTGGGGTACTTGGGGCTTGTGTTGCCACCTGGTTTACTTTTCTACCTTCTTTTTTTCTAGTGCTGGTCGGTGGCCCACTCATTGAGTCCACTCATGGAAAATTGAGCTTTACCGCACCCCTGACTGCAATTTCCGCAGCAGTGGTCGGCGTGATTGCTAACCTTGGTCTGTTCTTTGCATATCACGTCTTTTTACCCAATGGCCTTGGTGGGTCTATCTCGTGGGTTTCAATCGCGATCACCGCCTTTGCAGGACTGGCCCTATTTCAGTTTCAGAAGGGCGTACTCTCAGTACTAGCAGGATCTGCGCTTGCAGGGCTACTGAGTTATTTGGTTGCTACTTTATTGATCTAGCAAAGCAGTGTTTTTGGTTGGCATTGGCATAATGGGACTTATGCGAATCGAACCTCAAACCATTACCCATCTCCAAGAATGGCTCGGCAAAACTGAGACTCTCCAAGACACGGTGACCGCCGCTCCTGTCAGAGCATTATCAGCAACCCTAGATAGGCCGGATACAGCGCCGACTAAAGGAAGCTTTCTTCCAGAGTTGTGGCACTGGCTTTACTTTCTGCCCTGTGCCCTTCAATCTGAAATCGGTCCCGACGGCCACCCCAAACGCGGTGGTTTTTTACCTCCAGTGCCACTGCCCCGCCGCATGTGGGCCGGCAGCCGCGTTCAATGGCTCGCACCACTTGTAGTGGGCGATGAGATTCAACGCGTTTCTAAAATTGAGTCCGTGACTCATAAAGCGGGTCGCACTGGCGATCTAATATTTGTCTTGGTTAAACATGAGATTTCCAATCAAGCTGGTTTAGCCCTCATTGAAGAGCATGACATCGTTTATCGCGATGCCCCTGGCGCAGATGAAAAACCGGCTACACCAACGCCAGCGCCTACTGGCGCCCAGTGGACGAAGACCATCACGCCTGATGATGTTTTGTTATTCCGCTACTCCGCACTGACATTCAACGGCCACCGCATTCATTACGATCGCAAATACGTCACCGAGGTAGAGGGCTACCCAGGATTAATCGTTCACGGTCCATTGATTGCCACCTTACTAGTGGACCTCGTGCGCCAAAGTATTCCAGGCTGCACATTAAAGAGCTTCGAGTTTCGGGCTATTCGCCCTACTTTTGATATCAATACTTTCAAAGTCAGCGCAAAGCCAGATTTAGAAGCGGACCCTTCTGGAAAAACGATTTCTATTTGGGCGGAAGATCACGAAGGCTGGCTCACGATGCAAGCAACCGCCATGTTGGCCTAAAGAGGAGTTTATTGACTGATGAGCACTCCACACTTTTCCAAAAAGCTAGCGACTTTTGCATCTGAATTAAAAATCAGCGATATTCCGAAAGAGGTTATTGCTCGCACCGAAGATTTATTGGTGGATTGGTTTGGTTCGGCAATCGCCGGTAAAGGCTCGCGCCCAGTAGAAACCATTACGCAGTTTGCACAAAGCATGGGGGGCTTTAATACCGCTCATCCAGGCTCCGCTGAAATCCTCATTACCCGCAACAGCTCAAGCCCTTTTTTGGCCGCTTTAGCCAATGCCGCAGCATCCCACGTCGCAGAACAAGATGATGTCCATAACGGATCCGTTTTTCATCCAGCTACCGTAGTCTTTCCGGCGGCGCTTGCCACTGCGCAAACGATTGGGGCCTCTGGTGAAGATTTTCTAGTTGCCGCCGTTGCCGGTTACGAAGTAGGCATTCGGGTCGGGGAATTTTTGGGTCGCTCGCATTACAAAATATTTCATACCACTGGAACTGCGGGCACATTAGCAGCTGCTGCTGCCGTAGGCCATCTACTAAAACTCAATCCGACACAAATGCTGCATGCGTTTGGTTCGGCAGGCACCCAGTCCGCAGGTCTTTGGGAATTTTTACGCGATGCGGCAGACTCCAAACAGCTGCACACCGCGCATGCCGCATCTACTGGCCTCATGTCCGCCTACTTAGCGCAATCTGGTTTTACTGGCGCAGAACATATCTTGGAAGGCAAGCAAGGTTTGGCTGCCGGTATGTCGAGCGATGCCGATCCTAGCAAGCTCGTCGATCGATTAGGCACTCGCTGGACCGTCGCGGAGACCAGCTTTAAATATCATGCATCCTGTCGTCATACCCACCCTGCTGCCGATGCTTTGTTGCAAGTGATGCTGAAACATCACATCAAGCCGAGCGATATCGCTAAAGTAGAAACCTTGGTACATCAAGGTGCGATTGATGTACTGGGTCCCGTTATTAGTCCTGCCACGGTACATCAATCCAAGTTCTCCATGGGTACGGTTTTAGCGCTCATTGCGCACTACCAGTTCGCCGGCTTGCAAGAATTTGATCAGCACTTTCATGATCAAGAGATCTGCGCCTTCCGCGATCGCGTCACTATGATTTTGGATCCTGAAGTGGATGGCGCTTATCCACAACGCTGGATTGGCAAAGTCAAAGTCTACTTACACCATGGCGAGGTATTAGAAGGCCGTGTTGATGAGCCCAAAGGAGATCCTGGTAATACCCTCAGCCGTGCTGAGATTACCGATAAAGCCATGCGTCTTGCTGCCTTTAGTGGTGGCGCCACTCCCGCCGAAATGGCTATAGCGATCGAGCGCTTGTGGAATATCCGAAAGCAAGCCAAGATGGGTTTGTTGATTTCTTGATGTACTCATTTTTAATGTCAGACTAATAAAACCACTTACATGAATCCACTTGATACTCCCATTGGCTTTAGTAGCACATTCTTATTTGTTCCAGGCACCCGCCCAGAACGCTTTGCCAAAGCATTGGATAGTGGCGCGGATGGCGTCATCATTGACCTAGAGGATGCGGTTGCCGAGGAAGATAAAGAAACGGCGCGCGAAGCCATTCGGAATGCTTGGCCCACATTCACTGCTGAACAGAAAGCGCGTTTAATTATTCGCTCAAACTCACCTGGCAGTCAGTTTTATGCGGCTGACTTGATCTTGGCGCAATCGCTAGATGTGGCTTGTTTGTTAATTCCAAAAAGTGAATCGCTCGATCAAATTAATGGTGCCGCGCAGATTCTGCGAAATACCGCCATTATCCCAATGATTGAAACTGCCATCGGCCTCCATCATCTTAATGAGATTGCAAACTCAGAACAGGTACTGCGTTTAGCCCTTGGCAATCTAGATCTACAGGCAGATTTAGGGATGGTTTGTGATGCACAAGAAACCGAACTCCAAACTGCACGCTTTCAGATAGTGCTGGCCTCCCGCTTAGCGCAAATCGCCCCTCCAATAGATGGAGTCACTCCTTCGACCGATGATGCGAAGCGCATTACAGATGATGCGGAGCGCGCCACAAGAATGGGTTTTGGTGGCAAGCTGTGCATCCATCCAAAACAAGTCTCTTTGGTCAAGGGCGCTTTTATGCCCACGGCCGAGGAACTATCCTGGGCACACCGGGTGATTGAGGCTGATAAGGCATCCAAAGGTGGCGCTGTAAAGCTCGATGGTCGAATGATCGATCGACCCGTCGTTTTATTGGCCCAAAGAACCCTAGCGCTTGCTGGTAAACCCTAGCGCTTTTGCCGTTGATCAGTGGCAAAATTGTTGGACATTAAAAATATGGAGATATCAATGAAGTTCAAGAAAACCCTATTCACTGGAATTGCTGCTGTCATCAGCGCCAGCGCCTTGTTGGGTAGCAATATTGCCTCCGCTCAAAAGGATTGGCCAACCCACTCCATCCAGCTGATCGTGCCTTTCGCGGCCGGCGGTCCAACCGACACCATTGCACGCTTAATCGCCGTGCCAATGGGTCAAGCATTGGGTCAAACCATTGTTGTTGAAAACGTCCCTGGTGCTGGCGGCACAATCGCCTCTACAAAAGTAGCGCGCGCTGCACCAGACGGTTACACCATCTATATCCACCATATGGGCATGGCGACAGCAAACGCCTTGTATGACAAGCTTCCATATGACCCATTGACCAGCTTTGAATATATTGGCCAAGTAGCCGATGTACCAATGGTGCTCTTGGGTAAAAAAGATTTGCCGGCCAACAACTTTAAAGAGCTCGAAGCCTATATCAAGGCTAATGGCTCTAAGGTGACTATGGCTAATGCTGGTCCCGGTGCAGTATCACAACTATGCGGCTTGTTATTTCAAAGTCGTTTAGGCGTAAAACTCACCAACATTCCATATAAAGGTACTGGTCCTGCTTTGACTGATCTCTTGGGCGGTCAAGTAGACCTCTTGTGCGATCAAACAACGCAAACCATTCCTTACATCAAGGATGGTCGTGTAAAAGCGTTTGGCACTACTACCTTGAAGCGCCTAACAGCCATTCCTAATGTTCCAACGTTGAATGAACAGGGTCTTAAGGGCTTTGAGGTAAAAGTATGGCATGGTGTGTACGCCCCCAAAGGCGTTCCACAGCCAATTCTGGATAAGCTCAATGCGGCACTCAAGAAAGCACTCAGCTCACCAGACGTTCAGCACCGCTTGAATGATGCCAATATCGATATCGTATCCATGGATAAGGTATCGGCTAAAGGTCTCAAGTCTCATCTTGAAAGTGAAATCAATATCTGGGGTCCAGTTATTCGTAAATCGAATATCGCCGACTAATCTCGGAGTGACAGCCAACCAAAAAGCCAGCGGTTTAGATCGCTGGCTTTTTTATTTACCCAAAACTCATCACCAGCATTTCAGCGGCACACCAACAAAGAGGGTCAGCCGGCCCTAAACAAATATCCAGACTGCATCTTGTCACGGCGCTTGCTATAAATAAAATAAGGGACAGCACACGATGCCCAGATTGCCAGAAAAGGATCCATGAGGTAATCCCATAGATTGGCAGATTCGTGCCAATGCGCTGCCCAGGCAATCACGGCTAAAGACACAATCCAAACACCCTTAGTCCAGCCTGCAAGACCGCACAACACTGCAAAGGTAATGACAGCCATCAGGAGACCCAGAGATCCATAACCCCATGCATAAGGATCCAGCATTCCTAATCCCAAAGATAAGGGATAGAAGATGATGGCAATACAAGCCAGGGCAATCTTCAATCCCAGCGGAGTCTTTTGGGCAGATGGTAACAACCCCCCATATAACAAGAGCATTGTCACCATACTCAGATCACCCGTAACGCCACGAACATAAGCGGCTAAGGGCAATTCTAGAGACATCCCTAAAGGCCAGAAAAAGAGATTGCCCAATAACACCATCAAGACTATACGAGCGGCCAATGGAATCTCCGCCTGAGATAGCTTTTGCAAGAGGTAGACCAAGACTGCCGCACAAGTAATGGACATCTCAATCAGTGCAATCGACTGTAGGTATGGATTCATCATGGCGCCTCTTTTTCTTGTAGGGTACTCTGCGCATGCTGAAACCATGCGGCCGGGAAATATACATGTCGGATCTTTTTTCTTTCCCAGGTATAAACCAAATGCGCATCGTCGCCATTCGCAGAAATCAGAAAGGGGTATGAAAACTCATGATGTTGACCGCTTACCAAGGACTCATCGTCCTCGAGAACCTGCACTACATGCCACTGGTTTGAGGCTTTATCAAGCATCACCATCACCAAGCGATAGCGCCCTTCCTCAATATTATTCAGCACCATCACACGAGTGCCATTACTTAAAGTGAATGCAGCAAGCGCTGAATTTGGGTTGGCAATTTCTAGGTCTGGCGCAACAGCCCAAGATTGACCAGCATCCTTTGTTTCACCAACTGGAATTTTCTTAGCTTGAGCGCTGGATCGGGTTTGACGAAAGAACGCGCTTGCCTCTTGTGCGTCATCCACAAAAACCACCGGCTGAATGGCGCCCCTACCTGAACTCATGCGCCGCTTATCTATCACCTGATTTGCTTCAACCCTTAAAAACTCCCCAAACCGACCAATCCACTCGTGATAAGCAGGCAGCCCTAGACGACCATCCGCAAACTGCAGCGCAGGGGATTTCACTAAAGTACTCAGGTTAGTCAAGGGAGAGGTGATCAAGCGGTGAGGCTGGCTCCAGGTCAGGCCCTCATCATCAGATATCACTGTGGAAATAGAGCTACCAGCCCAACCGCCGATAGAGACTGTCACAAAAAATAACTGAATACGACCGTCTGCCATTCTGGATGGAACGGGGTTACCCAATTTGGCAATGTAACGAGACAAACCCTTCTCGGCACTCACTCGATCCATCACCACTGTAGGTGCCCCCCATCTAGACTCCTGAGGGTCATACACCGCGGTATTAATGACGACATCCGGGGCGCCTTCCCTACTTCCCGCAAACCAGAAGGCTCGTACTGCGCCGTCTTTCAAGGCAATGAGAGAAGCGGCATGTACTGACGCAGCGCCGGTATCAGGCAACCAGTCCATTCTCAAGTTAACGGGAGTAGAAATGGTTTTGATTGGCGCAGCATTTTTATTGGCTTTTAGAAACTTGCCAGTTTCTGGAGATTCCAATAACTGTTCCGTAGCGCCTTCTTTGATGGCCCTAGAAACCAAATCTTTCATCGCAAATGGGGCCCACGCAGGACGGCTATCAATATGCAAGTAACCCAGTACAGCGGCAAGCAATAAAAAACAAAAGGCAATCACGCGACTCATCGACAAGCATCCTTACCCACCAGTGGCAACGCAATCGTTGCTGGCGTAGAAATTACATATTCATTCACAAAAAGAAGCCCTCCAATATGATTCATGAGCATCTCTTTAATCTCTGCATCAGAATGACGGGATCGCATCTCCATGCGCTTACCGACAATCTTGCAAGATTCGCACAGCGTGGGCTCAACACCGATGGGTGACTGCACTGCTACCAATGGATAAGTACTTGTCAGCAAGGCAATGTCACCTGCATCCTTTGCAAGATAGCCATGCAATTGAGCGCCCGGTAAGAGCAGGCGATATTCCTCATCTTTGGCGCGGTAATCACAAGGCACCCAAACATCCTGCGCTGCAAGACCTTGAATGCTGGCTTGGTCATATCGACCTAAAGCGCCCTCCAAAGGAGATAGACTGCTCGTTAAAGCGCAATAGCAAAGAAAGCACCCCGCCAAGGCGATAGTTTTACAACGATCCCGATTGAATAGGCCAAATAAGAGCAACGCAAGTGCGGATCCCATAAGGGCCCAATGCCAGTAAGCGTACTGCCAGATTCCAGCATCACCCAAGAAATGAGATAACTGCAAATTTCCACCAACCCAAGTCAGCGCAGAGAGCAATATCAACTGCAATACCAACGCAATCCGAAATCCCCATAAAGGCAATCGATCCCAGTGCAAAGCAATCAATGCAGCCAATGCAGGCATGACGGGCAACAGGTAGCGGCCAGAACGCTGACTAGGCAAACTAAATACAACAAAGAAGGCGGCTGCTAATAGCAGCAGGAGACTCTCTTCCAAAGACATAAAGCGGCGCTGACGCCAGCACTGAATCAATGTGGAAACTAAAACGAAAGTGAACAAACCCGCATTAGCCAATGTAGTTAAAAGCAACATCCAAATACTGTCGCCACCGCGCACGAGATCGAATAAATAATTGGCACTACGCGCCTCAAACTTACCAGCATTCTCACCCAAGACAAATTCTTTCCAGACCGCCTCAGGAAATGGATCCAGCACAAACCATAATGCGAATACGCCCAAGGCCAAGATCGCAATCAAGATTACTTTATATACATCGCGTCGCAAGAACTTCAAAATATTCCATGCACGCCAACGCCAATAGAACAAACCCAGCGCACAAGAGGCCGGAACAATATAGGCAAATGATTTTGCAAATAACGCCATGCCAAAACAGGCGCCCGCCAATAAAGGGAATAGAAATTTAGAATCGAAGGCAGCCTTGCCCCAATAAAGCAGGGCGAAGAATGGCAAGCTTAACCAAAATATTTCCGGAGGATCTGTCAGAAAAGGTCGGCCGTAACGATAGGTGGCAAAAAAGGAGAGCCATACTAAAGCCGCCAATAAACCCGTTTGTCTTTTCCCGCTAAAGCGACTGACCGCTAAGAATAAGAAAAAAGCAGTGAAGCCGGTATAGATCACACTAGGCCAACGCAGCGCAAGTAGCGTCCAATGACTGCCCCAACCGGTACTTGCAATACCCTCCCAAAATAGCAGCGGAGGCTTGGTATTTTTAATGCCATCCATTTCAGATTGGAGCGGCAACCAGGCGCCAGCATCCGCAGTCATGCGAACAATATGCATGTAGGGATACTCATCCCCATTTTTTGGAGCAAAGCGGCTATCCAAGCCATACAGATAGGTAAACACGCCTAGAAGTAGGATCAGAATGGCACTACGGTAGTTAAAGGAGCCTCGCATACCGATAGTTTATAGGTCTCAGCATGAAATGCTAAAACTACCAACAACACCCCTATATTCCGCTCTGAGCTTATTGAAAATCAATCTAAGTAAAACCACCAATCTCTCGCTCATCTGATTAAGATAGAGCCGATAAGCACCACCCTTAGATCAGCATGTTGTCAGACGGAGATTGCGCCCATGAGAGCGAAATATTTAAAACCCATTTTTATAGTGAGCGCCCTTCTCGGCCTCTGCCAATGGAGCCAAATTAGCGCTGCGCAAACTGCGGATGCCCTCTATAAGCGCGGCTTAGCCGCTACCTGCGCCAACTGTCACGGGACAAACGGCAAAGGTGTGGTCGACGGCGGTATTCCGCTGATCAATACCCTCACTAAGGAGCAAATATTGACCCTACTAAAAGCCTTTAAATCTGGAGCGCGCGAAGGCACCATCATGCCGCAGTTAACTAAAGGCTACTCCGATGAACAACTTGCTACTATTGCCAATCAACTTGGCAATCAACCCTAAGGAGGCAGCATGGATCGACGACATTTTATAGGTCATGGTGCAGCCGCTATCGGCATGCTTGCTGGCTTCTCAACCCAAGCCCAGCCGAGCCTACAAACAGCAGAAATTCTCGTAATTGGTGGAGGCTATGGTGGCGCAACCGCAGCCAAGTACCTGCGCCTTTTTTCCAACAATACTGCTCGCGTTACCTTAATCGAGCCCAATACCGCTTTCCTATCTTGCCCGCTATCCAATCTCGTCGTCGGTGGATCGCGCACGATGTCTGAAATTACCTCTTCTTATGACAATCTCAGTAAGCGTCACGGCATCAAGATTATTCAAGACAGCGTCACGAGCATAGACCCCAACAAGAAAACCCTTAGACTGGCTTCAGGGAAAACTTTGCGTTATGACAAGGCCGTTGTATCCCCTGGCGTCTCTCTCAATATGAATAGCATTGAAGGTCTAGCACAGGCAAATAAAGATGGCGTTACCTTGCAAGCCTGGAAAGCAGGCGCAGAAACTGTTGCGCTACATAAGCAACTGGCCGCGATGCGTGAAGGCGGTACTTTTGCCATTAGCATTCCAGAGGCGCCCTATCGCTGCCCTCCAGGTCCTTATGAACGCGCCTGTCAGGTTGCAAACTATCTCAAGCAATACAACCCCAAAGGCAAGGTATTAATTTTGGATGCCAATCAAGACGTCACCTCTAAAGGCGCCTTATTTAAAAAGGTATGGGCCGAGCAATATGCGGGGATCATCGAGTATCGACCAAAGAGCAATGTCGTGGGCGTAGATGGAAAAACTAAAACACTCAAACTCGAGGTTGAGGATGATGTTAAAGCGGATGTATTGAATGTCCTACCCCAAATGTCTGCTGGTGAAATTGCAATCAAAACTGGATTAGCCAATTCCAATCAGCGCTGGGTCAATGTCAACTTTCTGAATTTTGAATCTACAGCTCACAAGGATATTTATGTTCTAGGGGACTCTATTCAAGTAGCACCGGCAATGCCAAAATCAGGGCATATGGCTAACCAGCATGCCAAGGTGGCGGCAGCTGCGATCGTGGCCGAATTGAGTGGTTGGGAAGTAAATCCCGCTCCAGTACTAACAAATACTTGCTATAGCTTCGTAAATGAACGGCAAACCATTCATGTTGCGAGCGTGCATCAATATAGCGACCAGAATAAAACCTTTGAGCCCGTTCATGGCGCGGGAGGTCTATCGCCGGCACCATCTACCCTTGAGGGCGTATATGCCTGGGGCTGGGCTCACAACATCTGGGCGGATAGCTTGGCTTGATGTAAGTCAAGAGCATGCAAAAAAGAGGCCTTAGCGCCTCTTTTTTTATTTACTTTGGCCAATTGCCAAATATACTGAACTTCATAAATTATAAATTCAGGAGATTTCAAATGAACATACCAGAAGGTACGCCAAGGGATGCATCTAGGATCGAAGAGGCTATAGAGCGCTGGACAGTGCCAATCGGCAATCTGTTTGTTTCCTTATTCCATCGTATCGCCTTATTCGGAATAGGCGCAGCAACTGTTTGGTCTGCTGTAGTCGCGTTTCTAGGAATGGTCACTAAGGGCTCCGCTTCAATTGAAGATTTACTCTTACTATTTATCTATTTAGAAATCGGCGCAATGGTTGGCATTTATTTCAAGACCAACCATATGCCTGTGCGATTTTTGATCTACGTGGCCATTACCGCAGTCACTCGCCTCATTATTGATCTCGTGAATACCAAGCATGAAGCAGATATGGCCATTCTCTTTATGGGAATCACCATTTTGGTTTTGGCATTAGCAAACGCAGTGGTTCGCTATGCCTCATTCAAATACCCCAGCAAATCCGGGGAAAGCGAATAACTAGAGACGGCTACAGAGGGGCTTCTAGGTCGATCGCACGATAGGGGCGCACGCCCCGACTCAAGCAGTTACGAACATAGTCAATGCTAGTACGCAAAGAGTAATAATCGCCGGACATGCTCTTCGACACTTTCAACTGTAGGGCTTCGTATTCTAGTAAGTCTAATTTTTTCAGATACTCATCCCGATCTTCCGGCTGAATGCTGTCAGTAAGCTCTTGCTCGTAACCCTTGAGAACGCCATACAGCTTGTTAATTCTGTGCTTGATCCGCTTATTGCGATAGCCGGGCAAGGTAAGTAGGATTGGATAGGCAATCGCACAAAATGGCAACAATACAAATATCAAGCGGTTCACCAATTCTGCCAACCAAAATGGCAAATAATTCATTAGCAAAGGTGAGCCGTTCTTTTCATAATGAAGGGCGACAGGACTCTCTGGAAGTCCATTATTTTTAAATGCAGGAAATTCTCCGCGCTTCGAAAAGAATGTAGGACGGCCATTAATTTCACGAGCAGCCTCTAAAAATAGAAACTGAAGAGCCGGATGCATTCTGTCATCAATTAATAAATTGGTTGTCGTTGCCATGAGCTTGATGTCGCTCTCGGGAAAGTTGCGAATCAGGCTAAATGCGCCTGTCGGTACATTGAGAATTTGCATATAAGGCAACAAGCGAGAATATGCCTCAGCCCGGGGGAATGTCGCTAAATGCAAACTGGGATCAGATAGCAGGGCCTGCACATTGGGCGCCTCATAGGCATCCACAATAAAGGCCGCGTCAATCTCACCCTTTTTTAAGGCCTTAACGGATTCTGAGCCGGAGAGGTAGAGAAATTGAGACCCGACATCAAAGCCATTAGCCTTCAGAATTTGCATCGCTTGCGCATAAGTCCCGCTACCCTTTGCGCCCACAGACATTCTTGATTTCAGGAAAAGACGAGAGCGCACTTCCATTTCCCGAAAATCATTGGCCCTCAGCGTAGCTCCACGATAAAACAACCAAATGGGGTCATATGCAATTGCGCCTAATGATTCAACCCCCTCAATTCCATGGGGATTAAATACGCCCGCCTGGACAAAGGCTGCCTGAACGGGGTCTTTACGATCGACCAAGTGCGCAATATTTTCCTCGGCGCCTATTGTTGTAAGCAACTCGAGGGTAATGCCTTTTTTCTTAAAAAAAGCAGCGTACTTTTCTCCCAGGGCGTAGTAAGAGCCTCCGGGCTGTCCAGTAGCCAACAAAACATGTCTAGGTGGGGGCGGGTCAGCGTACCACCAAACCCCCATTAAGCCGACCAGCAAAATAGCCAGGAGAGGCCAGGCTTCCATCAGGAACTGGCCAAAATCATTCCACTTCTCCTGAGCAGTCTCATAGAGACCCAGGTAGGTTTCCTTAATGTCTTGTTTGATACTTCCCATGGAAGGCCAATCAGCAAATATGTCAAAAGCTAATGATAATGTGCTTATTCATTTTCAGAAAAGTGCCCTACCAATGCTAACCCTCCGAAAAGCCCAAGACCGCGGCTATGCCGATCATGGATGGCTAAAAAGCTTCCACTCCTTCTCATTTGCCGGCTACCACGACCCTCAATTTATGGGCTGGGGTAATCTGCGCGTAATCAATGAAGACCGGGTGGCCGCTGGAATGGGCTTTGGTAAGCATGGTCACCGCAATATGGAGATCATTAGCTATGTCCTCTCGGGTGAATTGGCGCACGAGGACAGTATGGGTAACATCAAAGGGATTCCACCAGGCGATGTACAGCGCATGAGCGCCGGCTCCGGGGTCACTCATAGCGAGTTCAACCACGCCAAAGACCAAACCACTCATTTTTTACAAATCTGGATTGAGCCTAACGCCCTAGAGGTCGCCCCAAGCTATGAGCAAAAATCGATTCCTCTTGCAGATAAGCAGGGAAAGCTCTGTTTAGTGGCCTCACCGGATGGCGCTGGCCATGCCGTCAAAATTCATGCGGACGCCAAAATGTATGCAGGCCTTTTTGATCAAGACCAATCCGCTCAAATGACCCTCAATCCGCTCCGCAAAGCTTATGTCCATCTGATTAAGGGTTCACTCAAGATCAATGACATTCATCTTTCTGGAGGGGATGCGTTATTGATAGAAAACGAGAGCACCCTTTTCATTACCGATGGAAAAGAAGCTGAAGTCATTGTTTTCGACTTAACTATCTAGCCTTTCTTAAAATGAAAAAAGGTGTGCCATCAACATTCGTTAACGCCACACCTTTTCTTCACAACATTCAATCTAATCTAATTTAATTTTTGCCTTCTCCATAACCACTTTCCATCTTGCGATATCTGAGTAATATAGATCGGAAAATTGCTGGGTATTCATTGGGGCAATTTGAACGCCTGCCTTGATAAAGCGCTCCTTCATTTCTGGTGATTCCAGAATTTTAAGAATGGTCTTGTTCAGCGTGCTGATAATTGCTGGAGGAGTAGCGGCGGGGACAAATACCCCTTGCCACAAAGCCATCTCATATCCCTTAACACCCGCCTCTTGCATTGTTACCAATTCAGGGGCGCCACTAAATCGAGCCTTACTCGTAACCGCCAAAGCATTCACTTTATCGCCTTTATACAGAGGCAGCCCAACAGGCATGCCAGCGAAATAGAAATCAATTTGTCCGCCGACAAGATCGGTAGCGGCTGGCGAACCCCCTTTGTAGGGAATATGGATAGCCTGCAACCCGGTCATGGCCAAAAATAATTCGCCAGCCATATGATCCGAGTTTCCAATTCCAGAAGAGCCGAAACTCAATTTACCCGGATCGGCCTTGAGCATCGCCATTAAATCAGCCACATTCTTCGCTTTTGAATTCTGGCTCACGATCAAAATATGCGGGGTAGCCGCCACCCCAACTACGGGGAGCAAATCTTTTTGACCATTAAATGGAAGCTTTGGATTGGCGGCAACATTAATTGCCAAACCATTCTGAGCAAAGAGAATGGTGTATCCATCAGGGATGCTCTTGGCGACCGCATCTGCCGCCAAACTTCCCGCTGCCCCACCTCTGTTTTCAACAATCACAGGCTGCTTTAAGGTAAGACTTAATTCGTTAGCAACCATCCTCCCCACAATATCAGTTGAGCTCCCAGGAGCGTAACCGACTAGCATTTTTATGGGCTTATCAGGATATGCAGCAAATGCTACCCCAAAGACCAAGGGCATCACTAGCGAGCCCAGCACCATCGTTTTTATTGATTTTTTAATCATTTTGTCTCCTCCGGTATTTTTATAAATCTAAAGTTTGAATTCCGCACTCCCTTGCACAATGATTCAATGACTCTTGTAATTCAGGCGATATTGGAATGCCATGTTGCAGCCTTTCGGCGATCAACTTGGCAGCCCCATCCCCAGGAACTCGAATTTGGTTTACACCGGGCAACCTTGAAGAATTTTTCAAGTCATTCACCAGGGCGATGACCCTCTCAACAAATTGCTCTCTGTCACCAAAGGCACTAGGATCCACAGCAATGATGGTTTGCCCAGTATTGGTAATTACATCATGATGCGCATTGAAGTCAATCGTTCCTTTTCCTACGGCTGCATTATTCAACGCACCCGCCAGCAGACCAATCATGACGGCCAAGCCATAACCCTTGTATCCGCCAATTGGCAATAGGGAGCCCTCGCTTGATTTTTGCGGATCCGTAATTGGCTGACCCTTTCGATCAATCATCCAAGTATCGGGAATGGACTCCCCCTTTTGCGCTGCAAGTTTTACCTTGCCGTATGCCGCAACTGTTGTCGCAATATCCAATAGCACTACTGGGCTATCTCCAGCTGGTACTGCGATAGCAATGGGATTAGTTGATAAAAGCAAATCAATGCCGCCCCAAGGCGCCATGTGGTTGGCATTGCCAACGGCCATATAAATACCAATGTAACCCTGCTCCGCAAGCTTTCTCACATAGACAGATGCTGCGCCTGAATGGTTTCCAAAATGACTTCCTACCCAGCACACACTATGTTTCTTTACTTTTTCTATAGCAATCTCAACCGCTTTATTCATCACCAAATGGCCCAAGGCGTTATCCCCGTTCACTAAAGCAGTCGCGCCTTGATCGCGTTCGATATGAATATTCGGATTCAGGTTAATTCCGCCCGCCCGAATTCTTTTGATGTACGCGGGCAAGCGAAAAATGCCATGGCCATCAGCCCCGACTAGATCAGACTTCACCATCAACTGGGCAACCAACTGAGCATCTGCTGCTGGCACCTTGACGGCCTCTAAAGCGCTGGCAATAAAATTCTCAGCATTCGATACAGATAAGTGTTTCATGAAAATTTACCTAGTAAATTAAACTCCAAGACTACTTTTGAATTCCATGCCGTAAACATATTTACTCTCCGGATGGTATGTGAATGTGATTTCAAATAACCTATCTTGATCATCGAAATAACGGCGCACAATCACTAGACATGGGGTCTGGGGCTTGATATTAAGTCGCTTCGCGATCACAGGAGATGCACCTACCGCAGAGACATCCACTTCAGCTCGATCAATTCTGGTCCCATATTTTTTTTCAATCTGCTCAAACACCATCACTTGAGTATGCTCTGGCTCTGAGGTTAGGGCGGCGAATTGAGGAAGAATATAAATATCCGTCCAAGCAATAACCTGCTCCGTATCTTGCTGCTTTCGAATTCCGCCAATGTGATACCAGGATGAGCCAATAACCCCTCCAATCATCTCGCTCAAGGGCTTATCAAGTTCAATGAACTCTTCAACCATATTCACTCGATAAGTATCCCTCGGATAACTCAAAATATCGATTGGGGAATTAAAGCTTTGGGTAAAACGTCTGAGCTTTTTCCTAGAAATGACTTGCGTGGGCGCCCCCTGGCGCCGCAATATAAGCCCATCACTCTCTAGAGTTTGTAATGCATGCCTCAAGGTGTGGCGACTAGCCTGAAAGTTTTTGCAGAGGGCCGCCTCAGAGGGGAGAGCCGACCCTACGGACCACTCCCCCTCATAGATACACTGAGCCAGCGTATTCGCTAAAACCTTATACAGAGGCAATAATTCTTTCAACTTAGGAGAGGCCGAACATTTTTTTACCGGCCACTGGTAAGCGCGCTTTTAGGATGTCGCCAGATAAAGACTCGGTAATATACAAATCCCTGCCATCAGCACCGCCGAAACACATATTTGCCAGATGATGATGATGTGGATTATCAGAGTAGATCAAATGTGTTGGCAACATATTGTGATCAAACCTCCAAATGCCAATACCTAAGTGACATACCAGCAGGCCATTTTCGGAATCCATCTCAATGCCATCAGGACCAGCAACACCACCGGTCAACTGAATGGCTACGCCGGTCTTGGAGACGGAGCCATCAGCCATCAGCGGCAATCTCCAGATTTGTTGAGATCTCGTTGCGGCAACAAACACATGCTTTTCTTGGGTATTTAATGTGATGCCATTTGGACTAGGCACATTAAGCGCCAAACGATCTAGCTGTCCATTCTCACGCAATCTGAAAACACGACCTGTTGGATCTGCAATACCGGTTTGACCTTGATCAGTAAAGTACAGGTCGCCATTAGAAGCAAAATGTAGATCGTTCAATCCCTTGAAGTTCTCGCTGTACATAGAACCCAACACAGTTTCTATTTTTCCAGTCTTTGTATCTAAGGCCAACAAGCCCATCTTATAGTCGCAAATAAAAGCGCGGCCATCTTTGTGGAACTTCAAGCCATTTGGCCATCCGTCATATTGTGTAACAAGCTCCCAATCGCCCTTAGGAGTAATTCTAAAAATACGGCCAAAGGGGATGTCCACAAACCATAGATTGCCTTCGCGGTCAAAGGACGGCCCCTCTAAAAAACATTCGACTTCTGAATTTTGACGGTTTGCATCAGACCATCCGGTGCGAGATTTTTTTCTAAATTTCTCAGGCATCGACATAAAGACTTCCGCCTTAATTTTTTCCACTGGCTGAAAGGGGTTGTGCATAGTCATAATTTTTTAGTCCTTGTTAAAGTTATACGGATAAGTGAATTTAAATGATTCACAATTAAAACATAATTGGTGATAATCTCATGTAATTATTCGTTTGAAAAGATTTTCTTGTTTTTAAACTTAACCGCATAAGTTGGAATATTCATGAAATATATTGCCGTAATTGGAACCGGGATCATGGGTGCCGGCATTGCCGCTGGCTTCATTGCACAAAGCATTCCCGTAGTGATCTTGGGTAGATCCAAGGAAAAGGCAAGCGCTTGCCTTGATAAAGCACTCACCCTTTCCTTAAAAATTGGCCTCAAGGGCAGCAATGCAGAAAAAGATCAGGTTCAAATCAAGGTAGCGCAAACCGCTGAAGCGCTTGAAAGCTGGCCCGCGTGGGATGATTGTGAGTGGGTGATTGAAACCATTGCTGAAAACTTAGCGCTGAAGCAAGAAATCTTCCAATACTTGGACGAAAGAGTTCCGATGCATATCCCCATCGGAAGCAACAGCTCGGGATTTCCAATTACCAAGATTGCCTCAGGACTTAAAACCGCAAACCGCATGATGGGGGCTCACTACTTTATGCCCGCTGAAGTTGTCCCGCTAGTCGAGGTGGTCATGGGCGAGAAAACGGAATTGAAGTTTGCTGAGCAAGTCTGTGAGCTCTACAAAAAGATTGAAAAAAAACCGGTTTTAGTAAAAAAAGATATTCCCGGGTTCTTGGCAAATCGAATTCAACATGCCCTTATGCGTGAGGCGCTGTCTCTAGTACAAGAAGGTATCGCAAGCCCTGAAGATATTGATGATGCTGTGAGATACAGCTTTGGCTTTCGCTATGCGGCGGTAGGACCCATGACCCAAAAGGAAATTTCTGGTTGGGATGGGATGGCAAACGCGGCAAAGGAAATTTACCCCTCCCTATCTAATATCACCACCCTACCATCCAAGGTAGTTCAATTAATGAGTGAAGGGAAAACGGGAATGAAGGCCGGGGAAGGTTTTAGGAAGTGGACGCCAGAAGAAATACAAAAGACCTCAGACTCCTATTCCAAAAGACTGAAGGCGGCATTCGACGTTCTTAACATTGAATAACTGAGTACCCCTTGGCAACAGCTTCTTTGACTCGATTGATATTTGGAGTGACACCCACTCCACTTGATGCTAATTGGGTGGCTTCTAGATGTCCATGGATGGCAACTAAGGGTTTGTCGCAGATATCAAACTGTAAGTATTGATTTGACATGCTAAATCCCCAAGACACCTCGCCCATTGCGAATCCTAGCGATGCTGTTGCAGCCGCTGACAGCGAAGTCTCGGCAATTTTGCAAGCTAGATTTAACTTCAGATTATTCACCCTCAGAAGATGGGCGCATGCCAAGGCTTGCATAAGGCCACCAGTCTTAATCAGTTTTAAGCTTGCACCACTAAATGCATCTGCTTTGATGAACTCTTCAATCTCCGCTGCACCATGGATAGACTCATCCAAACCAATCGGAATAGCGGACCGATGCTTGAGCAATACGAAGTCACTCATGGGTAGCGTTGCTGGAATCAATTGCTCCGCGAATGAAAGTCCACGAGCCTCATCTGACTCGCAAAATCGAATGGCGTCATTTAAATTCAGGGCGCAGTTTGCATCAACAGAAACGACATCGCCAACCAACAGACTGCAGAGTGTTTTAACTCTATGCAAATCTTCCTCAAGAGATAGCGATCCAATCTTAATCTTCCAGTGCCTAAAACCAAGCTCCCGAAATGTCCTTGCATCACTTAGCTCTTTTTCCAAGGATCCGCCCAGCATGCGCAATAAGGGGATCGCCACTGGAGGTTCAACTGATTCAACTTTGGAGGCATTACTTTCTGCACGCAGAAAGCGCCAGAGAGGAAGGGACATCTCTTGGGTATGCAAATCCAATAAAGCCATCTCCAAACAAGATTTGGCCGAAGCATTTAAATACAAAATATCATCAAATATTGCTGAGAAGCCTTCTGGCTTAGCCCAATCGGTTGATAGTGATTTCTCAGTGAGATATTTAATGCTACCAACCAAGCTATCCAAAGTTTCTCCGGTCATTAGAGGTGCTACAGACGCCTCACCCCAGCCCTGTCGGCCCCGATCATCCGTCAGACATAGCAGAACAGTTTTTGCATCAACCACCATTTCCCGCGACATCTTGATAGGCTCAATCAAAGGAATAGATAGAGGATAAATTTCTGCGCGTGTGATTTTCATTTTTTCCGCTTCACTAGATTTAATTCATATTCTAAAAAAATTAAGGAGACAATACATGAGAAAGATTATTTTGGCGTCATTAGCTATAGGCGCTCTACTTCCTTCACTTACTTATGCGCAGAGCTACCCAACTCAGCCGATTAAATTAATCGTTCCATTTGCAGCTGGCGGACCTTCGGATGTACTCGCTCGCGCATTTACCCCTAAGCTAGGAGAAAACCTAGGCCAACCGATCATTATTGATAATAAGCCTGGCGCCGGCGCAAACTTGGCCGCTGAATATGTAGCCAATTCAAAGGGTGATGGATATACGCTTTTTCTGATGATGGTTGGCACACAGGCGATTAATGAAACCTTATATAAAAAGTTAAATTACAACGTCGTAAAAGATTTCTCTCCAATTTCATTGGTTGCCTCCTCCTCACTCATCCTTGTCGCAAACCCATCGACTCCATTCAAAACTGTTTCTGAACTCATTGCTTACGACAAAGCCAATCCCGGAAAAGTCAGTTTTGGCTCTTCTGGGGCAGGCACCCCGCTACACCTCGCCGGTGAGTTATTTAATACCCAAGCTGGTACGAGTATTCTGCATGTTCCATATAAGGGCGCAGCCCCAGCTCTAACAGATGTCTTAGGTGGGCAAATCGAAACCGCCATTGTGGGCACACCAGCCGCCCTTCCTTATGTGAAGTCTGGAAAGTTGACGGCTTTAGGGGTTACTAGCCTCAAGCGCTCTACGAATGCCCCTGATATTCCTGCAATTTCAGAAACATTGCCAAAGTTTGAAGTTGAACTTGTCTATGCCATAGTTGCTCCTGCGCACACCCCAAAGGCAATCGTAGATAAGCTAAACGCCCAGCTCATTACCGTTCTGAATAACCCAGAAATCAAGGCCCAATTAAATTCCAAGGGCTTTGATGTTGCAACCAGCACGCCGGCACAACTGAGCGAATACATTAAGTCTGAGGTTGCCAAGTGGAGCCCCATAGTGAAGAAGTCTGGCGCCGCAGCAGAATAAAATACATATAAATTGAAAGAGACCCATGATTGAAACTTCTGGAAAAAAATTAGCTGGTGCGATTATTCGCTTACACCCAAATGACAATATCGTCGTGGCTCGGGTGGATGTTGCCATTGGCGAAGCCGTAGCAAGTGAGAATTTCACTAGCCGCAGCCAAGTCCCCGCAGGCTACAAAATTGCTACCAAGAAAATTCTTAAGGGCGACCCTATTCTGAAGTACAACGTCACCGTTGGCTTTGCTAATACGGATATTGAGCCCGGCACGATGGTGCATAGCCATAACACTGAATTTAGAGAGTTTGATCGTGACTATGCCTACGCTAGCGAATACAAGCCTACCGATCTTTTGCCAGAGTCCGAGCGAGCGACTTTCCAAGGTTATGTCCGGTCAAACGGAAAAGTAGGCACCCGTAATTTCATTGGCATTCTGTCGACTGTGAATTGCTCAGCAACAGTAGTCAACAAAATTGCGGACTGGTTTACTCCCGAGAGATTAAAAGACTTTCCCAACATTGATGGCGTCGTAGCCTTTAGTCACGGCATCGGTTGCGGCATGGAAATGAGTGGTGAGCCAATGCAGCTACTACGCAGAACGATGGCGGGTTACGCACAACATCCTAACCTCGCGGCTGCACTCATTATTGGCCTTGGTTGCGAGCGCAATCAACTCAAAGGATTGATGGAGCAAGAAGCATTACAAGAAAACTCCACCTTGCACACTTTCATCATGCAAGAATCCGGCGGCACTCGTAAAACTATTGAAGCCGGCATTGAGGCTGTCAAAGCCCTTTTGCCCGCAGCCAATAGTGTTCAGCGTCAAACCGTCTCCGCAAGCCATTTATGCGTCGGCTTGCAATGTGGTGGCTCCGATGGGTTTTCCTCAATCACCGCCAACCCTGCACTAGGGGCTGCGATTGATATCTTGTCGCGCCACGGAGGAACGGGAATTCTTTCGGAGACTCCAGAGATATATGGTGTTGAGCACACCCTCACCCGTCGTGCGGCCAGCCAAGAAATTGGTGAAAAACTCATCAAGCGCATACGTTGGTGGAAAGATGAATACTCTGTGGGTCGCGATGTGCAAATCAACGGCCAAGTTAGCCCCGGAAACCAAATTGGCGGCCTTGCTAATATCTTTGAAAAGTCACTGGGCTCCTCAATGAAGGGTGGTACAGGACCTCTCATGGAGGTATATCGCTATGCTGAACCTGTGACCACCAAAGGCTTTGTCTTCATGGATACGCCCGGCTTTGACCCCGTCTCAGCAACAGGTCAGATTGCTGGTGGAGCCAACCTAATTGCATTTACTACCGGACGTGGCTCTATGTTTGGGTCCAAGCCGGCACCCTGCATCAAGCTTGCTACCAATACCCCGATGTATCAGCGCCTTACAGAGGATATGGACATCAATTGCGGAGAAATCCTGGACGGCACAGTTTCCGTTCAAGAGATGGGTCAACGCATCTTTGAGCTATTCCTCAGGACCGCTTCTGGAGAAGCCTCAAAAAGCGAATTATTAGGCCTCGGGGACTATGAATTCGTACCTTGGCAAATTGGCGTCATGAGCTAAGCCCACCTCCAAATCCAACACAGCATCAAGCGGGCTCACTACCCGCTTTTTCTTTAACCAAAAGAAGATGGAAAACGGGGCTAAGGACTGTAGAATTAAGCTTATTGACCCCATCAGGACTCCATCAGGATTATGAAATTCAGGGATTACTACGAAACGCTTGGCGTCGCACGTGGCGCTACCGAAGCTGAAATTAAAGCGGCTTATCGCAAGCTAGCCCGCAAATACCACCCAGACGTCAACAAAGAGGCGGGGGCTGAAGATCAATTTAAAGAGCTTGGTGAAGCCTACTCCGTCTTAAAAGATACTGAAAAGCGCGCTGCTTACGATCGCATGGGCGCTAACTGGAAGAATGGTCAAGACTTCACTCCACCACCAAACTGGAATGAAGGTTTTGAATATTCCGATGGTAACTTTGGTGGTGGTCACGGCGGTTTTGGTGGCGGCTATGAAGGCGATCAAAGTGAATTTTTTGAATCCCTCTTTGGCCGGGGTAGACATCGTCAAGGTGGTCGTGGCGGCAATGCCCATCAAAGTATGGACTTTAAAGGCCAAGATCATCACGCCAAGATATTGATTGATCTAGCAGATGCCTATAACGGGGCCAAGCGGACCATCGCCCTACATATGCCAACTCAAGATGCCAGCGGCCATGTCATTACGCAAGAACGTAAACTCGATGTCAGCATTCCAAAAGGCATTAAGGCGGGACAAAATTTACGTCTTGTAGGACAAGGCGGTCCAGGCATGGGCACAGGTGGTGCTGGCGACCTCTATCTAGAGGTTGATTTTCACCCCAATCCAATTTATCGCGTGGACGGCAAAGATGTCTATCTCGATCTGCCGCTCGCACCATGGGAAGCTGCCTTGGGCACGACGGCCAACATCCCGACCCCCGCAGGCTCGACATTAGAATTAAAGATTCCCGCTGGCACTGCAACGGGCCGGAAGATGCGACTCAAAGGCAAGGGCATTCCCAGTAAAGAGGCTGGCGATCTTTATGTTGTACCAAGCATCATTTTGCCGAGCGCTGAAACTGACGCACAAAAAGAAGCCTACCAAAATCTTGAAAAGGCTTTTGATTTCAACCCCAGAACTCACCTGAAGGGATGATGAATATGACGCCCACAAAAATCACCTGGATCGAAGGCGCTATTGTTGAAGATGAAGTGCATATGAGTATTGTGGAAATCTCACAAGCAGTGCGTGCGCCAGAAGATCTCATTATGTCTTGGGTTTCAGAAGGTGTACTGAGTCCCGCCGGATCCTCTCCCGAGGATTGGCGCTTTAGCGGGGACTCCCTTAAGCGAGCAAAAACCGCCGCTCACCTCACACATGACTTAGAACTCAATACGCCTGGGGTTGCTCTAGCACTGGATCTCCTTGAAGAAATCGCACGGCTACGCAATCAATTGCTTCGCGAACATTTGGATTAATTTCTATTGAAATCAGAATTACTTAAATACAGCCCGAAACAAGCTAACGACATCAGTCTTTTCTCCGCTACTGCCTTAGGTATTGGTGGAATGATGGGCGCGGGCCTGTACTCACTGCTGGGATTGGCCAGCGCGCACGCCGGTACTCATGTTCCCCTAGCCTTTCTGATTGGCGCTATTGCAGCTTCTTTTTCGGTCTACTCTTATGCAAAACTTGGCGCCGCCTTTCCGAGTAGCGGAGGAGGGGCAACGTTTACAGTGATGAGCTTTGGGCCAGGCATTATTTCTGGTGGCATCAATCTCTTTCAATATATTGCCTACTTAATTGCAGCCGCGCTGTATGTGGCTGGGTTTGTTGAGTACGCCAATACCTTATTTGGTGGCGACCTATCCCCACTTCTCCTGAAATTGATCACAGTTGCTTTGATTCTGATTTGCACCTTTATTAATCTGCTGGGGCCTAGCCTTGTTGGCAAGGCTGAGACGCTAGCAATCGGGTTAGTTGTGATTAGCCTACTCGTCTTTTCAGCAATAGGATTTCATCAGGCGGATTACACGAGCTATCACATGGCGGGTGGCTCCATTGAAGGGATTGCAGTAGCTGCCGGCATTCTCTATATTAATTTTCAGGGTTTTGGCGTTGTGACTAATTCCTCTTCAGCTATGAAGAGCCCTCAAAAAGAATTGCCCTTAGCCATGTTCTCGGCGCTGATCTTGGTCACCATTGCCTACTTGGCGGTCAGCACTGCAGTCGTAATGCTCATGCCGCTCAACTTAATCCAAACGGACAATGGACATGTCTTAGCCGATGCGGCAAGGTTGATTGCCGGCAAACTAGGCTTTGTGATTATCAGCATCTCTGCCTTGTTAGCGTGCGCAGCAGCCGTCAACGCCACTATTTTTGCAGCCTCCAATATCGCAGCCGATGTGGCGCAAAAGAAAGAGGTTTCTAGCGCCCTGGGAAATACCGTTCTCAAAAACAATCTGCATGCCCTTACCATCTCATGTATTGGGGTCATTGTTTTGGCACTGATATTTCCGCTCAATGAGGTTGGCCAAATGGCAAGCCTTGCTTTTCTATTGGTATATGCGGTAATTACCTATGGGCATATTCGCATTCACAAGCAGACTGGCGCTAAGCCAAAAATTCTGTGGTGTGCGATTGTGATTAACTTAAGTTTATTCACGGCACTGATCATCAATACCATTCAGACGGCGCCGTCCAGCGCTATCGCTTTATTAGTTGCCTTGCTGGCTTCTTTTGGCCTTGAGGCTTCTTCTCGCATCAAAGCCAAGCGCTTCAAATCCCGTTAAGACTCTGAACGGCTCAGTAGCAATTCCCAGCGTTGTAGTTTGATATCGAGATCAGCAGTCAGTTCAGATAAGCGAGCTTGCATGCTTGCCGCTAACTCGGGCTCATTCTTGTACAGATCAGGATTACTCATCGCAATACCAATATCAGCTTGCTCCGTTTCTAGCGCCTCAATTTGCAATGGCAATGCCTCTAGCTCCTGACGCTCTTTACCGTTGAGCTTTTGCGCGCCACTCTTTGCTGCAGTGGGTTTGGGCTCGGCCTTAAGCTCAGCCTTAGGCTCAGACTTCACCTCAATCTTATCGACGGGCTTGGTGCCGCCATTAGCGGCACGAATTTTGTCAGAGCGCGCTTTTTGGATTTTCCAATCCTCATAACCACCCTCATACTCGCGCCAGAATCCATCACCTTCATTGGCGATGATGCTGGTCACTACGTTATCCAAGAAGTAACGATCATGACTCACCAAGAAGACGGTGCCCTTATAGTCTTGAAGCAGCTGCTCAAGCAAGTCCAAGGTATCAATATCCAAGTCATTGGTTGGCTCATCCAATACCAAGACGTTCGCAGGCCGAGCAAACAAACGTGCGAGCAGCAAGCGATTACGCTCACCACCAGACAAGGTGCTCACCGGTGAATTTGTCCGCTCCGGTGAGAACAAGAAATCACTTAAGTAACTCTTGACGTGCTTTTTATTGCCATTAATTTCAATCCACTCACTACCGGGGCTGATGTAGTCCTCGAGGGAGGCATTGAGATCAAGGCCTTCTCGCATCTGGTCAAAATAGGCAACCTCAATACGAGTACCCATTGTTGCCGTTCCGGAATCAGGCGCGATGGTTCCCAAAATAAGCTTCAGTAAGGTTGTCTTACCAGCGCCGTTAGGGCCCAAAAATCCTACCTTATCACCACGCAAAATCGTTGCTGTGAAATCCGTCACAATTGGACGGCCATAAGATTTGGAGACATTCTGCAAATCAGCCACAATCTTGCCGCTTCTATCGCCAGCTGAGACCGCAAGCTTTACCTGACCAACCGCATCCCGTCTTTGCGAACGACTGACACGGAGGTTTTCTAGGCGAGCAATACGCGCCACACTACGAGTGCGCCTAGCCTCCACTCCCTTGCGGATCCAAACCTCTTCTTGGGCAAGTAATTTATCCGCTCGTGCGTTTGCCAAAGATTCAGAATTCATTTCCTGATCTTTTAAAACCTCATAAGCCGAGAAATTACCAGGGTAAGTGCGCAAAATTCCGCGATCAAGCTCAACAATTTGAGTGCACACGTTATCCAAAAAGGCGCGGTCATGGGTAATCAGAATGACAGAGCCTTTGTAGTCTTTAAGCAAATCCTCCAACCAAGAAATGGAGTCTAAATCCAAATGGTTGGTTGGCTCATCAAGCAACAATACATCGGGCATCTCCACCAAAGCGCGCGCCAATGCAACGCGTTTCTTGGTACCGCCTGATAAGGTGTTAATTTTGAGATCAGCCTCTAAATGCAAGCGATCCAATGTTTCGTGAACGCGCTGCTCCCAATTCCAGCCACTAAGCGCTTCTAGCTGGGATTGCACTTCATCAAGGCGATGGTGAGCTGCGTCGTCCCACTCGCCCACACTGAGGGCTTCATATTCTTCTCGTAAGGCTTTAGCCTGGGCAACGCCCTTGGATACCGCATCAAATACGGTCTCTTCAGCTTCAAATATCGGCTCCTGGGGAACATAGGCGATACGCAGGCCTTGCTGATATTGCAGCAGGCCATCATCCAATTTTTCCATGCCAGCCAAAATCTTCAATAAAGAAGATTTGCCGGTGCCATTACGGCCAATTAAGCCAACCCGCTCCCCAGATTCCAATGAGAAAGCAGTGTTTGCGAGGAGGTCAACGTGGCCAAAAGCCAGTTTTGCATCAGTAAGTACGATTAAGGCCATGGCGACATTATCATCGCTTCAGAAAAATCCATTGTATTTCTGCTGATTTACTCAATTTGCCCCGGATTCAGAAGTAGAATTTCCTGAAGACTTGGGATATCAATGACCTGCAAATTAACCCCCTCTGCGCCACGCCTCATCCTGTTTACGGGACATGCGGGCACTGGCAAATCCACCCTAGCCAAGAGGGCGCTCCCTCTCATTATTGAAAAAACGGGGCAGGACTTTTTCTTTCTGGACAAAGATACGGCTTATGGAGCCTTTAGCGCCCATATGATGCAACTGACAACAAATAACGCCAATGATCGTGATAGCCCCTACTACCTTGAGCATATTCGGGACTGGGAGTATGCGGGCATGCTTGATGTCGCCCGAGAAAATCTCACGCTAGGCGTCAATATCATTTTGGTGGGCCCCTTCTCGAACGAGATTAAGAGTGGCAAGATGTTTAGCCCAGAAGCCTTAGGCATTTCAAAGGACTCGAGTATTCGGCTAGCCTGGATTGATTTGGATGAAGAGGAGGCCAGGCACCGAATGGAAAAGCGCGCAGACCCTAGAGACGAATGGAAGTTAAATCACTGGGATCAGTACATTAAGCGCAGAACAGAGCCGCCCATACACCCATCCATTCAGCGCTTTAACAATCTCAACTTCGATGAAACTCAGTTTGAGAAATTAATCGATCACCTGATTTCCTAAAGCCCAATAGACAAGGCCCTGTAAACAGGGCCTTCATCTTCAACACCGCAGTGCCAGCACAAGGGCTGAACTGATAACTGAACTTAGAACTTGTATGTCACACCAACGGCTGGCATGAGTGGGTTCAATGTAAGCTTACCGACATTGGCGCCACCGGAAACTTGGCTAATATTGGTGCTCATAGTTGCATATTTCAAATCTACGTTCATGCCCCAGTTTTTATCAAACATGTAGTCTGCACCGACCTGAGCAACAAATCCCACGCTAGATTGATCCACTGTCACGGAATTAGATAAGGCTGGGAAATTTTGACGATTGCCGAAAATTGTATAGTTCACGCCAGCGCCAACGTATGGCTTAATGGCACCCAAATCAGTAAAGTGATATTGAATCAACAATGATGGCGGTAGCGCGCTGATCTTACCGGCCTGCGTCCCGCCAGCGGTCAAGTTAACCTGTTGCGGGTAAGTTAAAACCAGCTCTGTAGCAATATTTTTAGTGAAGAAATAAGAAACATCAAACTCAGGAATAATTTGATTCTTCGCATTAATGTTCATAGACTGGGCAACGCCAGACTGGCCATTCTGCCATAACAAATCTACGGCACGTACACGTACCATCCATGGATTTTCAGTATCGGAAGCCTGGGCCTGGGCGGCAATGGGAGCTAATAAAGTGACTGCTGCCATTGCGGCTACTAGAGGTTTAATACGCATGATGGTTTCCCTTTTGGTTATCAATTTGATGAGTCTATTTTCAAATTGAATGGGGGCCAGTCATTTGATGTATATCAAATACGATGGGTGCTAGATTTTTTTATGGGTTTAAAAGCAACACTCTTTTTATGAGTTTTTGATCTCGATCAAATTGACCTCATTGCTGGTGTACTTTTGCACTACAGCACCTTTGAATAAGTACCTTTAGCTTTTGAATCTCTGAGGTGACGATCGAAGGTCATCGCCACACGTCTTGCTAGCAACCTGCCTTTAATCGGGACAACCATAGTCGCACCGTGCCACTCCAAGAGGCCCGCCTCTTCTAGGCCCTTTAGCTCCTCAATCTCTATCTTGAAATAACTTGGGAAGTCAATTTGATGAGACTTGGCGAACTGCTCGGTATCTAAGGCAAATTGGCACATTAACTCACCAATCAACTCTCGGCGCAATAGATCATCTTTGTCTAATTGAAGACCTCTGAGGGTAGGTAAATGACCATCATCAATTGCGACATAGTATTCGTCCAAGGTGCGGACATTCTGCGAATAAGAGTCGTCTACCTTGCCAATCGAGGAGATACCAAAGGCCAAAAGATCGCACTCCGCTTGGGTTGAGTAACCCTGGAAATTACGGTGTAGCTTGCCTTCTTTTTGCGCAATGGCTAGCTCATCATCTGGTTTGGCAAAGTGGTCCATGCCAATAAACACATACCCCGCTTCACCAAGTCTTTCAATCGTATTTGAAAGAATGTCTAACTTGTCAGCCGCTCCAGGCAAGTCTGCCTCAGAAATTCTGCGCTGTGGTTTAAAGATATGGGGTAAATGCGCATAGTTATAGACCGATAATCGATCCGGACCCATCTTGAGTACCACATCAACGGTTTCCTTGAAGGTCTCTGGCGTTTGCTTTGGCAATCCATAAATCAGATCCACACTCCTAGATTTAAACCCATACTTTCTGGACCAATCCATGACCGCTTGCGTTTCCTCAATAGTCTGCACTCGATGAACCGCTTTTTGAACTTCAAGGTTGAAATCCTGCACCCCGAGACTGATGCGGTTGAAACCCAATTCCGCCAGCAAAGCGATGTCGGCCTCCGTTACTCGGCGCGGATCAATCTCAATGGAATATTCACCGCCAGGAAGTAGGTCAAAATGCGTACGCGTATGAAGCATCAACTCAATCATCTCTTCGTGAGACAAAAATGTAGGCGTACCACCGCCCCAGTGCAACTGAGTGACGGGTATTTTGTTCTGTGCGCCCATGGCTGAGCAAACCATCGCCATCTCTTTGGCCAAATATTTAATGTACTTGGCGCTCCGCCCATGGTCTTTGGTAATGATTTTGTTGCAACCACAGTAGTAACAAATATTAGGGCAAAACGGTAAGTGAAAATAGAGTGATAGCGGCTCGTTTATTTTGGCCACTCGCTGCAAAGCCCCTAAGTAATCCGACTCACCAAAGTGATTGTGAAAACGATCGGCACTTGGATAAGAGGTATAGCGCGGTCCGTTGATATCAAACTTCTGCAATAACTCCGGATGAAAAAGGACTTCTTTTTCATTTGAGGTGACTACAGGAACTTCAATACTCATTAGGAATTGGTATCTTCAATTATTTCGAGAGATGGGAGAGGTAATCAAGGGCAACTGCCTCTGCTACTTTAATCCCATCCACTCCTGCCGACAAGATTCCACCAGCATAGCCTGCCCCCTCACCCGCAGGGTAAAGACCTTTGATATTTAAACTCTGAAAGTTTGCGCCCCTAGTAATCCGCAATGGAGAAGATGTTCTAGTCTCCACTCCAGTGAGCACTGCGTCTTTCATCGAAAAGCCCTTGATCTGCTTCTCAAAGGCGGGAATGGCCTCTCGAATTGCTTCAATCGCATAAGGAGGCAAGCAATCGGCCAGGTCCGTGAGATGAACCCCAGGTTTATACGATGGTGTCACACTACCTAGCACTGTCGAAGGCTTGCCTGCTAGAAAGTCTCCCACCAATTGCCCTGGCGCCTCATAAGTGGACCCACCCAGCTCATAGGCCTTAGACTCTAGCGCCCTCTGAAACTCAATACCCGCTAGCGGACCGCCCGGATAATCTTCCGGAGTAATTCCGACGACGATGCCAGCATTGGCGTTACGCTCGTTACGGGAATACTGACTCATGCCATTCGTGACCACACGATTTGGCTCGGATGTGGCGGCAACAACTGTGCCCCCCGGGCACATACAGAAGCTGTATACATCACGTCCATTTTTGGCGTGATGCACCAACTTGTAATCCGCAGCCCCAATCAGCGCATTGCCTGCATGCGGCCCTAAACGGGCTTTATCGATCAACGATTGTGGATGCTCAATGCGGAAGCCTACCGAGAATGGCTTCGCCTCCATATAGACGCCAACCTGATGCAAGGCCTCAAAGGTATCGCGAGCGCTATGACCTAGAGCTAAAACAACATGGGTTGCCGGCAGATCTTCATGCCCCTCAATCTTGACACCCCGAATTTGATCATCCCGAATATCAAACCCGATTACCTTTTGTGAAAAACGAATCTCTCCACCAAGCTCAATGATTTCTTGGCGCATTCTCTCGACAACACCGACTAGGCGAAAGGTACCAATATGGGGTTTAGCAACGTAACGAATCTCTTCTGGTGCGCCAGCCTTTACAAACTCATTGATGACCTTGCGACCATAAAACTTAGGATCCTTAATTTGGCTATAGAGCTTGCCATCAGAAAACGTACCTGCCCCACCCTCGCCAAACTGCACATTAGATTCTGGATGGAGGACATTCTTGCGCCATAAGCCCCAAGTATCTTGAGTCCGCTCACGTACTGGTTTGCCGCGCTCCAAAACAATCGGCTTAAATCCCATCTGAGCCAATAGCAGCGCCGCAAAGATTCCACAAGGGCCAAAACCAATGACAACTGGGCGCTCAAAATTTTCAGCGCTTACCTGTGCGGCATTTGCCACAAAGTGATAACGCGTATCAGGAGAGGGTCTTACATGAATATCATTGGCAAATTGCTTGAGGAGCTGCTCTTCATTCTTGACAGACAAATCGACGGTATAGATAAAGGCCAGTGCGACATTCTTTCTGGCGTCATAACTACGCTTAAAGACCTCGGCCCGAATGAAGTCTTGAGACTTGAGATTCAGGCGCTTCAAGATTGCCTCCTCCAATGCCTCGGGGGCATGGCTAATAGGCAGGCGAAGTTCGGTAATACGGATCATGGGACTCTACGATACACAGTAAATTGGAGCAATTTTCGAAATAATACTGGGATAGACGGGATAGTCCAACTAAAAGGCGATAATGCGCCATGGCTCTACGCGCAACTATCCACAAAGCCGACCTCCACGTCGCAGACTCAGATCGCCATTACTACGGCAGTCATTCCCTCACCATCGCCAAACATCCCTCTGAAACCGAAGAGCGGATGATGGTCAGAATCATCGCCTTTGCCCTGCAAGCTCAGGAAGATTTGGTGTTTACCAAGGGTTTGAGCGACACCGATGAGCCTGATATTTGGGTGAAGGACTTAACCGATGCCATCAAGCTGTGGATAGAAATCGGTCAGCCAGATGAACGCCGTATTCTAAAAGCTTGCGGTCGCGCCGATCAAGTCATTGTGTATTGTTATGGCGGCCACACCAGCAAGATCTGGTGGGACGGTATCGCCAATAAGCTCACTCGTGCACGCAATCTCCAGATCATTTCCATTCCAGCCGAACAGGCCAAGGAACTCAATAAGCTGGTCGAGCGCAGCATGGTCTTGCACGTCAACGTTCAGGATGGTGAAGCGTATGTTTCATCGGATATGGGTCAAGTTACCATCACCCCAGAAATTTGGCGGGCGCAACAGCAATGAAGCCCATCGTTTTGGACACCAATATCCTGCTGGATATTTTTGTCTTTAACGATGCAAGAGCGATTGATTTAAAGAATGCGCTCTTCAGCAATAGTATTACCGCTATCGCTAGCCAAAAGACTTTGACTGAATTCGCCGATGTCATCTCGCGCCCGCTCTTCAAGCTTGAGAGCGCCGCTCAGGCAGCCATTCTTCAGCATTGGCAATCCATCGCGCAACTTCAGGATGATGAAGGTTTACCCACTGCGCCATGGCAGTGCCAGGATACTGATGATCAAATATTTCTGGATCTAGCCTACAAACTCAGACCGGCAATATTAATTAGCAAAGACAATGCGGTACTCCAGATCGCCAGTCGAGCGGCCAAAGATGATGTCATCATCACGCACCATTACAACGCTTTTAAGCTGTAGCCTTAAAACGCAAGCCTTTGGCTGCTTCAGCTGCAATCTCGAATGATCTTAGGCGCGCCTGATGATCAAATATTTGGCCAGTAATAATGATCTCATTGGCCCCAGTGAGATCAAGCCAATGCTGCATCTCTTTTCTTACGGTAGCCAATGAACCGACGGCTGAGCATTGCAGGGCATGAGCAGCGCTTACTTTTTCATGGGGCTCACAGAATGCATCTAGGTCGGCGATGGGTGGCGGCAACTGACCCCGCGTATTGCGGCGCATGCGAATCACATTTTGCTGCAAGGTGGTGAACAAATGCTGAGCTTCTTCATCGGTATCGGCGGCCACCACATTCATTAAAAAAGCTGAATATGGACTAGCCAACTCGTCAGAAGGTTTAAAGAGCTTACGATAACTGGCCATTGCATCAAGGAGCTGCTCGGGTGCAAAATGCGAGGCAAAGGCATAAGGCAAGCCAAAGTGGGCGGCCAATTGAGCACCATA
>CANCBK010000004.1 GCA_947374315.1 Burkholderiaceae bacterium | reverse complement strand
GGGGCCTCGGCACGGATGATGAAGTGACCACCCTTCTCTACTTCCCAGCTTTGTCCGGCCTTGAATTCCACCTCAGGGGCACCGTTAATACTCACAAAAGCATTACCATCGACTACTTCCATGATTTCTTTAGTGCTGAGGTCAAAACGCAAAGTGCTTGGCAACACTACGCCAACAGACTTACGAATACCATTTGGCAAGGTCACGGTATGAGATACGCATTTACCATCAAAAAATACATTGGCTTTTTTGCCTACGGAAACTTGATCAAATTGCATCTTTATTCTTTCTAATCTGATTTTTTATTTATTGTTAATCTTGATTACTTGGCACGCTTACGTCTTGCAGTTTCGGCAATCCGCATACGCAATGCATTGAGCTTAATAAAACCACCAGCATCCGCTTGGTTATAAGCGCCGCCGTCATCATCAAAGGTAGCAATGGTCTGATCAAACAGGGTATTCGCTGAATCACGAGAGATGACGGATACAGATCCTTTGTAGAGTTTCAGACGCACAACGCCATTTACCATTTGCTGAGTGTGGTCAATCAAGGTTTGCAAGGCAAGGCGTTCTGGCGCCCACCACAAACCGTTGTAGATCATGCTGGCATAGCGTGGCATCAGATCATCTTTCAGATGAGCCACTTCGCGATCCAAAGTAATGCTCTCGATACCGCGGTGGGCTTTCAACAAGATTGTGCCACCAGGAGTTTCATAACAGCCACGGCTCTTCATACCAACAAAGCGATTCTCAACTAAATCAAGTCGGCCAATGCCGTGCATGCCACCAATACGATTGAGCTCAGCCAACAACTCATGTGGCTTATACGTTTTGCCATTAATCGCTACTGGATCACCAGCACGGAATTCAATTTCAATAATTTCTGCTGCATCTGGTGCTTTTTCAGGAGACACTGTCCAACGCCACATAGACTCTTCAGCCTCGGCATTCGGATTTTCGAGGTGACGACCTTCGTAGCTGATGTGTAAGAGATTGGCATCCATTGAATATGGTGAGCCACCCTGCTTGTGTTTCATCTCTACTGGAATGCCATGCTTTTCTGCATAGGCCATCAATTTTTCACGGGAAAGCAGGTCCCACTCACGCCATGGGGCGATGACTTTGATTCCCGGCTCTAATGCGTAATAACCCAATTCAAAACGTACTTGGTCATTGCCTTTACCAGTCGCCCCATGGGAAACCGAGTCCGCACCAGTCTGACGAGCAATTTCAATTTGGCGCTTAGCGATCAATGGACGGGCAATTGAAGTACCCAACAAATACTCGCCTTCGTAAATCGTATTGGCGCGGAACATCGGGAATACGAAATCACGCACAAACTCTTCGCGCAAATCATCGATAAAAATATTTTCTGGCTTGATACCAAATTGCAGCGCTTTAGCGCGCGCTGGCTCAAGCTCTTCACCTTGACCCAAGTCAGCGGTAAATGTAACGATCTCACATTGATAGGTATCTTGAAGCCATTTCAAGATCACGCTGGTATCAAGACCGCCGGAATAAGCTAAAACTACTTTTTTAATATCAGACATAATTTCTATTCAATCAGAAAATGAATTAATAACCAACTAAGACGAATTACTTAAAAAATTACTGCAAACGCCCGCAGAGCAAATACTCCATCAGAGCCTTTTGAACATGCAAGCGATTCTCGGCCTCTTCCCAAACAATACTTTGCGGGCCATCAATCACCTCCGCGGAAACCTCTTCACCGCGATGGGCTGGCAAACAATGCATAAACAAAGCATCTGGCTTAGCCAAAGACATGAGCTCCTCATCCACCATCCACTCTTGAAACGCATTCATACGGGAAGTGTTTTCATCTTCGTAACCCATGCTAGTCCATACATCAGTTGTCACTAGGTCGGCACCCTTGCAGGCATCTTTTGGATCGGCGTATACAGTGAGATGCTTTAACGCTTTATCAGTCAATCTTGCGCTTTCTAACTGGTAGCCTGCTGGCGCAGAGAAGCGGATTTGAAAATCCAAACACTCTGCCGCCTGAATCCAGGTGTACGCCATATTATTAGCATCACCCACCCAGGCAACCGTTTTACCCTGAATCGGACCGCGTGCCTCTACGAAGGTAAAAATGTCGGCCAATACTTGGCAAGGGTGGTATTCATTGGTAAGGCCATTGATCACGGGCACGCGAGAATTTGCTGCAAAACGCTCAATGATCTCCTGACCAAAGGTGCGGATCATGATGATGTCGGTCATCCGTGAAATTACCTGTGCAGCATCCTCTACAGGCTCGCCACGACCCAACTGGGTGTCTCGAGTATTTAGGTAGACCGCATGGCCACCAAGCTGATGAATACCCGCCTCAAAAGAAAGACGGGTGCGAGTGGAGTGCTTCTCAAAAATCATCGCCAAAGTGCGATCATGTAAGGGATGCCAAGTCTCATAACTCTTGAATTTGGTCTTCAGCCAGGCCGAGCGCTGCAGGAGGTAGTCGTATTCTTCGCGAGTCAGGTCTGAAAACTGCAAGTAATGCTTAACCTGGCCCGGCACTTGAGGCTTTGCCAATGATGTCATTGTTGAGTTTTCTATTAGAGTTTTAGCTTGCATTTTTTATTTGGGCATCGAACTGCACGAAAATAGTTCCTAAAGTCATCTTAAGGCCTTCTCAGACTGTTAAGCTAGGGGGCTGAGCAATACTGATTCCTTACAACGATTTCTACGCCAACTTGAACCACAAAAAGCTTTTTATTCAAGGCATTACAACTTCTGGCAAAGCTTTTCGCCCGAGCGACTGGGCGGAACGTCTTTGCGGAGTGATGGCTACTTTTCGCCCACCAGGCGATGCTGGCGACCCCCGCTTTACTTACTCACCTTATGTCAGGCCAGTAGTGATTGCAAAAGTGAAATGCGTTGTTGTTGATACCAGACTAAGGGAGCTTGATCCGAGGGCGCTCGACTTTGTCATGAACTTCGCCAAAGACAATAGCCTGCCGATCGAAGAAGCCTGCGAATTCGAACCGCAATCACAAACCCAGTCTTAAAAACAAAAACCCGCTCTGATAAGGAGCGGGCTGAGGCTCAGATCACTCTAGAGCCAGCCTAAAACTAAAAAGTCTTACGCTGCCATTGCCTTAATAGCTGCAGACAAACGTGACTTCTGACGTGATGCAGTATTTTTGTGAGCAATCTTTTTATCAGCAATCTTATCGATTGTTGATTGAGTTGCTGCGAACACTTTAGCTGCAGCAGCCTTGTCGCCTGTGTCGATTGCTTTGCGAACTGCCTTAATGGAAGTGCGAAGCTTTGAACGCAAACTGGAGTTGTGTTCATTCTGTTTTACTGCCTGCCGTGCGCGTTTACGCGCTTGTGCGGTATTGGCCATCTTTAAACCTTGCTATATAAAAATTACAAAATACGATTGACTGAAAAGCTGCGTGGGTTCGCCAAATTTGTAAGCTGACTCACCAAAACCCAAGATTTTACATTAAAGGACTAAAAAAGCCCAGCCACTTGATAAATAGGGGAAAATTAGCCCATGAATCTGCTTTCTGCTGCCGCCAAGGTTAGCGCCCTTACGATGCTGTCCCGCATTACCGGACTCCTCCGGGAAACCCTGATTGCCCGTAGTTTTGGGGCTTCGGAGTGGACGGACGCCTTTAATGTGGCCTTTAGACTGCCAAATTTGCTACGCCGGCTCTTTGCTGAAGGGGCGTTTTCCCAGGCATTTGTGCCAATTTTAGGGGAAATCTCCAGCGAAGGGGATGTAAAACAGTCCCAAATCCTCGTAAATGCCGTTGCCACACTCTTATTTTGGGCTTTGCTTCTCACGGTATTCCTGGGGGTCATCGGCGCTCCCTTGCTCATTCTGGCCATTGCTACCGGGTTTAAAGGTGGGCCAGCCTATGAAGCTAGCGTAGTCATGACCCGCATCATGTTCCCTTATATCGGCCTGATTTCAATGGTTTCCTTGTCCGCGGGGATTCTCAATACCTTTGGGCGCTTTGCCATTCCAGCATTTACCCCCGTTTTACTCAATCTAGCCCTGATCGGTAGTGCTATCTTTTTGGCTCCCCACTTAGCTCAACCCATTTACGCCCTCAGTGTCGGGGTTCTTTTGGGGGGTGTTTTGCAGCTGGCGATCCAAGTTCCAGCGCTGTCTCATCTGGGTCTATTGCCCAGAGTTGGGCTTCTGCCGGGCGCAATCAAAGCGGCAATCAAAAATCCCGATGCTCGTCGAGTCATGCGATTGATGGGGCCAGCTGTATTTGCAGTATCTGTTGCCCAGATCTCCCTCATCATCAATACCAATATTGCTTCACGCCTCCAAGCCGGTAGCGTGTCATGGCTTTCTTATGCCGATCGCCTAATGGAGTTTCCAACTGCCCTCTTGGGTGTGGCGCTAGGAACCGTTCTTCTGCCTAGCCTAAGCAAAGCAAATGCAAAAAATGACTTGATTCATGCTGGTGAGCTTTTAATTTGGGGCTTACAACTGACTTTCTTGCTGGCCGCCCCTTGCGCAATAGCTTTATTTATTTTTGGTGAGCCGCTCGCAGCAGTCCTCTACCACTATGGCAAGTTCACCGCCTTGGATGTCTTAATGACCCAACGCGCATTGGCCGCGTATGGTGTTGGTTTAATTGGTTTAATTTTGGTAAAGATCTTGGCGCCCGGTTTTTACTCACGCCAAGATATTCGTACGCCAGTAAAAATTGGCTTGCTCGTATTACTAGCTACTCAGTTAGCCAATCTAGTTTTTGTTCCTTGGCTCGGCCATGCTGGCCTAGCCCTCTCCGTTGGTGCTGGGGCCTGCCTTAATGCGACCCTACTGTGGGTGGGCTTACATCGACGTGGCGCCCTTCCTAACTCCGCATGGTTAAAGTATCTAGGTCAGCTGTCGCTTGCCTTAATTCCATATTCAGCATTGCTGTATTACGCCGCTAGCGCCCATAACTGGATTGCGCTCCAGCAAACCCCCTGGCTCAGAGTGGCGCTGTTAGCTGCCTGGCTTGGCGCTGCCGCAGTGGTCTACTTTGGAGCCTTGGGCTTGGTTGGCATCCGCTGGCAAAAATTTCTGCGTCATGCAAAATAGATCATATGCCAACACAACAACTCGACTATTTCACTTCCTTAGTTGCTGAAGACGAACACTTCCCCTTAACCGAGGCTGCAGTAGCCGTTGCACAACACGCCTATCCTGATCTCGATGTGCAAGGGGTCCTAGATCAGATTGATCAATGGGGCAACAAGCTCAAGCAACGCATTACCCCAGATACGCCGCTGATTCAGCGTCTGCAGATTTTGAAGCATTTCTTTTATAACGAGTTAGGTTTCGGCCCTAACCCGAATGACTTTTACGCGCCCGAGAATTCTTACCTTCACCAAATTATTGTTAATCGTCGCGGCATTCCAATCTCATTAGCCATCTTGATGATGGAGCTAGGTCAGCAAATTGGTTTAAATATCAAAGGAGTCTCCTTTCCGAATCACTTCATGATGCGCATCTCTCTGCAACAGGGTGAGATCATCATGGATCCACTGAATGGCGAATCACTCTCCAAAAATCAATTGCAAGAAATGCTTGATCCCTACCTCGATGCCAAAGGCTATCGCGGTGATCTTAGTTTGCCTCTCAATATTTTCTTACGCGCCTCTAGCGCTCGAGAAATTCTCTCTCGCTTTATGAGAAATCTCAAAATGATTTATTCAGAGCATGAGCGCTGGGAGCGTTTGCTCGGAATCCAAGAGCGCCTGGTGATTCTGCTGCCTGACTCGATTGAAGAAGTCCGTGATCGTGGCCTGATCTTTGCCCAGTTGGAATACCTTCGCCCTGCGATTGCCGATATGCAGCGTTATTTAAGTGAGATGCCTGGCGCAGAGGACGCGGCAGATATTCGGGAACATATTGCTACGCTGGAGAGTCAAACCAAGCTGCACTGAGCGGTCACATTCAGCAATCTCTCTACCAAAAAGATTGTTGACTATGATTTCTTTTTAGTCTGAAATAGTTTGTAGAGACCCGCCAGCACAATGGGCAAGGCTGCGGCACCAATACCAATCAACACAATGACGTTCAGGTTCTGGCGAATGACGGGGATGTTGCCAAAGAAGTAGCCCGCAATGACCAATCCAAATACCCACAAGACTGCGCCAGTGATATTAAATAACTGGAAGCGTGAGAAATTCATTTCAGATATGCCAGCAACGAATGGTGCAAAGGTGCGAATGATTGGCAAGAAGCGCGCCACGATAATTGTTTTGCCGCCGTGCTTCTCGTAAAAGGAATGGGTCTTGCGCAAAGCCGCCTGATCAATCCAGCGAGATTGGCTACTAAAAATGCGGTGCCCAATCCAGCGGCCAATAAAGTAATTCACGGTATTGCCACTGATTGCCGCAATCAATAAACCGATACAGAGCGCCCACAAATTGAAATGTTCCGTGGCGCAGTAAGCACCAGCAATAAACAAGAGAGAGTCGCCCGGCAAAAAAGGAGCGACCACCAAACCAGTCTCAGCAAACACGATAGCAAAGAGTAGGCCATAAGCCCAATAGCCATATTGTTGAATCACCACATCTAAATAGCGATCAATATGTAGCAATAAATCGCTGAGTTGCAATAGGGTATCGATCAACTTGGACTCCAGTTTTGAGTTGCAAGGATATTAACAGGCTGACAATGCAAGTTGGTAGATTTCATTCCTATAATGAGGCATGCAAACTGAACCCCACATTCAGCCTACGCATTTACCTGATCAGCCGCCAATCCTTTGTATTGTTGGCCCCACAGGCGCAGGCAAAACCCATCTCGCCATGTCCTTGGCAGAGCATGCCAAATCCATTGGTCAGACTGTTGAATTAATCAGCATGGACTCCGCTTTGGTATATCGAGGGCTAGATATTGGCAGCGCCAAGCCAACTCAGGCAGAGCAGACTGCAGTTCAGCATCATCTGATTGATATCCTAGAACCGACTGAATCATATTCAGCCGCGCGCTTTGCGAATGACGCCAAGCGACTATGCGCAGAAATTCGTAGTCGTGGGAATATTCCGGTAGTGGTTGGCGGCACGATGTTGTATTGGCGAGCCTGGGCCCATGGCCTCTCGTCACTTCCCCCGGCTAATCCAGAAATCCGTGCCCGCCTAGATGAGCAAGGCAAGGGGATTGGCTGGCCCGCAATGCATGCCGAACTAGTCAAGGTAGACCCAGTGACAGCCGCCCGCTTACAGCCCAACGACTCCCAACGAGTCCAACGCGCTTTAGAGGTTTACGAGATCACTGGTAAACCAATGTCTGCATTGCTCGCGGATTCCCCAAGCGAAGATGGCAGAGAAGGGTCCGCCATTCCGGAATGGATTGATCTCGTCTCCTTAGAGCCCAGCGATCGTGCCCGTCTGCATCAGAATTTAGAAAAGCGTTTTGATGAAATGCTGGCTGGTGGACTGCTTGAGGAAGTGCAAGCGCTGCGAAGTAACACCAAGTTGCATGCCGACTTACCCGCTATTAGAGCAGTGGGGTATCGACAAATTTGGGAGTATTTAGATGGCGAAGTCGACCAAGAGGAAATGCGTTACAAGGCACTAGCAGCTACCAGGCAACTTGGTAAAAGACAGCTAACTTGGTTGCGCGCGATCGCAGGAAGAAACACCTTTGACCCCTTCAACCCAGATGAGCTGAAGGCGGCCTTAGAACACTGCAAGCACAGCTTGATGAGCCGACTTTAGATAACGATCGTTTGTGGCGCACCCGTTGGACGCTCCACAACATCACCCACCGTCCAAGCATTTAAACCCTCAGCCTTGAGGGATGTGATCGCAATATCCGCTTGGTCAGCGGACACAATCACCACCATGCCAATGCCGCAGTTAAATACGCGGACCATTTCTGCATCAGCTACGCCACCCTTCATCTGCAGCCAACGGAAGAGCTCGGGCATTTTCCAGCTATCACGATGCAATACGGCTTGAATATTTTCTGGGAGTACGCGAGGCACGTTATCTACCAAACCACCACCAGTGATGTGGGCCATACCCTTCACATTGACCTCAGAGATCAATTTCAGAAGTGGCTTGACATAAATTTCTGTAGGCGCCATCACTACATCACCTAAAGAGCGACCGCCCAAGTCATCGGTAGGCTTAGCGCCAGCACGTTCAATAATTTTGCGAACCAACGAGTAACCATTCGAATGTGCGCCACTGGAACCAATCGCCAAAACGATATCGCCGGGAACGATCGTTGCGCCAGTAATGATTTTGGATTTTTCAACTGCGCCTACCGCAAAGCCAGCTAAATCGTATTCACCTGGAGGGTACATCCCAGGCATTTCAGCAGTTTCACCACCAATGAGGGCGCAACCAGACAATTCGCAACCTTTAGCAATACCAGCAACGACGGTAGCAGCGGTATCTACCGTTAACTTGCCACATGCAAAGTAATCCAAGAAAAAGAGAGGTTCAGCACCCTGCACCAAAATGTCATTCACACTCATCGCTACCAAGTCTTGGCCAATCGTATCGTGACGATTCCATTCAAAGGCCAAGCGGAGCTTAGTGCCAACACCATCAGTACCGGACACCAAGACGGGCTCTTTGTAGCGCTTGGGCACCTCAAACAGGGCGCCAAAGCCGCCAATACCCGCCAACACACCCTCGCGCATGGTTTTCTTAGCTAAGGGCTTAATGCGATCCACTAAATCGTCCCCAGCGTCAATATCGACGCCAGCGTCACGGTAGGAAAGGCCTTTTGAGGAAGAATCAGTAGATGAGGTCATGGCAGAGATAGAAGATTAGTAAGAAACACTACTTGGTCGGTAGAATCATTGAATTCTAGAGGATTCGAGCACGATGGCTGAAATTTTTACCCCTTTTTTGACTGCATTTATTCTGGCTTACGCCCTGCGCCCAGTTTGTTTGTGGCTTGAGAGGCATAAACTACCCCGCGCAGCCGCGGCTGCAATTGCCATGATTATTGGCCTAGGCATCGTTTTTTCCATTTTGAGCCTCTTTATTACCCTCCTCAAAACTGAAATCCCCCTTATTAAGACCCAGTTTCCAGAGTGGATCCAAAACACCCAGGCTTGGCTTGGGCCTAAATTAAGTGAATTTCACATCAATCTTGACTGGAATACCCTTAAAACTAGCGCAACCCAAAAGATTGCCGAACATCTCAATGACAATTCTGACGCGCTGATGTCCTCCACCTTGGAGACGATCCTCATGTCAGGAAGTTCAGTCATCACGGGATTCGTTAATGCCGTTCTGACTTTATTTGTGATGTTTTATTTATTAATCGACTGGGATCATTTTTTTAGCCTGGTTAGAAAAATGATGCCGCTACGTGCACAAGACACTGTTCATCATTTAGCCATGCATGCCGATGGCTTACTTTCTCAATATCTCAGAGGCATGTTGATTGTGATCTCCATCATGTCCGTTTTTTATAGCGTTGGATTGAGTCTGATTGGCATTAAAGGTGCGATGGCCTTGGGCATATTTACCGCACTCATGATTGTGATTCCCTATATTGGGATTGCCCTCGGCTTTACCTTGGCAACCCTTGCCGCCCTTTTGCAGTTTGGTCCCGGCAGTGCGATTGCCGGCGTGTTGGTGCTATATGGACTTGGACAGTTCCTCGAGGGCTTCTTCCTCACGCCGCGCTTGGTTGGCGAGCGCATTGGCCTGCACCCAGTCGCCGTACTATTTGCATTGCTGTTATTTGGCAAGTTGTTTGGTTTCTTTGGAGTGCTTCTTGCACTTCCTACTAGCGCAGTAAGCGTGGTCCTCCTGCAATACTCCTGGTCACGATATACGCAAAGCGCCTGGTATCAAAAGTAAGTTCTCGCAGCAATGAACCACTCTCCGCTACCTCGACAATTTGCTCTTGATATTGGCCATACGCCTCAGCCCAGCTTAAATAATTTTTTAGCAGGAGAAAATCTTGCGCTGCATTCCACTTTGCAAGATTTAGTAAGCAGCTGGGGGGCCAATAGTCCCCGAGTTGCTCATGAAAACCCCCTGAATCAACGCTGGATATATTGGTGGGGCCCAGAGGGCTCTGGTCGCACTCACTTACTGAGCGCAATTGGCAATGCTGCCCAGCAGCTTGGGTTGGATTATTTTCCATTAACCCCTCATGAGCCCATTTCTTGGGTGCGCCTAGAAGAGCAACTGCTCACTCTCAGCGCTAGCGAAAAGCCATCCGTGATTACCGTAGATGATGTGGATCGCCTCGATGAGCGCCTAGTAGCCGCCTTATTTCGGATTCTGAATGAGGTCCAGGGCAGTAAAGCCATTCACATCTTGATGAGCGGCAATGCAGCCCCAAGCTCCCTGAAGCTCAGGGAGGACCTTCGGACCCGCCTAGGCTGGGGTTTGATCTTTCAAACCCATCTTTTGGGCGATGATGAGAAAATACAAGCATTACAACAAGCAGCGCAAGCGCGTGGCTTGGTTTTATCGCCAGATGTACTCCCTTGGCTGCTGAATCGCTTTTATCGGGATATGCCCAACCTGATGGCCTTGATAGATGCTTTGGATGCTTATTCACTAGAAACAAAACGCGCTGTAACCTTGCCGCTTGTGCGAGAGCTCTTACAGCCTAAATAAATATTCATGACCCAACTTGCACTATTCGATTTAGATCACACCCTCCTGCCCTGCGACAGCGACTACGAATGGGGTCAATTTCTGGCGCGCATTGGTGTGGTTGATAGCAAATACTATGCGCAGCAAAATGAGCGCTTCTATCAAGACTACAAAGATGGCAAGCTCGACATTCAAGAATTCCTACGCTTCGCCCTAAAACCTCTTTCAGAGCATTCTCGTGCGCAACTCAAAGAATGGCATGACGCCTTTATGCAAGAGGTGATTACCGGCCAACTACGTCAACAGGCAGTCGACCTAGTTAAGCGCCACCAAGATGCGGGTGACCTTTGCTGCGTTGTCACAGCAACCAATAGCTTTGTGACCCGCCCAATTGTGGAAAGTTTTGGCATTGAACATTTAGTGGCTACCGAACCCGCTACCATAGGCAATGATCCGCTTGCCGATTACACGGGAGAAGTAGCGGGCATACCCAGCTTTCGGGAAGGCAAAATTCAACGGGTGCATGATTGGCTTGCCAGTCAAAACCTGGCCTTAGATCAACTACCTCATAGCTACTTCTATTCAGATTCCATGAATGATTTACCTCTCCTGGAAAAGGTGAGCAATCCTGTTGCCACCAATCCAGATAACCGCCTACGTGACGAAGCCACGAAACGCAACTGGCCCATACTTGAACTGTTTGCATGATTACAAAATTTATTAAACGTATTTTGCGTCGCGACCCCATGGTCCGACATACCGCCGTCCATACTAGTGGCGCGCCCAAACGCATCCCCAAAAAATCGCATCGCATTGATCCGCACTTGCTTTCAAAAAATGCTGTGAAGGTAACGCACACTTTGCAGCAAGCTGGCTATGATGCTTTTATCGTTGGCGGCGCAGTACGAGATTTGGCATTAGGCATTAGCCCCAAAGACTTTGATGTGGCAACCAATGCAACGCCTGAACAAGTACAAAAACTATTCCGTAAGGCGCGCCTGATTGGCCGTCGCTTTCAGATTGTGCATGTCACATTTTTTGGCAAAGGTCATCCTGAAATCATTGAGGTGTCGACCTTTAGAGCCTTGCTGGAGAACGCTGGCGAGCATGTAGCAGAAAATGGACGCATCCTGCGAGACAACGTTTGGGGCAGCCAACATGAAGATGCCGCACGCCGAGATTTCAGTATCAATGCGATGTATTACGACCCAGCTTCTGAAACCGTGCTCGACTATCACGGCGGTATGGCGGACATGCAGAAGAAAACCTTGCGCATGATTGGTGATCCCGCTAAACGCTATCGCGAAGACCCGATTCGGATGTTGCGTGCGATTCGTTTTGCCGCTAAAACAGGATTTACCTTAGATGCAGCAACACATGCGCCGATCGCCAAATTGGGTAAGTTAATTCATGATGTTCCCTCAGCGCGACTGTTTGATGAAATTCTCAAACTCCTGATGTCTGGTTATTCATGGGCAGCGATTCAAGGCTTAAAAGATGCTGGACTACACCATGGTTTGTTGCCACTACTAGACCATATCCTGGATAACAAAGCAGATTCCAAAGGAGCCAACGATTTTGTTCGCATCGCTCTCGCCAATACCGATGAACGCATACAGTCTGGCAAAAGTGTTTCCGCCGGATTCCTATTCGCAACCTTGCTATGGCCCGATCTATTGAGCAATTGGAAAAAGAATATTGCTAAAGGGGTATCCAGCACTCCAGCACTACATGATGCAATGGATGAAACCATTGCTAGTCAAAGCAGCGGGATGGTGATCCAGCGTCGCTTTGAAAGTGATATGCGAGAGATCTGGTCCATGCAACCCCGCTTCGAGAAGCGTGTGGGACGCTACCCATATCGCCTGATCGAATCACCGCGCTTTAGAGCCGGATATGATTTCATGTTGCTTCGTTGTGCTACGGGCGAACAAAACCCTACCCTAGGTGAATGGTGGACCAGCTTCATTGCAAGCGACCCAACCGGCCAAGAAGCATTGATGGCAAATGTAAAAAACCTGAATGGCAATAGTGATTCACCCACTAAACGACGTCGCCGCAGAAAAGCCAAAGTCGCCACACCCTCCGAAGCTACGCCAAGCTAAGCAGACTTGAGAAAAATTCAGTAAAGTAGTTTCATCTCTTGTTTGGAATAGGCATGGCTCGAGCTTTTATCGGATTTGGTGGCAATATCGGCGATACGCGTCAGCTCATTACTGACGCAATTATTTGCCTTGCGCAGCGCTGTGAACTCCAAATCCTCGCCAAAAGCTGCTTTTACCAAAGCGCGCCATTTCAAGCTACTGGCGGCGACTATATCAATGCAGTGATCGAAATTGAGACTCGGTTAAGTCCCTATGGACTCTTGCATATCTGCCAAGCGGTAGAACAAGAATTTGGGCGTGAGCGCCCTTATACCAATGCTCCGCGAACGTTAGATTTAGACATTCTGTTCTTTGAGGGGGTATCCCAAGCAGATTCCGAGCTAACACTACCCCATCCCAGAATCATCGAGCGCTCATTTGTTCTTCTGCCATTACTGGAAATAGCCCCTGATTTCTTTTTACCCAATTTAGGAGAGCTTAAGGCTTATTTGCCCCAAGTAGCCAATCAACGTATCGAAAAACTCGCTTGCCGCAACTGTAATTGCGGTGAAAAAACCGTTTATAGCCCATCGACGCATTAATTCATTAAACTCACGCCATGGGTTACTTACAAGGCGAAAAGCCAATCACGATTTCTAAGCTTCTCTCAATGCGTACTGAGGGCGAGAAGATTACGATGCTCACCGCATACGATTCAACCATGTCAGCACTGTTAAATCGCTGTGGTGTGGAAACCATCCTGATTGGGGACTCCTTGGGCAACGTCATCCAAGGACATAGCAGCACTACTCCCGTCACAGTTGAGCAAGTGGCATATCACACTGAATGTGTCACTCGCGCCAACTCACATGCTTTTGTGATTGCGGACCTCCCATTCGCTAGCTATGGTGATCCTGCTCAAGCCTTAGATTCAGCAGCAGAACTCATGCGTGCTGGTGCTGATATGGTGAAGCTTGAAGGCGGCGATTGGCAAATCGACATCATTCAGTATTTAGTGGAGCGCAGTGTTCCAGTTTGCGCCCACCTAGGCCTACTGCCTCAGTCTGTCCACATTCTGGGCGGCTATAAGGTGCAAGGAAAATCCAAGGATGCGGCCAGCCTGATGCTCGAACAAGCGCTTGCTTGCGAACAAGCTGGCGCCCAAATGATTGTGCTTGAAGCAATTCCTTCTTCCCTTGGAAAACACATCACCGAATCACTGACCATTCCAACTATCGGAATTGGCGCAGGGGCAGATTGCTCCGGCCAAGTATTAGTCCTACAGGATATGCTGGGCATTAGCCCTGGCAAGCCACCCAAGTTTGTTAAAAACTTTATGGATGGTCACGCCTCTATTGAGGCGGCAGTCAAAGCCTATGTTCGAGAAGTCAAGTCCGGAAAGTTTCCCGGAACCGAACACGGCTTTGCTGGATAAGCTTTATTAACGACTAGATTAACTAAAGAAGCTCTTCACGCCATCAAACCAACCCTTTTGATGCGGGTTATGTTTATCGCCGCCAGATTTCAGACTGTCATCAAATTTCTTGAGCATTTTCTTCTGCTCATCAGTCAGCTTGATTGGCGTCTCAACGGCAATATGAACAAAAAGATCGCCAACCATTGTCGAACGCAACCCTTTAATTCCCTTGTTACGCAAACGGAATGTTTTTCCAGTTTGAGTACCTTCAGGAATCGGAAACTCGACGCGCCCTGACAGCGTTGGCACTTCAATATCGCCACCAATTGTTGCCGTCGCAAACGAGATTGGCATCTGGACATGCAGGTCGCTACCATCGCGCTCAAATACCTTATGCGGCTTTACCCTCACTTCCACATAAAGATCACCAGATGGTCCGCCATTAACACCAGGCTCGCCGTTACCAACTGAGCGCACGCGCATCCCGTCATCAATTCCCGCGGGGATCTTGATCTCCAACGTCTTTTGCTCTTTTATTTTGCCGCTGCCATGACAAGCCTTGCATGGCTTAGGAATGTATTCACCAGTACCACGGCATTTAGGACAAGTTTGCTGCATCGAGAAGAACCCTTGCTGCACACGCACCTGGCCATGGCCATCGCAAGTGGTACATCTTTCGGCTTTACTGCCAGGCTCAGCACCAGTGCCATGACACGGCTTGCAATTGCTCCAACTAGGGACACGTATTTGCGTGGTGTAACCCTCGGCAGCTTCCTCGAGCGTGATTTCCATGTTGTAACGTAGATCAGCCCCTTTATATACTTGCGGGCCGGCATGGCGTCCACCGCCTTGACCGAAGATGTCGCCAAAGATGTCGCCGAAGGCATCAGAGAAGCCACCACCACCAAAGCCACCGCCGCCGAAACCACTGGATTGATCCAGGCCTGCATGACCATATTGGTCATAAGTAGCACGTTTATTTGAATCAGTTAATGTTTCGTAAGCTTCTTTAACTTCTTTAAATTGCGCTTCCGCGGTCTTGCTATCGGGATTGCGATCGGGGTGATGTTTCATCGCCAGCTTGCGATAAGCCTTTTTTAACTCCTCATCGCTAGCACCTCTAGCAACACCAAGCACTTCGTAATAATCGCGTTTACTTTTTGGCACAAAATTCCTCTCAACAACCTGAATGGCACAAGTCGGCGCGAGGCCGACTTGTTATTGAATTACTTCTCAACTACGTGAATTGATCTCAATGATAGGGATTACTTCTTGTCATCCACCTCTTTGAAGTCCGCATCAACAACGTCAGCGTCAGGAGCAGCAGCTTGCGCGCCACCAGGAGCTGCGCCAGGAGCGGCACCACCGCCGGCTTTAGCCTGCTCAGCAGCCATAGCTTTCTCGCCTAACTTCTGGCTTGCTTTACCCAAGGCTTCAGTCTTCGCTTCAATCGCAGCTTTATCACTGCCTTTGATCGCCTCATCCAATTCTTTCAAAGCAGCCTCAATAGCTTCTTTTTCAGAGGCCTCTAAAGAGGCACCATGCTCTTCCAAGGCTTTCTTGGTTGAGTGAGCCAAGGCGTCGGCAGTATTGCGCGCCGTTACCAATTCCAATGCTTTCTTATCTTCATCGGCATTCGCTTCGGCATCCTTCACCATGCGCAGAATTTCTTCTTCAGTCAAACCAGAGTTTGCCTTGATAGTGATCTTGTTCTCTTTGCCAGTAGTTTTATCTTTTGCGGTCACATGCAAAATACCATTGGCATCAATATCAAAAGTCACTTCAATTTGTGGCATACCGCGTTGTGCAGGAGCAATGCCCTCCAAATTGAACTCGCCGAGCAATTTGTTGGCAGCAGCCATCTCACGCTCACCCTGGAAACACTTAATCGTTACTGCAGGCTGATTATCTTCCGCTGTGGAGTAGACCTGTGAATGTTTAGTAGGAATAGTGGTGTTCTTCGGAATCATCTTGGTCATGACGCCGCCCAAGGTTTCGATACCCAATGACAATGGGGTGACATCCAAGAGCAATACGTCTTTACGATCACCAGACAATACGGAACCCTGAATAGCGGCACCAACAGCAACTGCTTCGTCTGGGTTCACATCCTTACGTGGCTCTTTGCCAAAGATTTCTTTTACCTTGTCCTGAACAGCAGGCATACGAGTTTGACCACCAACCAAGATCACATCGTCAATATCAGCAATATTGACGCCAGCATCTTTAATAGCAGTCAAGCAAGGACCAGCCGTACGGTTGACCAACTCTTCTACCAAAGATTCCAACTTGGCGCGAGTGAGCTTCAAGTTCAAATGCTTAGGGCCGCCTGCATCAGCAGTGACGTATGGCAAGTTGATCTCAGTTTGCTGAGCGGATGACAATTCAATCTTGGCTTTTTCAGCAGCATCTTTCAAGCGTTGCAAGGCCAATACATCTTTACTTAAATCAACGCCTTGTTCTTTTTTGAACTCAGTAATGATCCAGTCAATGATGCGCTGGTCAAAGTCTTCACCGCCCAAGAAAGTATCGCCATTGGTAGACAACACTTCAAATTGCTTCTCACCATCCACATTGGCGATTTCAATAATAGACACGTCAAATGTACCGCCACCCAAGTCGTATACGGCGATCTTGCGATCCACCTTGTCTTGCTTGTCCAAACCAAACGCCAATGCGGCTGCAGTTGGCTCATTGATGATGCGCTTGACATCCAAGCCAGCGATACGACCAGCATCTTTAGTGGCTTGACGTTGACTATCATTAAAGTAAGCAGGAACAGTGATCACCGCCTCAGTCACTTCTTCACCGAGGTAATCTTCGGCAGTCTTTTTCATTTTTCGCAGAATTTCTGCTGACACTTGTTGTGGCGCCATCTTTTGATCGCGCGCTTCAACCCAAGCATCACCGTTATCCGCTTGAACAATCTTATAAGGCATCAAACCGATGTCTTTTTGCACTTCAGCATCGGTAAATTTACGACCCATCAAACGCTTCACCGCATAGATGGTGTTTCTAGGATTGGTTACTGATTGGCGTTTTGCAGGTGCACCAACCAACACTTCGCCGTCTTCAACATAAGCGATGATGGATGGAGTTGTGCGACCGCCCTCTGCGTTCTCGACAACTTTAGGTGCATTGTTTTCAACAACTGAAACGCACGAGTTCGTGGTTCCTAAGTCAATTCCGATAATCTTTCCCATAATGGCTCCAAAAATTAAGTTATGTGTAATTTCTTAAAACAGCGAATAAATCGATATCTACTAAATGGGGCTAAACAGAAGGATTTCAAGGACTAAAAGAGCAAAAAAGGCAGAAATCTGCCTTTTTTATGCCACTTCACCACAAAAACCGCTTGAGAGCCCTAAAAATCCACCAAAACTGCTGATTTAGAAGGTTTTTTTGATCAATTACTTGGGTGTGCTCACGGTCACCAAGGCGGGGCGGAGAATCCGATCCGCAATGGAATATCCTCTTTGGAGCACTGAAACCACCGTATTTGGCTCCTGCTCCGAAGGAACTGAGGCAATAGCCTGGTGGTGATGGGGATCAAACTTATCACCAACTGACGGGTTAATTTCAGTCATGCGGCCTTTTTCAAAGGCGGAGAGCAACTGCTTCAAGGTGATCTCAAGACCCTCTTGAAAGGCTTTGGCATCCACTGCCTCGGCATTGAGCGCTGCATACAGGCTATCGGCGACTGGCACGAGATGCTCAGCGAAACTCTCAATTGCAAATTTATGGGCTTTTGACACATCCTCCGCAGCACGGCGACGAATGTTTTCACCTTCGGCTTTAGCGCGTAGGTAGTTGTCTTGCATTTCCATTAGCTTTTGATTTAACTCGGCAATTTCTTGTTCGAGCGTCTTTACCTCAGCCGCTGGAGTCGCTGCATCAACGCCATCCTCTGATTGAGCAACTGGCTCGATATGTTCCTGATCAGGAGTTGGGTTTTTATTTTCTTGGGTCATAGGTGCAAATTCACTTTTCTATCAGAATGGCTACTTCTCAACAATATGGGGTCAATCAAGGCAATTTCAAGTGCGCCTCAGTTTAAGCAATGTTGGCTTTAGCCAACTCAGCCAAGCGATCGCGCTCGACTAACTCAGGTGCAGACTCGACGCCAACAGGCCATCCAGCCATATGTTGCCCCGCAATATCGTACAGGGCATTAATCCATTTTGGACTGCTATTGAGGCAAGGGATATAACGATAATCTTTTCCGCCATGCTCTAAGAAAATCTCGCGCGCTTCCATGGCGATCTCTTCCAATGTCTCCAAACAGTCTGCTGGGAAGCCTGGACAAAAAATGTCGATTCGCTGACAACCCTCTTTAGCCAATTTCTCAATGGTTGGCGCGGTGTATGGCTTGAGCCACTCAGCTTTGCCAAACCGTGATTGAAAGGTCACCAAGTACTGCCTAGATTCCAAGCCCAGGGATTCGGCCAGCAAGCGGCCTGTTTTCAAGCACTCACAGTGGTAGGGATCACCCTTCATTAAATTACGAGTTGGCAGTCCATGAAAAGACATGACAAGACGATCGCCATTGGCAAAATTGGGTCGACCATCCCTGTCCCACGCATCCATCACTTGATCACGCAGAGCAGATATGTATGCAGGATTGTCGTGATAGTGCTTCACCATGCGCAACTCTGGTTGATTGCGCCATGCCCCCAGTACGCGAAACACCTCATCAAAACTGGAAGCAGTTGTCGTTGCGGAATATTGTGGATATAGTGGCAACAATAAAAGACGCTCCATTCCCTGCGCCTGCAGGGCTTCCAGGGCTTGCTGAGTAGAGGGTTGGCCATAGCGCATCGCCAGATCTACCAACACCACTTGACCATGATTCGCAAATTTCTCACCCAATTCTTTAGCCTGCAAGCGTGAGTAGTGCATTAAAGGAGAGCCTAATTTTGGCAACCAAATCGAAGCATATTTTTTTGCCGATGCGCCACTGCGTATCGGCAAAATAATGCCATTCAAAATGCACCACCAAATGATCCGTGGAATTTCCACCACACGAGGATCAGACAAGAACTCCTTTAAGTACGCCCTCACTGCTTTGGCTGTTGGGGCGGAAGGCGTGCCCAGGTTCAGCAATAACACTGCTGTCTTTGAAGGGCGTAGGTGAGGATTTTGATTCAATGCGGATCCGTCTTGATAAATGAAGGTAAGAAAAAATGGTTGCTATTGGGAGCTGAATGGAGAGCTTAATGCACCCGATAACAATTTAGAGGTAATGTCGACAATCGGAATGACACGATCGTATGCCATGCGTGTTGGGCCAATCACTCCCAGAGTACCAACAATCTGTCCATCAACACTGTAGGGCGCGCTGATGACTGCTAAATCCTCATAGGGCAACAAATCACTCTCACCACCAATAAAGATTTGAATACCATCCGCATGACTAGAAACATCTAATAACTGCATCAGTGCTGACTTCTGCTCCAGCATGTCAAACATCTTACGCAACTTATCTAAATTGGTACTGAGGTCGCCTACATTCAGCAAGCGGCGCTCGCCAGATAAAAGCATATCTCCCTGACCCATGCCGTAGTCACTCACACCACTGTGCAAGGCTAAGGTCATCAATCCAGATATGTCACTGCGCAAAGTATCAAGATCAGAGGCCAAGTGCGCCCGCACCTCTGCAAAGCTCTTGCCCGCAAACTGCATATTGATGTAATTGCCTGCCTCGATGAGCTGACTCGGCGTGTAATCTTGTGTCGTTGGCAAAATCCGGTTCTGAACGTCACCCTCGGGAGTCACCATAATCAGCAAAATCTTGCCCTCTCCCAGTCGCATAAATTCAATATGCTTAAACACTTGGGCTCGCTTGGGCGTCATGACTACGCCGGCAAAGTGGGTCAAATTAGACAAAATCTGTGCTGCGGAGCTCAATACCCTTTGAGGGGAGTCTGGTAACAGCCCTTTTTCCATCTCGCGAGCGGCGATTTCTTCTAAAGGGCGAACCGTCACCATCGTATCTACAAACAGGCGATAGCCTCTCGGCGTGGGAATGCGTCCAGCCGAAGTATGGGGGCTGGTTACCAAACCCATCTCCTCTAAATCCGCCATCACATTGCGAATAGTGGCTGCAGACAGATCCAAGCCTGAGAAGCGAGATAGGGTGCGTGAGCCAATGGGCTGCCCCTCCTCGATATAACGCTCGATCAGGGTTTTGAGTAAGGCGCGGGAACGATCATCCATAGTGGAAGGGATTTTATGCGTATGGTTTAATCGTTATATGTTAAGCCCATCCCCAAATTCCATCAAAAAGGCATTCAGCAGGGTTGCGCTTGTCGGCAAATACCAGGCCGATGGTATGCAAGAGCGCCTCAATGACCTCGCGACACTCTTAACCCAGCAGGGTTGTGAAGTCTTTGTGGAGAGCGCTACCGCCACCCATTTAGGCCTTAGCGCCTACCCCACCAAAAAAGTAGATGAATTCATGGAGGCCATTGATTTGGCGGTGGTCTTGGGAGGTGACGGCACGATGCTCGGAATTGGGCGGCAACTGGCTGGTAGCCATGTCCCCCTAGTTGGCATCAATATGGGTCGACTGGGCTATATGACGGATATTCCCATTCAGAATGTCCAAACAGTCCTTCCTCAAATTATTGCGGGGGACTATGAGGCGGATACCAGAACTCTGCTTGATGCTGTAGTGCTTCGCAATGGCAAACAAATCAACCAAGCCCTGGCCCTGAATGATGTTGTCGTCAATCGCTCTGGAATTTCTGGCATGGTTGAGCTGGCCGTCTGTGTTAACGGATCTTTTATGTATAACCAACGATCCGATGGGTTGATTGTGTCCACCCCTACCGGCTCAACTGCTTATGCATTATCTGCCGGCGGTCCTATTTTGCATCCGCGTGTAGCGGGTATTTTGTTAGTGCCGATTGCACCGCATTCTTTATCCAATCGCCCCATTGTCTTGCCACAAGATATTGTGGTCAGCATTGAGGTGACTGATGGCAGAGAAGTGATTGTGAACTTTGATATGCAATCGCAAACCGATTTACAAACTGGTGATGTGATCGAAGTGCGTCAATCTGAAAAAACGATCACCCTGCTTCACCCTCGCAGTCATAGCGACTACAAAACTTTGCGAGAGAAGTTGCATTGGAATGAATACCCATCGACATTCTGATGTCGAATATTTTGGTACGCTAACGTATGCTTCAAACCCTCGCACTTCGTGATTTTGTCATTGTTGATCAGTTAGAGCTTGACTGCTCTTCTGGCTTTACAGTGCTCACGGGTGAAACCGGCGCCGGTAAATCCATCCTCTTGGATGCCCTCAGCCTAGTTTTAGGCGAGCGTGCCGATAGTAGCCAGATTCGGGAGGGCTGTCAGCGCGCTGAAATTAGCGCACTCTTTCGAGTTGACTCAGAACAAATTACCCACTTTAGCCAATGGTTGGACGAGCAAGGCTTTCCACTGGAAGATGGGGGGCAATGCCTGCTCCTCAAGAGAACGGTGGAAAGTAATGGTCGCAGTCGCGCCTTTATCAATGGCAGCGTAGCCACCTTAGCGCAATTACGAGAGGCCGGCGATCAGCTCGTGGATATTCATGGTCAACATGCACATCAACTATTGCTCAAGGGAGGCGCGCAGCGCGAACTCCTCGATCGCCATGCCAATCACATGGACCTCGTTGCTGAAGTTGCCCAATTATTCAAAACGCTGAATGAATCACGTCGCCGACTAGAGCAAGCAGAAAATGCTGGGCAAGATGTTGAGCGAGAACGTGAGCGCCTAGAGTGGCAACTAGAAGAACTCACGGAACTCTCGCCGCAAGAAGGTGAGTGGGCCGCGATTCAGGGAGAACACGCCCGCTTAGCTAATGGCGCAAAAATTATCAGCGGCTGCCAAGAGGCGATTGATGCATTGAGTGATGCCGACAACTCAGTAGAGTCCACTCTCTCCAAGGCTAGCGCCAATATGAGCGCCTTAGCCGAACATGACTCCGCCCTGAGTGATATTAGTCAAGCTTTGGAATCGGCTCAAATTCAGATTGATGAAGCAGTTCATAGCTTAAATCGATATTTGCAAAAGCTAGACTTAGATCCTGCTCGCCTGAGTGAAGTCGAGGAACGGATGCAAGCACTACATGGTGCTGCCAGAAAATACCGCACCGAAACAGGGGATCTCCCTAAGCTCCTGAATGACACTGCCGAGCGTTTGGATGCACTCACCGCTTCTCAAAATATTGAAGTCCTGCGTGACAAGGTCAAACAGGAGGAGGTGGCCTATCTTAAGCTTGCTAAGCAGCTATCGCAAAAACGTAGCAAAGCAGCGCTCGATCTTGGCAAGCAAGTGACTACTGCCATGCAAGACCTATCCATGGCTGGCGGTCAACTTGAAATTGCGCTCCTAGCCTTAGCTGAGGGTGGTGTACACGGTCTAGAGCAAATTGAATTTCTAGTAGCTGGTCATGCCGGCAGTACGCCTCGCTCTTTAGCCAAGGTGGCTTCGGGCGGTGAACTGGCACGCATTAGCCTAGCGATTAGTGTCATCACCAGCAAAGCCTCATTTACTCCAACCTTGATATTTGACGAAGTCGATGCAGGTATTGGTGGCGCTGTTGCGGAAACGGTCGGAAAGTTATTGCGCCAGCTGGGTGAGTCACATCAAATTCTCTGCGTCACCCATTTGCCACAAGTAGCCGCACAAGGCAATCACCACCTCAAAGTCAGCAAGTCACAAGCGGGTGATAAAACCCTTTCACAAGTGACACCGCTGGGAAGATCAGAGCGAGTAGAAGAAGTGGCTCGCATGCTCGGTGGAGCCACGATTACCGATACCACCCGTCGCCACGCGCGAGAACTATTGGAGCAAAACTAAGCTGTAGCAAGGAAAATTTCTTGCCACAAAGCGAGCACCGAATCTTTCGCTTCAACCAACTGCCGCTCCAGAACTAAATCTACTCGCGTTTTTTCTGCGCCATCCAAACGCAGGCGATGTTGCCGCGCCCTTAATAAGCGATAGGCATTGCCAACCTGCTGAGCACTCTGCGCCTCAATTAGTCCCGCTTCTCCAGCCATCCGAAGCAAGGCAATATTTCCTAAGTTCCCAACCAATTGCGGAAATGCATGGGCGTAAGCCAAGACTAAAAATTGCACGATAAATTCAATATCCACCATGCCACCAGCATCATGCTTCAAATCAAATTCAACGCTGGGGTTGGGGTGGCCAGCATGCACCTTGCAACGCATTTCTAAAATCTCGGAACGCAGTTGCGCAACATCACGCTTTTGACTTAATACTTCAGAACGCACTTCATCGAAGAAGGCTCCAACCTGCTTACTCCCCGCAGAAAATCTGGCGCGCGTCAGGGCTTGATGCTCCCAGACCCATGCAGCGTTATCGCCTTCACGCAATTGATACCTCTTAAATGCATCGGCATTGGTGACCAAAAATCCAGCGGAGCCATTAGGGCGAAGGCGCGTATCGATCTCAAAAAGGCTGCCCGTTGAGGTATAGGCGGTTAACCAATTGATCATGCGTTTAGCCAGTAATGCGTAAATTTCTTGCGCAGCAAAATCCGTCTCCTCGGCTTGATATAAAAATACCAAATCCAAGTCTGAGGCATACCCCAGCTCCTTACCCCCGAGCTTGCCATAAGAAATCACCGCAAATGGAGCACTCATGCCTCCATCAAGCTCAAACTTTTTAGCTATGCTCGGCCAAACGCGCTCAAAGGTCGTTTGCAAAATTAAATCCGCCAAGGCCGATAAATGATCGCTTACTTTTTCCACTGATAAGGCGCGCTCAACCCCAATACCCAAATCCGCCAACAAGGTAATAAAGGTTTCGGTGTGATGGGTAATCCGTAAAATATCCATCGCCCGCTCCGAACCATCACCATCAGACATGACATCATCAAGACGCATATTTAAGGTAGTCTTCACCTCCCGCCAATATTGCTCGGGATGCTCAATTAATGCTTTTTCAATTCGGGAGTTCAGTAAATGATCAAGCAGATGAGGGTGCCGAGTTAAGTATTTCGCCCCCCAGCGCGAGGACTTCAGTAAAGCCAATACATTGTGCAAAGCTTTCGGGTACTCAGACAAAATGGACAAGTAAGCGCTGCGACGCGCAATGGCCTCTAACAAATCAAAGAAGCGCAGCAAAGTCTGATCAGCAATAGCGGAAGCGGATCCGTCTGCTTGTAAGCTATCGACAGCCTTGCGAATGAGGTTATTAAAAATCAACCTACTCTTTTCTGGCAACTGTCTCTGCTTCGAGCCATTACCCCACGCTAACCAGCGGGCTGCAGAATCTGGGAATATCACCCCATTCGGCTCCCATCCTGCCGGCAAGGAGCTACTGTCCAAGCGGGCTGCATCATCTAGGACAAAGGCTTTTTCAAACAATTGGGCAACTGCTGCTTGATGCTTATCCAACTCATCCAAGAAAGTTGCCCGATCTTGCAATGCATCAGGGTTCACCATACTAGTGGCTAAACGGCTACGCGCCGCATCATCTTCGGGCAAATAGTGGGTTTGCTGATCTTCCCAAATCTGAATGCGGTGCTCTAGGCGACGCAAAAAGACATACGCAGCCGTTAAGGAATCAACTTCTTCGGCAGACAAAATGCCGCGTTGCCTTACTAAGTCCAGCACCTCTAATGTGGGGCGAATACGAAAACGGGGGTCTGTACCACCCCGCATTAATTGAAACATTTGCGCAAGAAACTCAATCTCTCGAATACCCCCGCGACCTAGTTTGATATCCCTTGATCGGCCATGGTGGTTTGATGAGCGCTTCTCAGCCTCATGCTGTATCTGCGCGTGCAGCTCTCGAATAGAAGCGATTACCCCATAATCCAAGTGGCGCCGATACACAAATGGACGAATGAGTTGGTCCAACTCTTTTTCATAATACGCAAATGTAGGTGAATCCGGTAAAGGGGAAATTAACCTCCCCTTAATCCAAGCATAGCGCTCCCATTCCCTGCCTTGAACTAGCAAATACTCTTCGAGCATATCGAGACTGCATACCAAGGGCCCAGAATCGCCATTGGGGCGCAAACGCATATCCACCCGAAATACGAAACCATTGGCATCATGCTCAGCCAGTAACTTGATCAAGCGCTTACCCATCCGAGTGAACCACTCGTGATACGACAAACTTTTCGGAGCACCTTGGGTCTCACCCTCGTGCTCATACAAAAAGATGAGATCAATATCGGAGGAGAGGTTGAGCTCTAAGCCCCCTAACTTACCCATGCCAACTACCATCAAGGGCATTTCTGAATCAGTGACCGCACTCCATGGAAGCCCAAAACGTCGCTGGAGGTCTTCTCGAATATAGGCAATTGACAAGGCCACCGACTCCTCAGCAAAATGGCTTAAAGCATGTGTAACCTCATCCAAGCTCGCCATCCCATTGAGATCGCGAAATGCAACCCAGAGCATCAGGCGCTGCCTCGCCAGCCTCAGGTCAGCCATAAACTGGGCCTCGTCCTGCTCTAGAGCGGAAAGGCCAGACTGACAAGCACTCAATAGATTTTGAATCCCTTGAGTGTCGACTTTTTGACTACCCTGAAGCTGAAGCCAACCCTCCCATTCAGGACGAGCATTCAGCCAGCGCTGAGCATAGGTGGAATGTTGCTTTAAAAATGCAATTTGGCCAGGAAAATCCGTCATTTCTCCATCTTAATCCGACTCTGCACTGAAACCATAGAAGCTTGGCGATCCCCCAACGGCTGACGGATAATAGAGTCCATGCTTCGAAACTTCATCCGGACTCGCCTGCAGAGCGTGCTTCAAAAACGTCCTCCAGGTCCTGGTGGTCGCTGGCGTAAGCGTGCCTTGATTCTTGGTGGAATTACCGCGGCTTTTTTTGTTCTCGGTCATCTTGGGGTGCGTTTCGTTTTATGGCCCCAAATTGAGAAATCCAAGCCTGCATTAGAGCGATTAATGAGTGCCCGTCTAGGTAGCAATGTCACCATGGATGATGTCCAGGTATCTTGGACCGGAATTCGTCCAAGCTTTGTGATTGAGGGACTGCGATTTAACGGTCCGAATACATCCACCTCACCATTGCTCATTCAAAATATTAGTGGCCAATTAAGTTGGCTATCCTTCTATTACCTTGCACCGTATTTCCATGAGATTACTTTTGATCAAGTCCAGCTCCATGCACAACGTGATACGAAGGGGGTAATTTCTGTTGCAGGCATCCCCATTCACAGCAATGCGGATGACCTCTCTACTGAAAACTGGCTGTTTTCCCAAAATGAAATCCAAATTCATAACGCTAAAATTTTTTGGGAAGATCAACAAAACCGCAAACTCAAGACCGCTGTTGAAATCCAAGATGCGCGTTTTACCAACGGCATTCGCAGACATAAAGGCCAATTAAGCGCCAGAACTCCTTGGAGCCCAAATTTCATTACCGTCCAGGCAGACTTTGTGCATCACCTTGGCGGGCAAGCGGGTGATTGGCATGATTGGATTGGCAATTTTTCCTGGGATGCCTCTGAATTTAACCTCGGTTCAATCTTCAAAGATATCCCCCTTCCTTTATATGCCCTTGGCGGCAAGCTTAATTCCAAGGGTAGCCTGAAGCTGAATGATGGCAGAGCTGATGGCGGGGAAATGCACTTAGCAGCGGATCAACTCAAGGTGCAACTTAATCAAGATGAAGATCCTCTTGAGTTTGGGCGGTTAGAGACAAATTTAATTCAAGAGACCGATGGCGCTCTAAATTCCATCACCACAAAAACACTAGCATGGCGCAATATCGACAGCCCCAATACCACCCCTCTAGAGAATTTAAGTCCCATCACTTTTCGCTGGCGGCCGCCACAAGACAGTGGCGAGATCAAGGAGTTTGGCTTCACATCCCCAAAAATTCAGATGGAAGATATCGCCCTCTTTGCGCTCAACCTTCCTTTGCCGAAAAAAATTCATCAATGGATCAAGACATCCGAGCCCAATGGAGAACTGCAGAATTTGGAAATCAATTGGTCTGAAAGTAAGTCTGCATTAGCTGCTTTACCAATACCAGGAAACTGGTTTTCCGCCAACAAGCTCGACTTCACCATCAGCGCAAAACTCAATGATGTTAGCTTTGCGGCAATCGACAAATTTATGCCCTCGGCTGCCCATTTATCAGGAAATCTCAGCAGCAATCAAAATCAAGGTAACTTTACGATCGATTCCAGCAACCTTGAACTGGAAATGAGTAATTTTTTATCCGCATCTCAAATTCAATTAGATCGCGCAAAAGGTGAGATCAGCTGGGCCAAACAAAATGGTGGGTGGCTTGTCAACGCCAAACGACTTCAGTTAAGTAACCCGGATATCACTACCAATCTCGATCTAAGTTATCTCATTGGAGCGCCTAAGCAGCCGGATCAAATGACTTTGGATATGGAGTTTGTAAAAGCAACGCTCACCACTGCCCATCGCTATTTGCCAGTCAGCATGGACAAAGATGCCCGGCAATATCTGAGTAAAGCATTTGATTCAGGGGAAGTACAGAATGGATCTTTGCATATCAAAGGGGATCCAGATCAAATTCCTTTCCCGGCAGGGAAGGCGGGCGAGCTCACTCTGCACCTGCCTTTCTCCAAGGCAAACTTTAAACCGGCGCCTTTACTGCCAGTGAATCAAGGAGCTTGGCGTACATTAAGTAATGTCAGTGGCAATATTGATATGAAACAAGCGGCACTGAATGTGAGCATCAATCAGGCAAGTTACAAAAAAGTGGCCCTGAGCAACATTCAAGCTCAAATTCCAAATCTCAGCGCGAAGCAGCTCACCTTACTCATCAATGGATTGGTAGAGGGGGATGGCTCTGAAATTCTAGAATATCTCTTTGCCTCACCAGTAGGGGTTCAGCAAGCAAGCCTCAGCAAGAATCTTTCCCTCAGCGGCCCAGTCAATCTTGATCTTGGACTCAAGATTCCACTCTCCGGCAACGATGATGTGAACTTTGACGCAAAACTCAACCTCCCCGGCAACAAGGCACAATGGGGTGACATTCCCCCGCTGGAGAATCTCAAGGGAAAAATACGGATTACAGAAACCAATCCAGAGTTTGAAAATGTCACTGCAAACTTTTTAGGTGGCGCCCTCAAGGTCTCGAGCGCTCCATCTGCGGCAGGTAACTCCAGCTTTAATATCAGCGGCGACATTAATGCCCAATTTCTAAAAAATTATGTTGCGGAAAACCTAAAGTCACAGACTCACCCCGCCCTACTTACTGCAATGAGTGGCTCCGCTAAATACGAAGGTTTAATGAACTTTAATAAGTCTGGCAGCCAAACCAAGCTGAAGTTTGACCTACGCAATTGGGCAAGCACCGCTCCAGCGCCAGCCAAAAAGGTAGCAGGGTCCCCTATGCTAGGTGAAGTAAATCTGCGCACCTATTCCAGCAGAAAATCCAATCCAATACGCGCAGATTGGTCTGGCAAGTTTGGTGATCAATATTTTATTCAAGGAAATCTGGGTGCTGATAATGTATTTAAGAATGCCTTGGGTATTGGATCCCCGATTAACCTTCCACAGCAAGGCTTTGTATTTTATCTAGCAAGCAATGAACTTGACTTAGACAAATGGTTAGCGTTCTTGGGTACAAACAAACAGGCCAACCAGGCTCCACAAGCGAAAGAGGTGGATGCAGAAGATAGCAAGGTGCAACTCTCCGCTCAAGTGAAGAAATTAATTGCATTTGACCGAGAATGGAATGATGTGAATATCAATTCCAATGAAAAAAATAAGATATGGCAACTGCGCTTAAATTCCCCTCAAGTTGCTGGTCAAGCTCAATGGCATCCAGCCAGCCCCGAACAGCCTAGCGGTCTCATCACCGGTCGCCTGGCACGTCTAAAAATTCCTGATCAACTCGTAACGATTGATGCATTGCCGAAACTGGGGGGTACGCCAAAACCAGCCGCCCCGAAGGCGCCAATTAGCCCCAATGCAATTCCCAGCCTAGATGTGCTGATTGATGATTTGAGCTGGACAAAAGCCCAGCTGGGATCGGTCAAGATCAAATCCAAAACATCACATGATCTGCTAAAGCTTGAGTCCATTGAAATCAACAACCCACAAGGAAACTCCACAATCACAGGGCAATGGCTTGGGAAGACTGCAAGCGCTCCAGAGCAAAGCTCTATGACTGCTGATATGAGCATCAGAAATGCCGGTCAAATGATTGCCCACTGGAGCAACACCAAGTCCGTAGAGGGCGGGGAAGGCAGGCTTAATGCCACACTCACTTGGTCAGGGCCACTTTTTGCCCCAGCGTATGACTCGCTGGCTGGCAATATCAATATTGAGCTTGCCAAAGGCCGCTTACTAGAGGTGAATACCAACGGCGCTAAGTTGCTAGACGTTCTTAGTCTGCAGAGTCTTTTTAGATTCGCCACACTTGATCTTCAAGGCAGCTTAGGCAACTTGGCAACCAAAGGAACCCCCTTTAATACCATCACTAGTAATTTTGAGATTGCACAAGGGGTAGCGCAAACCAAACAGTTCACCATGATTTTGGATCAGGCACGCGTAGCGATGACAGGCCAAATTAATATTCCGCAAGAAACCCAAGATCTGCGCATCACCATCTTCCCAACCATTGATGCGACTGCAGGCTCCCTCGCCGCATTCGCCATTAACCCCATCATTGGTCTTGGGGCTGTATTGGGTCAATACCTCATTACCAACCAAATTAATCGCACGATGCAAACGGATTATTTGGTACAGGGCTCCTGGGAAAATCCTGAGGTAATACCGCTAGACCAAAAAGGACAGCCGCTGGATGCGAAGACTTTAGATACGATTCGCACAAAAAATCTTTTAAAAGAACAAAGTAAGCCAGGCTCACCAAATTCTGCTCCAGCAAGTCCGCCAGTAAATCAGAGTATGCCCAGTCAGTTACCAAACTAAATCAAATGCATACCCTCACAAAGGCTGCCGAACTTCGCATCGCATCGATCCAAATGGTGTCGACCCCCAATCTTCAAGAGAATCTTGATGCTGCTACCCGTCTGGTTAAGGCGGCTGCCATTAATGGCGCCCAGCTTGCAGTACTTCCAGAATATTTTTGCATGATGGGTCTCAAAGACACAGACAAAGTAAAAATTCGAGAAATGCCTGGGTCTGGACCGATTCAAGAGCAACTTGCAGCGATCGCGAAAGAAAATAACCTCCACTTGGTAGCGGGCACTATTCCACTGGAAACTGAAGATCCCAATAAGGTTTTGAATACCACGCTCGCATTTAATCCACAGGGCAAACAAATTGCTCGATACGACAAAATGCATTTGTTTGGCTTTCAAACTGACAATGAGCGTTATCAAGAATCTGAAACGATTGCCGCTGGCGACAAGCCAGGGCAACTGACGATTGTCGTCAACGCAGTAGAGTGGCGCTTCGGTTTAAGCATTTGCTATGACTTACGCTTTCCAGAGCTCTATAGAGCCCTTGGCCCGGTAGATTGTCACATCATTCCTGCAGCGTTTACGTACACCACCGGAAAAGACCATTGGGAAATTTTGCTGCGTGCCCGAGCGATTGAAAATCAATGCTATGTGCTGTCCTCCGCGCAAGGGGGGACCCACATCAATCATCGTCGCACCTGGGGCAATACGATGTTGATTAACTCTTGGGGAGACGTATTAGCCAACCTCCCAGAGGGCGAGGGATTTATTACAGGCACCCTCAGCAAAGATAAATTAAAAGAGGTACGCTCTAAGTTGCCAGCACTACAACACCGCAAGCTTTAACAAAGAAAGTTCAGCCGAATCAAGATGAAAGCACCAGAAGCCTTATTTCCAAGTGATTGGACCAAGCCAAAAAAACAGGCCGACCTTCTCAAGCTAGCTAAATCTATTCTGCTCGAGCCAACTGGACTCTCTGAGCAAGACTTGCACCGGACTTTTGGCAATATGTTTACCCACCAACTGGATGATGCCGATCTTTATTTTCAGCACACCCGAAGTGAGAGTTGGAGTCTAGAAGAAGGAATTGTGAAGTCCGGCAGTTTCAATATCGATCAAGGTGTTGGTGTACGCGCCATTTATGGCGATAAAACCGCCTTTGCTTATTCCGATGAAATTAACTTAGAAGCTTTAAATAAAGCGGCAATGTCCACACGCGTCATTGGACCTCAAGGTGGTCAGCGAGCTATTGCTAGCAAACTATTCACTCCGGTTTCAAACGGACTTTACTCGGACTTAAATCCTTTGGATTCGCTTGCCCCTCAAGAAAAAATTGCGTTACTTGAAGGCATTGAACGCCGTGCAAAAGCACGTGACCCTCGCATCATCCAGGTGATGGCCAGCCTAGCGGGTGAGTTTGATGTCGTACTCATCGTGCGTGCTGATGGACTACTTGCCGCGGATGTGCGTCCTCTTGTGCGCGTATCCGTTCATGTCATTGCCGAACAAAATGGTCGTCGCGAATCCGGCTCTTCCGGCGGCGGTGCGCGCCATGATTACCACTATTTCAATACCGACCTGATTAATAAATATGTTGATGAGGCTGTAGACGGGGCATTAATTAATCTAGATTCTCGTCCAGCACCTGCCGGACCGATGACTGTAGTAATGGGTCCGGGATGGCCTGGAGTATTGCTACATGAAGCCGTCGGCCACGGCCTTGAAGGGGACTTTAATCGCAAAGGCTCATCTGCGTTCGCTGGATGCATTGGACAACGCGTTGCCGCTAAAGGCGTCACCGTAGTCGATGATGGGACGCTTTCCGGTCGTCGGGGTTCGCTGAATATCGATGATGAAGGTACACCCACCCAGTGCACCACCCTGATTGAAGACGGTATTTTGAAGGGTTATATTCAAGATACCCTGAATGCGCGCCTCATGAATATGCCCCTAACAGGCAATGGTCGTCGTGAAAGCTTTGCCTCACTGCCAATGCCTCGCATGACCAATACTTACATGTTGGCCGGAAAAGATGATCCTCAAGAAATCGTGGCTAGCATCAAGCGGGGCCTCTATGCGGTGAATTTTGGTGGCGGACAAGTGGACATTACCAGCGGTAAATTTGTGTTTTCAGCCTCTGAAGCCTATTGGGTGGAGAATGGCAAGATTCAATACCCCGTCAAAGGCGCCACCATTATTGGCAGCGGTCCAGAGTCCCTAAAACAGGTATCCATGATCGGAAATGACCTGAAATTAGATGGCGGTATCGGGGTTTGTGGCAAGGAAGGCCAAAGCGTTCCCGTTGGTGTTGGACAACCCACTTTACGTATCGATAGCCTGACTGTCGGGGGTACTGCTTAATACGGCTTAAAATAACCATATGAGCCAACAAAATACTAATCCTGCCAACTGGTACGCTGCCGTCGACAAGACGTCGGATACAGATGATCAACGCATTCATAACATTACTGTTCTGCCTCCACCAGAACATTTGATTCGCTTCTTCCCGATCTCGGGAACACCTACCGAAGCTTTAATTAGCGAAACGCGTGGCAAAATTCGCAACATTATTCATGGCAAAGATGATCGCCTTCTGGTGATCATTGGGCCTTGCTCGATTCATGATCCCCGCGCGGCCTTAGAGTATTGCCAACGATTGCTAGCTGAGCGTGATCGCTTTGCTGGTGAATTAGAAATCGTGATGCGCGTGTATTTTGAAAAGCCACGCACGACTGTTGGCTGGAAAGGCCTCATCAACGACCCGTACCTCGATGAGAGTTATCGCATTGAAGAAGGCCTACGCATTGCCCGCCAAGTATTGATGGAAATCAATCGCCTTGGCATGCCAGCTGGTAGCGAGTTCCTTGATGTGATCTCACCACAATATATTGCTGATTTAATTTCCTGGGGTGCTATTGGAGCACGCACTACTGAGAGTCAAGTGCACCGCGAATTGGCTTCAGGCCTCTCAGCGCCTATCGGCTTTAAGAATGGGACTGATGGCAATATCAAGATTGCAACCGATGCCATTCAAGCAGCTAGTCGCCCACACCACTTCTTGTCAGTACATAAGAATGGTCAAGTCTCCATCGTTGAGACCAAGGGGAATAAGGACTGCCATGTGATTTTGCGCGGTGGCAAAGAACCTAACTATGAGGCCCAGTATGTCCAGGCAGCCTGCTCCGAGCTTGAAGCCGCCAAGCTTCCAGCCAGCTTAATGGTTGATCTTTCCCATGCGAATTCCAGCAAGAAACATGAGCGTCAAATTGTGGTTGCAGAAAATATCGCAGAGCAAATTGAAGCTGGATCGCATCAAATTTTTGGAGTGATGATTGAAAGCCACCTCAATGATGGTGCGCAAAAATTCTCGCCAGGCAAAGATGATCCGAGCAAATTAGAGTACGGCATCAGCATTACAGATGCTTGCATTAACTGGGAGGACTCAGTGAATGTATTGCAACGCCTTGCATTGGCCGTCAAGAATCGCAGAAAAACAAAGAAATAAAAACGAGGCTGTTTTTTGATTGAAAAGAGGCTAATTTACTTAGTCTCTTTTTTTTCGTGCTTCCAAAGAACATCTTGACCACCAGCCGCACGATTGAGTACGCGCGCTAAGACAAATAACAGATCGGATAAGCGATTAGCGTATTGACGGGGTGCATCATGGAGCGTCTCCTCCCAACCCAAGCGCACGATTGAACGCTCAGCTCGTCGGCAAATGGTTCGGCAAACATGTGCCTGAGCAGCGGCGCGAGTGCCACCCGGCAGGATGAATTCCGTCAAGGGTGGCAAAGTGGCATTGTATTTTTCGAGCCAAACATCGAGCTGCGCCACTTGTTCTGGCTTCAGTAAGGTGTAATTGGGAATACAAAGCTCCCCGCCTAAATCAAACAAGTCATGCTGCACTTGCAAAAATAAGCTCTTGAACTCATCAGCAACGCTCTCAGGGATCATTTCAGTCATCAAAACCCCGATTTCGGAGTTCAATTCATCCACATCACCCATGGCGCAGATACGCAGATGATCCTTCTCGACTCGGCTGCCATCACCAAGCCCAGTCATACCGGCATCACCGGTTCTAGTGGCTATTTTTGAAAGTCGATTTCCCATGCAACTAATTATAGGTAAATGGCTAAAATGATTCCTATGAATATGGTGACCCCACCCCCAGATATCGCGGTAATTGCCGCCCTTCAATCTAAATTGGTATCGGCCTTGCGCCCCATCCTCCCCGAATATGCCCTGCTGTGGGAGCCTGAGGACACTATTCCCTACGAATGTGATGGTTTAGCCGCCTATCGCAAGATGCCTTTGGCGGTTGCCTTGCCAGAAACGGAAGAGCAAGTCGCCCAAATTCTGAAGATGTGCTTTGAGATGCAAGTCCCTATCGTCCCACGAGGATCTGGCACCGGCTTATCCGGTGGCGCCATGCCAATTTCCCAGGGCTTAGTGCTATCACTAGCCAAACTCAAGAAGATCGTCAGTATTGATCCCTTTACGCGTACTGCAGTAGTTCAGCCAGGCGTACGAAATTTAGCCATTTCTGAGGCCGTTGCACATCTAGGCCTATATTACGCTCCAGACCCCTCCTCTCAAATTGCCTGCTCCATTGGCGGTAATGTGAATGAAAACTCTGGTGGGGTGCACTGTCTGAAGTACGGACTCACCCTACACAACGTTCTGAAGGTTCGCGGCGTTTTAATGAATGGCGAGATTGTGGAGTTTGGCAGTCTTGCGCCAGATTCTCCAGGATTAGATTTACTGGCAATAGTGATGGGCAGTGAAGGTATGCTTGCAGTGGTTACTGAGGTGACCGTCAAGCTAATTGCTAAACCTAAATTGGCGCGTGTCATTATGGCCAGCTTCGACGATATTGAAAAAGGGGCTAATGCAGTGGCTGCCATCATTGCCGCTGGCATTATTCCCGCTGGCTTAGAGATGATGGATAAAGCCACGACCCGCGCTGTAGAGGAGTTTGTTCAAGCAGGCTATGACCTCGAAGCCGAGACTATTTTGCTTTGCGAATCCGACGGCACACCAGAGGAAGTTGCTGAAGAAATTGAGCGCATGACTACAGTTTTAGAAGAAGCTGGAGCTAGCGGTATTCAGATCTCCCAAAATGAAGCGGAGCGCCTGAAATTTTGGAGTGGTCGAAAAAATGCTTTCCCTGCTGCCGGGCGTTTGGCACCAGACTACTACTGCATGGATGGCACTATTCCCCGCCGAAATATTGCCACTTTACTTAAGCGCATTCAAGTGATGGAAAAGAAGTATGGCCTTGCTTGTTTGAATGTGTTTCATGCAGGAGATGGCAACATGCATCCCCTCATTTTATTTAATGGCGCAGATCAGGAAGAGTGGCATCGCGCAGAAGCATTCGGCACTGAAATTCTAGAGGCTTGCGTTGAGTTAGACGGCACGATCACTGGTGAGCATGGAGTCGGGATTGAAAAAATTAATTCGATGTGTGTTCAATTTGGAGAAGGTGAGCGAGAGTCCTTCTGGGGAGTTAAAAGCGCATTTGATCCAGAGCATTTACTCAATCCTGATAAAGCCATCCCCACCTTGAGTCGTTGTGCCGAGTACGGGCGCATGCGCATTAGTGGTGGCAATCTCCCCCACCCAGAATTAGAACGCTTCTAATGTCCAACCCGAACCCCAAATCCAGCACCAATATGCCCATTGATTTATTCCGCGAGCAAATTCTGGCAGCCGCTAGAAATAAAACCCCACTATCGATACAAGGGGGTGGCACCAAAGCTTGGTATGGCAACGTCAATACTTTTGCCAAACTCGATACACGCCCTTACTCTGGTATCTTGGAGTACCAACCAGAAGAGCTAGTGATCACCGCCCGTGCCGGCACGCCTTTAAGCGAGATTGAAGCAGCCCTAGCTGAAAAAAATCAAGTGCTTGCTTTCGAACCACCGCATTTTGGTGAGAATGCCACTTTTGGTGGCGCAATTGCCGCAGGGCTTGCAGGTCCAGGCCGTATTAGCGCTGGCAACCTGCGTGACTTTGTTTTAGGTGCGCGCATCATGGACGGCAAAGGCCAAGACCTATCTTTTGGCGGCAAGGTCATGAAGAATGTGGCGGGCTATGACGTCTCCCGCCTGCTGCCTGGATCCCTGGGGACGCTCTCCTTGTTGCTAGAAGCTTCAGTCAAGGTATTACCAAGGCCAGCTGCTACCGCAACTCTTCGCTGCAGCATTTCTCAAGCACGTGCATTGCAACTACTAAATGAGTGGGCTGGACAGCCCTTACCTCTATCCGCAAGCTGTTGGATTGGAAATTCCAAAAGTGGCGATGGCGAACTCACCATTCGTCTTGCTGGCGCAACTGCCGCAGTCAAAGCGGCGATTCCCTTGATGGGTGCGGCAGTCAACGCCACAGAATTAGATCCGGTCATCTCGCAATCGTTTTGGAATTCTTTGCGCGAACAGCAGTTACCCGCTTTCACCAGCCTCAAGCATGATGAGACGCTCTATCGTTTAGCGCTTCCAGCCGCCTGCGGCCCACTCACCTTTGAAGGTGTGAGTGGTGACATTATTTTGGAATGGCATGGACAGCAACGGTGGGTCAAGGCACCGGGTGGTGATGCAACATTTGCATCAATTAAAACCCTAGCCAACACTCATGGCGGGCATGCAAGCCGCTTTAAGCAAGGCGTTAATGTTGATTCAAGTAGGCAGCGCTTTACCCTGCTGAGTGAGCAAGCGCACTCAGCTGCTTTAGAGCTAGTACAAACGCGCCTAAGAGCATCCTTCGATCCAGCAGGCGTATTTGCTACTCGCCGTCTTCCTTAAGTACTCCTCACCCCTTTATGCAAACTCAACTCGCCCCCCAATTCGCCAACACGCCTGAAGGTATTGAAGCTGCCAGAATTCTTGGTAAATGCGTGCACTGCGGTTTTTGTACCGCAACCTGTCCTACCTATCAAATCCTCGGCGATGAATTAGATGGGCCACGTGGTCGTATTTACCTCATTAAACAAATCGCGGAAGGCCATGCGCCTACAGAGAAGACAAGACTGCATTTGGATCGCTGCCTCACTTGCCGTAATTGCGAGAGCACCTGTCCCAGTGGCGTGCAATACGGCAACTTGATTGATATTGGTCGCAAGTGGGTTGAGGAAAACACTCCGGAACGCCCTCTTAGTCAACGCCTTACCCGTTGGGCCCTCAAAGAAGGTTTAACAAGTCCCACGCTATTTAATGCGGCAATGGCGCTTGGGCGCTTGGTTCGCCCGCTGATGCCAAGCGGTATCAAGCGCAAAATTCCAGAGACTAGAAACAAGGCATTAACCAGCAGCACCAACCCTTACGATAGGCCGCAAGCAAGCCACTCTCGCAAGATGCTATTGCTCGAAGGTTGCGTACAACCTGGCATGTTACCCAATATTAATTCAGCAACAGCACGCGTTTTAGATGCCCTCAAAATTCAATTGATTAGCGCACCCAATGCCACTTGCTGTGGCGCGCTCCGTTATCACCTGAATGATCAAGCTGGCGGGCTGGATAACGCCAAGCAAAACATGGATGCTTGGTGGCCCCAGGTTGAACAGGGCGTAGAAGCGATTGTGATGACAGCCTCCGGCTGTGGTGTCATGGTGAAAGATTACGGCCATCTCTTTGCGAACGACCCACAATATGCCACTAAGGCAAAGAAGATCTCCGATCTCACCAAAGATATTTCAGAAATCTTGCCGGCACTAGAAAATGAGTTACTTGCGTTGGTAGGCGCCGATCAAAAACCAGGCGTGGTCTATCACCCGCCATGCACTTTGCAACACGGTCAGCAGATTCGTGGAAAAGTAGAGGGTCTACTCAAAAGTATTGGCATTGGTGTAAGTCTTTGCGCTGACAGCCACCTCTGCTGCGGTTCAGCGGGAACCTATTCCATTACCCAACCAGAACTCTCAGAGCAATTACGAAAAAATAAATTAGGCCACCTACAAGCCGCTTGCGAAGAATCAGGCGCCCAAGTGATTGTTTCTGGAAATATTGGCTGCATCACACACCTTCAGCAAGATGACACTCCAGTGCTGCATTGGATTGAGATAGTCGATCAGCTGATTACCCAAAAATACGCCACCAAACAATGAGTCAAATTACCGCCAACCTCATGTTGGTAAAGCAACGACTTGAATTGGCGGCTTTAGCAGCCAAGCGTGAGCCTGAAGATATCCAGCTACTTGCCGTCAGCAAAACCTTTCCCGCATTGGCGGTTGAAGAAGCAATGCATGCGGGACAAACGGCTTTCGGTGAAAACTATGTCCAAGAGGGCATCGAAAAAATACAGCAATTGACTAAGTTGCGCCCATGGCTTGAGTGGCATTTTATTGGCCCACTTCAAAGCAATAAGACGCGCGAGGTGGCCGAGCATTTTGATTGGGTTCACAGCGTTGATCGACTAAAAATTGCAGAGCGCCTTTCCAGTCAACGCGGGGAATTCCCAGACCTCGGTGACCTACAGGTCTGCGTCCAGATTAATGTAAGCGAAGAAGATTCGAAAAGTGGGCTACCCCTTAAAGACGTAGAGGCGCTTTGTGACTCCATCGCCAAACTACCGAATATCACCCTTCGCGGCTTAATGGCCATCCCCGCGCCAAGCTCCGATATAGGTCAACAGCGCCAAGCCTTTAGCGCTGTTCGTGAGTGCTTTGTGGGTATTAAGACAAAGCGCCTAAATGATGTTGGATATGCGTTCTTTGATACCCTCTCAATGGGCATGTCAGATGATATGGAAGCTGCCATCGCTGAAGGCAGCACAATGGTGAGAATAGGAAGCGCTATTTTTGGGAAGCGCGATAAGATAAAAGCATGAGCACACAAGACATGAATCAAAATGCACACATCACCTTTATTGGTGGGGGCAATATGGGGCGCGCTCTCATTAGCGGACTATTGGCCAATGGATTTGAGGCGAATCAGCTGTCCGTAGTCGAGGCAAATGCCAGTACAGGCCTGCAACTACATCAGGATTTCGGCGTACAGATTATTGGCGCTTTAGATCAAATCGCATTTGATTTCTCCAAAAATAATGTCGTAGTCATGGCCATCAAACCCCAAGACTTCAATGTTGTAGCCAAATCTCTGAGCGTCAAACTCAAACACGCAACAGCACCCGGTCCATTGATCTTAAGTATTGCCGCCGGCATTCGCCTCAAAGACATGAGTCGCTGGCTTGATCATGCGCGTTGTGTTCGCGCCATGCCCAATACCCCCGCCTTAATTGGGAAAGGCATGACAGGACTATTTGCAGATGCAGCAGTGAACGCCTCTGACCGTACTCTCGCCGAAACGATTTGCAATGCAGTTGGACAAACAGTTTGGGTAAGCGAAGAAAAACTCATGGATGCGGTGACGGCGGTTTCTGGTAGCGGGCCAGCCTATGTCTTTGCTTTTCTGGAAGCCATGCAATCCAGTGGTGAAAAGTTAGGACTAGATCCCGCAACCGCGCGCAAGCTAGCTTATGCCACCCTAGAGGGTGCTACCCAACTCGCCCATAACTCAGATGAGCATGCCGGCATATTGCGTGAACGAGTGACTTCAAAGGGAGGCACGACTGCGGCGGCACTCGACATATTGAAGCAACTCGATTGGCAAGGCGCACTAGAAAAAGCGATTGATGCTGCCAGTCAACGAGGCAAAGCAATGGGTGATGAGTTGGGTAAAAATTAATTAAGAAAAAGAATTTACCCGTCTATTAAGTCAACCCCAAACCAAGGGCGATTCCTAGAAAAAGAAAGCCGCCCAACCAGTTGTTGTGGCGGAATGCTTTAAAGCAGTCTTCACGATTTCGAGTAGCTACCAACTTCAAATGGTACAAAGCACAAGCAAGCGCCAGGCACCAGCCAATCCAAAAGTAATTGCTGAGATTCGCAAGTTGTGCAACCCAAATTTGACTAGCAAATAGTATTCCGTAACTAATGGCGATTGCTAGCACATCAAAACGTCCAAATGTAATGGCAGAGGTTCTCAAACCTAAGCGCAAATCATCCTCGCGATCCACCATGGCATAAGCCGTGTCGTAGGCAATAGCCCAAAAGACATTCCCAAGAAATAAGATCCACGCCTCGGTAGGGATGAAATCCAGAACTGCCGCATAGGCCATCGGAATCCCAAAACCAAATGCAATACCTAAAACCGCCTGCGGAATGGCCAAGAAACGCTTAGTGAAGGGATAAATAATGGCAACAGCTAAAGCCAATACAGAGAGTTCTTTCGTCAAGATATTGAGGGGCTGTATCAGCAGAAAGGCAATGAGTACTAAGCTAGTAGCCACCAATAACGCCTCCTTCCCAGAAATCTTGCCACTAGTAATCGGCCGATCTTTGGTTCTTAATACATGACGATCAAAATCCTGATCCGCATAGTCGTTGATGGCGCAACCCGCACTACGCATTAAAAATGTGCCCAGAGAAAAAATGATGAGCAAATTCCATCCAGGAAATCCGCCACTAGCCAAGCAAAGTGCCCATAAGGTTGGCCACAATAGAAGCAGCGTTCCAATAGGCTTATTGAGACGAATCAATTGGGCGTAAGCAATAAATCGACTGCGCATTAGTTCACTAATTTTGTAAAAGTCATAGCGTAATTATCAAGCCTTTAGGAATTCTGTACGAGATCCAAGCCAGCGCTCTAGGTGCCGCTCAACCAAGTTGGCATGCTCTGTCAGCAAACGCTCGGCAGCTATTTGCGCCAACTCTATCAACCAAGCATCGCGCTGAAGATCCACAAAACGCAACATCGCATCGCCCGATTGCTTGGCCCCCAATAGCTCTCCAGGCCCACGGAGCGATAAATCCCGTTCGGCAATCACAAAGCCATCGGAGGTCTCGCGCAAGGTTTGTAGCCGCTCTTTTGCAGCTAAAGATAATGGCTCTGCGTACATCAAGATGCATACAGAATCTGCTGGGCCGCGCCCTACGCGCCCCCGCAACTGATGAATCTGCGCATAACCAAAACGTTCCGCATGCTCAATCACCATCAGCGCTGCATTGGGCACATCGACACCTACCTCGATCACCGTAGTCGCAACCAATAACTGAATCTCATTTGCCTTGAACGCCGCCATCACGGCAGCCTTCTCCTCACTTTTTAACCGCCCATGAACTAATCCCACCTTGAAGTTCGGCAAGGCTATAGTGAGCTGCTCAAAACTTTCAACCGCTGTCTGTAATTGCAATACCTCAGACTCTTCAATCAACGGACAAACCCAATACGCTTGCAACCCTTTTTGCAGCCAATCTTGTAAACCGCCAATTACCTCATCTCTGCGAGCGGCCTTAACAACCTTTGTGGCAATCGGTTTACGGCCCGGTGGCAACTCATCAATGACCGAAACATCCAGATCGGCATAGTAGGTCATCGCCAGCGTACGGGGGATTGGAGTGGCTGACATCATCAGCTGATGGCAATAAAACAATTCAGATCCAACACGTTGCTGAATTTCCAAACGTTGCCTCACCCCAAAACGGTGTTGTTCATCAATCACCGCCAAACCCAACTTAGAAAAACTCACCTTATCCTGTATCAGCGCATGCGTACCAATAATGAGTTGCGCATAACCGCTTTCAATGTTTTCTTGTGCCAGTCTTTTTTCTTTCGCCTTCAGACTGCCAGAGAGCCAGGCGATGGTGATGCCTAGTGGCTCAAACCACTCTTTCATCTTGAGGAAGTGCTGCTCCGCCAGAATTTCTGTCGGAGCCATGATGGCTGCCTGATAGCCATGATCGATTGCCCGAGCGGCAGCTAAAGCGGCAATCACCGTCTTTCCACTACCAACATCACCCTGGAGTAATCGATTCATTGGATACGAGTTAGATAAATCTTTTCCAATCTCTGACCACACTCGCGCTTGGGCACCAGTTAACTGGAAGGGCAAGACTTTTAATAGGCCATCTTCAATGCTTGAACTTGTTTTGCTTGCTTTAGTTTTTTGCTGGTCTTTTTCAAAACTAGGAGCACGCCTTTCTCTACGAATAGCATGCGCCCGCTTTAAAGAGATTTGCTGAGCGAGTAATTCTTCAAACTGCACGCGTCGCCATGCGGGATGGGTACGCTCAAGTAATGACTGGGTATTGGCCTCTGCGGGTGGCTGGTGCAGATAATTGATTGCCTCTTGCAGCGGAGGCCAATCATTCGTCGGCAGAATTTCCGTCATTAACTGAGATGGCAAAAATTCCGCAAGGCTTTCTTTAAGGCTAGAGTCGCGTAAGGCTTTTAAGACTGCTTTACGAATGATGGTTTGCGATATTCCGGCGCTCGCTGGATATACCGGAGTCAAGCTAGCAGATAGTGGTGAATCTGGCGTAACTACACGAACCGTGGGGTGAACCATTTCCGCGCCCAGATAGCCATCCCGTACCTCGCCACGCACGCGCACATGACTGCCTACTGCCATCTGTTTTTGCTGGCTGGGGTAGAAATTCAGAAAACGGAGCTGAAGAGAGGCTGTATCGTCCTCAATCGTGACCAATAGCTGCCTTCTTGGGCGAAAGAGCACCTGATTCCGAATAACTACACCCTGAGTCTGGATCGCTTGAAACTTCCCAAGGGCCAAGGCCTCCTCGATGGTGAAGAGCTCTGTCTCATCCTCATAGCGGGATGGCAGATGCAAAGCAAGGGCCATAGGGCTGTTTAAACCCATCTTTTCGAGTGCAGTTGGCGGTCGCTTAGTCGTCATCGTTAAAATCCAATACCTGATGGTAATGCTATGCAACTCTCTGACTTCAATTACGACCTCCCACCACAACTAATTGCCCAGCACCCACTGGCAAATAGAACGGATAGCCGCCTCCTCGAGGTTCAGGCCGAAGGGGGTAGTGCCGCCCAATTAATCGACCGACAATTTCGGGACATCATTGACCTGATTAAGCCAGGAGATTTGCTGGTCCTGAATGACACTAAGGTGATTCCAGCCCGCCTGCATGGAAAAAAGGAGACTGGCGGCATTGTGGAGCTTCTGATTGAACGCATTAGCGGCGAGAAGCAGGCTTGGGTTCAAATTAGAGCCTCCAAAGTACCCAAAACAGGCACCATCGTTCACATTCATAACAAAGTCGGCGAAACCTTCCCCGTAGAAATGATTGGCTATGACGGCCGCTTCTATGAAGTGCGCTTTCCGGAAAATGTGTTCTCCGTATTGGAGCGCTTTGGCGAATTGCCTCTACCGCCCTACATTGAACATCAACCAGACGAAGAAGACGCTAGCCGCTATCAAACCGTCGTCGCCAAAAACCCTGGCGCCGTTGCAGCTCCTACTGCAGGCCTACATTTCGATCAACGCATACTGCAAGAACTAGCTCAGCGTGGCGTTCAGCATGCGACAGTCACGCTGCATGTGGGCGCTGGAACATTTACCCCAGTGCGAGAAGAAGACCTTAGCAAGCACAAGATGCATTACGAGTGGTTCTCGGTTCCTCCAGAGACCATCGCAGCAATTGAAGCCACCCATAAGGCGGGCGGCAGAGTCATCGCCGTCGGTACCACCAGTCTGCGAGCCTTAGAGAGTCAGGCGCAGTCTCAAAAAGACAGTGGTGAAACCAATTTATTTATCACGCCTGGGTATCAATTTAAGACCGTAGACTGCCTGCTGACCAACTTTCATCTGCCTAAATCCACCTTACTGATGCTGGTCAGCGCCTTTGCTGGCGTAGACAATATCCGCAATGCTTATCAACATGCCATTCAAAATGAATATCGCTTTTTTAGCTACGGCGATGCGATGTTCTTAAGCCGCCTTCACAATAGATACCCATGAAAAAACCTGTTCACTTCAATATTTTGGCTCGCGACTCTGCAAGTCCTGCACGCCTAGGTCAGCTGGACCTTCCTCACGGCAGCGTGCAAACGCCGATCTTTATGCCAGTTGGCACTTATGGCACCGTAAAGGCCATGACCCCACGGGATTTGCATGAAGCTAAAGCCCAAATTATTCTAGGTAATACCTTTCATCTGTGGCTGCGACCCGGCTTAGATGTCATCAAGAAACATGGCGGGCTGCATCGCTTCATGGGTTGGGATAAGCCCATCCTGACAGACTCTGGTGGCTTTCAGGTCTTTAGCTTAGGCGCCTTGAGAAAAATTTCTGAAGAAGGCGTGACCTTTGCCTCCCCGATCAATGGGGATAAGTTATTTATGTCCCCAGAAGTCTCAATGGAGATTCAGGCCGTTCTAAATAGTGACATTGCCATGCAGTTTGATGAGTGCACCCCTTATGAGGTGAAAGGACAGGCAACCTCTGAAAAAACGGTACGCGCCTCTTTAGAAATGTCCCTGCGTTGGGGTGATCGGTCCTTAAAACGTTTTCGAGAGCTTGAGACCGGCAATGGCCTCTTTGGCATTGTCCAAGGCGGCATGTTTGAGAACTTGCGTGAATTTTCCCTGGATGCAGTCAGTCAGCAAGGTTTTGATGGTATTGCCATTGGTGGCTTATCTGTTGGTGAGCCTAAGCCTGAATTTGAGCGCATCCTCAATTTCACGGCCCCTAAATTACCTGAGCATATGCCCCATTATTTGATGGGGGTTGGCACTCCGGAAGACCTCATGCTAGGCGTCAGCCTCGGCATCGACATGTTTGACTGTGTGATGCCGACTCGCAATGCCCGCAATGGCTGGCTCTTTACCCGTTTTGGCGACCTCAAACTCCGAAATGCTGGTTATAAAGACGATGATCGTCCGGTCGATCCAACCTGCGCCTGCTATACCTGCCAAAACTTCACTAGGTCCTATTTAAACCATCTCCAAAAAGCAAATGAGATTCTCGGGTCTCAACTCAATACCATCCACAACCTCTCCTACTACCTCCAACTCATGGAAGAGGTACGGGAAGCCCTTGGAAAGGATCGTTTTAGCGCCTACCGAGAGGAATTTCATCGAAATCGCCAACGTGGCGTAGAGCCCGGACAGGATTAATGGCTTTAGGACACTAAATCAGCCCTCAAAGCCCCATACAGTTTAGAATTGCGGGTTTACGGCTTCGCTTCAAAAGCCTAAAACTGAAGCAGTTTCCAATTGGTAATTAATGGAGGTTTTGTATGTGGATTAGTAACGCTTTTGCCCAGGCTTCAGCCGCGGGTACAGATTCTGGTGGCTTGATGAGCTTCCTCCCTTTGATCTTGATGTTTGCAGTGCTGTACTTCATCATGATTCGCCCACAAATGAAACGTCAAAAAGAGACTAAAGCGATGTTGGTAGCTTTGGCAGTTGGCGATGAAGTAGTGACTGTTGGCGGCATCATCGGCAAAGTAACTGCATTGAAAGACCAAGTGGTTACGGTCGAGATTTCTGCTGGCACTGAAGTGCAAATGCAAAAAGGCGCCATCACAACAGTATTGCCAAAAGGCTCACTGAAGTCCGCTTAATACGCTTGTTTAAAAGTATCTCAATATGAATCGCTACCCTCTCTGGAAATACATAGTCATCCTATTTGCTTTATTGATCGGGGGACTATATTCATTGCCCAATTTCTATGGAGAGGCTCCAGCGGTTCAGGTCTCGTCCGCCAAGCCAACCATCAAGGTTGATTTGGCGACACAGTCTCGAGTCGAAAAGATTCTGGCTGAAGACAACATTAGTAGCACTGGCACCTTCTTTGAATCTACCGGTAGCGTAGGTTCCATCAAAATTCGTTTTAATAACACCGATATTCAACTGCGTGCTCGCGATTTATTGCAGCAAAAGTTAAATATTGATCCAAACGAACCCAATTTCACGGTGGCATTGAATCTCCTCTCGAACACACCGAGCTGGTTAAATGCACTCAATGCGCTACCAATGCCGCTAGGCCTTGACTTACGTGGTGGCGTCTACTTTTTGTTACAAGTAGACATGAAGGGCGCAGTTCAAAAGAAGATCACTGCTTTGGCGACTGATATCCGCAGCCAGTTGCGCGACAAATCTATACGTCAGCAAGGTATTGAGCGTGGCCAAGACAGTATTACGGTTACTTTTGGCAGCACTGAAGAAGCCGAAAAAGCACGCGCTGCATTAATGATCGGCCAGCCAGAGTTGACTTGGCAAGTGAAGCCTACGGGCCTTTCTCCAAAGCTCGTCGGAGAATTTAAGCCAACTGCCTTGAAAGAAATCCAAGACAATGCTGTGAAGCAAAACATCATCACCCTTAATAAGCGCGTCAATGAGTTGGCCGTTAAAGAGCCAGTGATTCAGCAACAAGGTGCGGAACGCATCGTGGTGCAGTTGCCAGGCGTGCAAGACACTGCCCGCGCCAAAGACATCATCGGTCGCACAGCAACCCTGGAATCTAGATTGGCCGACCCTATTGTTTCAACAATTGCGATTGGCGAGACACCCCCTCCTGGCATGGATGTCTTCCGCTTTGGCGAAAACCGTCAAGGCGTATTCAAAAAATCCGTCATCTTCAGCGGTGATCGCATTACTGATGCGAGCGCTGGCTTTGATCAGAATCAGCGCCCCGCAGTCAACATCTCTTTGGATGCTGCTGGTGGTCGCGTTATGCAAGAAGTCACCCGTGAAAACATTGGTAAGCCTATGGGCATGATATTGTTTGAAAAAGGAAAAGGCGAGGTGCTTACGATCGCCACCATTCAAGGTGAGTTCGGCTCTAAGTTCCAAATTACTGGTCAACCAACTACCGAGAGCGCAAATGACTTGGCGCTCTTATTACGCGCAGGCTCATTAGCAGCCCCCATGGAAATTATTGAAGAGCGTACTATTGGGCCGAGTTTGGGCGCAGAAAATATTGCAAAGGGCTTTAAATCCCTCGTCATTGGTTTTGCAGCAATCTCCATTTTCATGATCGCGTACTACCTCCTGTTCGGCACTTTCTCTGTGGTTGCCTTGGCAGTGAACTTATTGCTCCTGATTTCCGTTCTATCCATGTTGCAAGCAACCCTGACACTGCCAGGTATCGCTGCGATGGCCTTAGCACTGGGTATGGCAATCGACTCCAATGTATTGATCAACGAACGTATTCGTGAAGAGCTACGCAATGGCGCCGCCCCACAAATGGCTATTGCCGTTGGCTTTGATAAGGCTTGGGCCACGATTTTGGATTCGAACGTAACCACCCTGATTGCCGGTCTTGCATTGCTTGCATTTGGCTCCGGTCCGATCAAGGGTTTTGCGATCGTGCACTGCCTTGGCATTCTGACTTCAATGTTCTCAGCCGTGTTCTTCTCGCGCGGCTTGGTTAACCTCTGGTACGGCAGAGGTAAGAAAGTTCAAAAACTCGCTATTGGCCAAGTTTGGCGCCCACAGGAGAAATAAGCCATGGAATTTTTCCGAATCAAAAAAGACATCCCTTTTATGCGCCATGCTTTGGTGCTCAATGCGGTTTCTTTCATCACCTTCCTTGCCGCTGTTTTCTTCCTTTGGCATAACGGCCTTCACCTGTCGATTGAATTTACTGGCGGCACGGTGATGGAGGTCACTTATCCACAGACTGCACCACTAGAATCTATTCGAGCCGATGTAGAAAAGCTGGGCTATGTCGATACCCAAATTCAGAACTTTGGCAGCTCACGCGATGTGATGATTCGCCTGCCCTTGCAGAAAAATCCTGAAGGAAAAATGATTTCTTCAGCAGATCAAAGTGCGGCAGTAATGCAGGCACTTCAACCAGCCACCTCAGGCGTGAAATTACAGCGTGTGGAGTTTGTTGGGCCACAGGTAGGTCGTGAGCTGGCGATGGATGGTTTGATGGCGCTCCTGTTTGTGATCATCGGCATTGTGGTTTACCTCTCATTCCGCTTTGAGTGGAAATTTGCTCTCGCCGGCATCATCGCGAACTTGCATGACATCGTCATCATTCTCGGCTTCTTTGCCTTCTTCCAATGGGAATTCTCCCTGTCGGTATTGGCGGCAGTACTTGCCGTATTAGGCTATTCCGTAAATGAATCTGTGGTGATCTTTGACCGTATTCGCGAGAACTTCCGCAAATACCGCAAGATGAATACCCGCGAGATTATCGACAATGCGATTACCAGCACGATCAGCCGCACCATGATTACCCACGGCAGTACCGAAATGATGGTGTTGGCAATGTTAGTGTTTGGTGGCCCCACCCTATTCTATTTCGCCCTGGCGCTGACCATTGGTATTTTGTTCGGTATCTACTCTTCAGTATTCGTAGCAGCGGCTTTAGCTATGTGGCTTGGCGTCACTCGTGAAGATTTAGTCAAGGGTGAGCGCAAGCCTGATGATGCCGCCCGCAATGATGACCCGAACTTCGGGGCACAGGTTTAGGCAACTAAGCCCGACTCTCAAGGGCGGCCAATATTTTCTTGGTCGCACCTTGGTGCTCAATCGAGTAAGCCTTTGCGGCGCTTGACATCTGTTTCAACTCGGCAGCATTCAATAGCAGTTCTCTTAAAGCGGCCATCAGCGCAGTTGGTCTACTCAGTAAGAGTTCACCCTGAATTCGCTTTGCTGCGCCAATCTGAATCGCATCTTCAGCGGCCTGCTGAAAGTTATAGGTATGCTCACCGAGTAAAACAGGGCAGCCAGCAGCGCAAGCCTCAATCAAGTTTTGACCGCCAAAGGGCAGCAGGCTGCCGCCCATGACTACGAGATCAGCGGCACTGTAATACATCGGCATCTCGCCCATAGAGTCCCCCAAAATCACCTCTAGATCTTGGGTCACCTGAGGCACGCCGCTCCATTCGGTGCGACGCCGAAACTTCAAGCCGGCAGTATGAATTTGATTCGCCACTTCGGAAAAGCGCTCTGGGTGACGAGGTACCAAGCAAAGCAATGGCGCAACATCAAAAGCATGACTCAGAAGCAAATCCTTCCAAGCCTTCAGAATAATTTCTTCCTCGCCATCCCGAGTACTGGCAGCACACACCATGAGACGCTGATGCGCATGAATTTCTTGTTGCCAGGCCTTGCCCTCCTGAACTAAGCCCAGATCTAGCGGCACATCGAATTTGAGATTGCCAACAATCTCAACTTGCTTAACGCCAAGACTGCGATAGCGCTGCGCATCGAATTCAGTTTGAGCCAAGATACCAGTAAAGGCCTGAAACAATGCTCTACCTGCGCTACCAAATTGATTTACCCGACGAGCACTACGTTCAGACAAGCGGGCATTCACTAAAAATAATGGCAGCCCGATTTCTGCGCAATAGAACACGACGGTTGGCCAAACTTCGGTTTCCATGAGGAGGCCCAGCTTTGGCTTAAAAGTCCGAATGAAACTGGCGACCGACCAACAAAGGTCATAAGGTAGGTACACTTGGCGCAATTTACCAGCGGCGATAGCACTTGCAAATAAAGTCGCGCCGGTGCGACGGCCATTGAGCGTCATGTGCGTCAACAGAATGGCATCACCACTTGCAAGATAGGCTTCGATCAGGGGTTGGGCCGCTCTTGTCTCGCCAACGGACACCGCATGAATCCAAACCGCCCCCTGCTCAATCGATTGTCCATAAGAAAAACCTAAGCGCTCGGAGAAATGACTTAGGTACTGAGCCGAATGTCGCGTCCGCCAAGCAAGACGAAAAAATGCGAAAGGCAAAAGAACATGCCAGAGCAATTGATAAACAGCAAACCAGAACTTGGGGCGAGCACCGTATTCAGAATCTTGCGGTACGCGCCCAAGGCTTGGGGTCAAGTTCACTTTTTCAGACGTTCGGTCAATTCGACCGCCTTACCTAAATAGGAAGATGGCGTCATCTCTAGCAGCAAGGTCTTTGCATCATCAGGGATCTTCAAACCACGAATGAAGGTTTGCAAATCAGCCTGGTTGATCCCTTTGCCACGAGTCAGCTCTTTGAGCTGCTCATATGGGTTCTCAATGCCATAGCGACGCATCACTGTTTGCACTGGCTCTGCCAATACTTCCCAGCATCCATCTAGGTCGGCCGCAATCGCCGAATGGTTCACTTCCAACTTGCTAAGACCGCGCAAAGCGCTGTCATAGGCCAAGACGCTGTGACCGAAGGCTGGTCCAAGATTACGCAAGACAGTGGAGTCGGTCAAATCACGCTGCCAGCGAGAAACTGGCAATTTCTCAGCCAAGTGACGTAATAACGCATTCGCCACACCCAAGTTTCCTTCGGAGTTTTCAAAATCGATTGGGTTCACTTTATGCGGCATCGTTGATGAACCAATCTCACCAGCTTTAGTGCGTTGCTTAAAGTATCCAATCGAGATATAGGCCCAAAAATCGCGATCCATATCCAACAAGATCGTATTGGCGCGCGCAATCGCATCAAATAATTCGGCCATGCCATCGTGCGGCTCAATCTGAATGGTGTATGGATTAAATGTGAGGCCCAAACGCTTCTCCACGACATTCTTAGAAAAGTTTTCCCAATCAAAATCAGGATAAGCGGATAGGTGTGCGTTGTAGTTACCAACCGCACCATTCATTTTTCCTAGCAAAGGAACTGCCGCAATCGTAGCAATCGCGCGCTCTAAGCGTTTGGCAATATTGGCCAACTCTTTACCCAATGTGCTTGGCGAGGCTGGTTGGCCATGGGTACGAGAGAGCAAAGGCACCTTAGCATTTTCAAGTGCTAGATCGGTTAATACAGAAAGCACTTTTCTGAGTTGTGGCAACAATACTTCATCACGTGCGCCACGCAACATCAAACCATGAGAGGTATTGTTGATATCTTCAGAGGTACAAGCGAAGTGAATGAATTCGCTAGCCTTCAATAAGTCTGGGCGTCCGGCAACTTTTTCTTTCAGAAAATACTCAACCGCTTTAACATCATGGTTAGTAACTGCTTCAATATCCTTAATGCGCTGCGCATCCGCATCAGAAAAGCTTTCTGGCAAAGACAATAAAAAAGTTTCATCCGCTGCGCTAATTTTTGGCACATCCGGTAGATCTGCTGCCGCTAAAGCCAGAAGCCAATGAATCTCCACAAATACCCGCTGGCGCATAAATGCGGCTTCGGATAACCAAGGCCGCAAGGCATCAAGTTTGCCGGCATAACGGCCGTCTAAAGGAGAAAGTGCATTGAGGGTAGAAATCGGCTGACTCACGAATATTGCCTTTACATTGAATGTGTCAATAAAGCTCGATTTTAATCGTTCTTGGAGGCAACCCAATTTGACTGACATGGCTATACTCAGCCACATGAAACTAATCGGATCCCTCACTAGCCCCTACGTACGCAAGGTACGCATTGTTTTCCTGGAAAAAAAGGTTGATGTAGACCTAGAACTTGAGAATGTCTGGGCCGCAAGCACAACAATTGCCCAAAACAACCCTTTAGGCAAGGTTCCCTGCCTCCTGTTGGACGATGGTGAGGTCATCTATGACTCCCGCGTGATCGCAGAATATGCCGACACTCTCAGCCCAGTGGGAAAGCTGATTCCTGCTGGCAGTCGCGAACGTGCTTCCGTCAAAACCTGGGAAGCCCTGGCTGACGGCATTGAAGATGCTGGAATTTTGGCTCGCCTAGAGTCTACTTTGCGCCCTCCAGAGCAACAAAGCCCGGCCTGGGTAGAGCGCCAAATGGCAAAAATTGATGCCGCTCTTGCCCAAATGTCGCACGAATTAGGCGAAAACACCTGGTGTCATAGCAATCAAATGACTTTGGCTGACATTGCGGTCGGATGTGCGCTGGGATATATGCTGCTCCGTTTCCCAAGCATCACTTGGCAAACGCAATATCCCAATCTAGATACTTTGTATCAAAAATTGATGCTAAGACCTTCTTTTATAGAAACTGCCCCGCCAGCGGCTTAAAGCGATTTAAGTAAATTCCGAAATCAGAAATACTTAGGCGGAAATAATCCCACCGCCTAAGCAAACATCGCCATCATATAAAACGGCGGATTGGCCTGGGGTCACGGCCCACTGCGCTTCGGGAAAAGAAAGTTCAAAACTCAGCGGCCCTTGAGCACCGCTAGCCAAGGTGCAAGTAGAGTCCGTCTGACGATAGCGGGTTTTTGCTGAATACTGTCCAGCTACCGGCATCGCACCATCAATCCAATTGGCATCTATTGCAGAGAGTTGATTGGCTAAGAGCCATGGGTGCTCATGGCCTTGCGCCACATACAAAGTATTGTTCGCCATGTCCTTGCGAGCCACATACCAAGCATCTCCATTGCCATCCTGGCTGCCGCCCAATCCAATGCCTTTACGCTGTCCTAGGGTGAAGAAGGCAAGCCCCATATGTTCTCCCACCGTTTTCCCTTCAGGCGTCTTGATGGGGCCCGGAGTACGCGGTAAGTAGCGATTTAAGAACTCGCGGAATGGACGTTCGCCAATAAAGCAGATGCCAGTGGAATCCTTTTTACGCGCATTGTGCAAACCAATGTGCTCGGCAATCTTGCGCACTTCCGTTTTAGGAATCTCTCCCAGCGGAAAAAGCACGTTTGCTAATTGACCCTGGGTTAAACGGTGCAAGAAATAGCTCTGATCTTTGCTGGCGTCCAATGCCTTTAATAATTGAACCCGGCCGCCTTCATGGCGAACCCGCGCATAGTGTCCAGTAGCAATCGCATCCGCCCCCAAACTCATGGCGTGGTCTAAAAAGGCTTTGAATTTAATTTCTGCATTGCACAATACATCTGGGTTGGGGGTTCTGCCTGCCGCATATTCCCGCAAAAACTCCGCAAAGACGCGCTCACGGTACTCCGCAGCAAAGTTCACTGCCTCAACATCAATCCCAATTAAATCCGCTACAGACACTACATCCAACCAGTCCTGGCGTGAGGAGCAATATTGGTCGTTATCGTCGTCCTCCCAGTTTTTCATGAAAAGGCCAATTACTTCATAGCCTTGCTGCTTGAGCATCCAAGCCGCCACAGACGAATCTACCCCTCCAGACATCCCAATGACGACTTTGGATGGATTTGAGGCAGGGATTGCTGAAGAGTTGAGCGAGATCATCAAAAAATGCGAGAATTCAATATAAGCTAAAAACCCCATTGTAGAAGTCTTCCTTCAAACTTACCAAGATTCGAAGGAAAGTCAAAGGAATGGTGATTAGGGTTAATGGATAGGTAGATTCTGCTTATTTAACTAAAATAGATTTTTTAAAAAATCTGCATTTGGAGACATGCCATGCGCATAGGAGTACCGTTGGAAATCAGGCCCGGGGAAACTCGAGTTGCCGCCACACCGGAAACAGTTAAGAAGCTGATTGGCCAAGGCCACACAGTTGTCATTCAAAAAGGTGCGGGTATTACAGCCAGCCAGCCAGATTCCGCCTATGAAGCAGTGGGTGCATCTATTGGTAGCGCAGCGGATGCCTTTGGTGCTGAGATTATTCTCAAAGTACGCGCACCCGAAGCCGCCGAGCTCAAGCATATTCAATCTGGCAGCGTGCTAGTAGGCATGCTTGACCCATTTGATAATGACAATATTGCTGCTATGGCTGCACAGGGCGTGACTGCATTCTCATTAGAGGCTGCCCCACGCACTACCCGTGCCCAGAGTATGGATGTCTTGTCATCACAAGCCAATATTGCTGGTTACAAAGCAGTGATGATTGGCGCCAATGAATATCAACGCTTTATGCCAATGCTCATGACTGCTGCGGGTACTGTTAAAGCAGCCCGCGTCCTGATCCTTGGTGCCGGTGTTGCTGGCCTACAAGCCATTGCAACTGCAAAGCGTTTAGGCGCGGTCATCGAAGCTTCAGATGTACGCCCTGCCGCCAAAGAGCAGATTGAATCTCTCGGTGCGAAGTTTGTGGATGTTCCTTACGAAACTGACGAAGAGCGTGAAATCGCTCAAGGCGTTGGTGGTTATGCCCGCCCAATGCCAGAGGCTTGGATGAAGCGTCAGGCAGCTCTCGTAGCTGAGCGCGCCCAACAGGCTGACATCGTGATTACAACCGCCCTCATTCCGGGTCGTAAGCCGCCAGTCTTATTGCATAGCGACACGGTAGCCAATATGAAACCTGGTTCCATCGTAATCGACTTGGCAGCAGGTCGTGGCGATAACGGCTCAGGCAATTGTCCTTTGACAGAAGCCGATAAGATTGTTGAGAAAAATGGTGTCAAGATTATTGGCTACACCAATCTCGCTAGCATGGTTGCGGCAGATGCCTCGGCCTTGTATTCACGGAACTTGCTCGATTTCATGAAACTCATCATCGATGTAGAAGCGAAGTTGGTCATCCCGGAAGATGACGATATCGTTACTGCCTGCCTCATGTGTCGTGATGGCCAAGCCGTCCGTAAAAACTAATAAATACATTCGAAGGAAATATCATGGATCTCGCTGCTTTTCAAAGCATCCTCACAGTCCAAAACATCACCGTGTTTGTGTTGGCCATTTTTGTTGGCTACCACGTGGTTTGGAATGTCACTCCTGCACTTCATACCCCACTCATGGCTGTGACTAATGCCATCTCCGGAATCATCATTGTTGGCGCACTATTACAAACCGAAGTGATTGGCGGCGATGAGATTACACTCACCAGCGTCATTGGCGCGGTAGCCGTCTTCTTAGCCTCAATTAATATTTTTGGTGGCTTTATGGTCACCCGCCGCATGCTTGAAATGTTCAAGAAAAAAGCCCCCAAGGCTGATGCGGCTGGAACTAAATAAAACTATAAAAACAATATAGAGACCAAACCCATGTTAAACATTACAGCGATTTCCTATCTCATCTCATCGGTGCTCTTCATCCTCGCCTTGCGTGGACTGTCTTCACCAACTACTTCACGTCAAGGCAATACCTTTGGCATGATCGGCATGTTGCTTGCCGTGATTACCACTTTCTTGATTCCCGACTTTAAGCCAGTGTTCTCATTGATTATTGGCGCTATTGTTGGCGGTGCAATCATTGGAACATTTGCAGCTAAACGTGTACAGATGACCAAGATGCCTGAGCTCGTAGCGCTTATGCACTCCTTTGTTGGCTTATCTGCAGTGTTAATTGCTGTTGCAGCCGTCTTTAATCCAGCGCATGACCATACTGGCGCACAGAAGATTGAACTCTTCATTGGCGCATTTATTGGTGCGATTACCTTTACCGCTTCAGTGATTGCTTTCGGGAAGCTATCTGGCAAAGTCAGCGGCAAACCCGTGACCTTTGCCGGTCAACATTTACTCAACCTGATCCTTGCCATTGGCATGGTTTCTGGTGGCGTCATCTATTTCATGGCTGGTAGCCACGAAGCTTTCTTAGTGATGTGTGCGATTGCTTTAGTTTTGGGTGTGACATTGATCATCCCCATCGGTGGCGCTGATATGCCAGTGGTGGTGTCTATGCTCAATAGCTACTCTGGCTGGGCAGCTGCAGGCATTGGCTTCACATTAAACAATCCAGTATTGATCATTGCTGGCGCTTGCGTCGGTTCGTCAGGTGCGATTCTCTCTTACATCATGTGTAAGGCGATGAACCGCTCAATCTTGGCTGTGTTGCTGGGCGGCTTTGGTGCCGAAGCTTCTAGCGGAGGCGCTGATGATGGTGGCCCTAAGAACTATAAAACTGGCTCGCCAGAAGATGCTGCATTCTTAATGGAAAATGCTGATACCGTCGTTATTGTTCCTGGATATGGTTTGGCAGTGGCTCGAGCTCAACACGCGCTTAAAGAATTAACTGAGAAGCTAACCCATCATGGTGTGACTGTGAAATACGCGATTCACCCAGTTGCCGGTCGCATGCCTGGTCACATGAACGTGCTTTTAGCAGAAGCTGAAGTGCCATACGATCAAGTATTTGAAATGGAAGACATCAACAGTGATTTCGGTCAAGCTGATGTCGTGTTGGTGCTTGGCGCAAACGATGTGGTGAACCCCGCCGCTCGCACTCCAGGTAGCCCAATTTTCGGCATGCCAATCTTGGAAGCATTTAAAGCCAAAACCATCATCGTTAACAAACGTTCGATGGCTGCAGGTTATGCGGGCTTAGATAATGAACTCTTCTATATGGATAAAACCATGATGGTCTTCGGTGATGCGAAGAAAGTCGTTGAGGATATGGTTAAATCCGTGTCATAAAAGCCTAGCTTCACTAGACTCAAAATAACTAACCGCCTTCGTGGCGGTTTTTTATTGCGTTAAGATATAAAACAAGTACCTTTAGAGTACAAAAAATAATACTAAGATCGAGACAAATGAACATCAAACTATTGCTAGCTTCAATCGTGGTCTTGCTCTGCCATCTATCAGCACAAGCCCAAAGCCCATATCCAAGCCGCACCATCCAAATGGTGATGCCCCTTCAAGCTGGCAGTGGCGTGGATATTTTGATGCGCCCCATTGCGCAAAAAATGAGCGAAAGCCTAGGCCAAGCAATCACCATTGAAAATATTCCTGGTGGCGCAGGCTTAATTGGCGCAGCTAAGGTTGCCCAAGCAAATCCTGAGGGTTATGCGCTCGGAGCGTTTAATGACAGCATTTTGACCATGCTTCCCAACCTTTACAAAAAGGTGGATTACGATCCTGTCCAAAGTTTTACGCCAATTTCTGAAGTAGCTGCAATCACTTTTGTGATGGTTGCAAACCCATCCTTTCCCGGAAATACAGCCGCTGACTTAGTGCGCATTGCCAAAGAAAATCCTGGAAAGATCGATTACGCCTCTGGTGGCAACGGTTCTCCACAGCACATCGGCATGGAAATATTTCGTCAATATACTGGTGCACCAATAGTGCATATCCCTTATCGTGGCGCAGCTGCTGCCGTTACCGATGTCATGGCCGGGCAAGTCCCTGTCATGATTAGCGCTTTATCAGTCGTGTTACCCCATATCAGGGCAGGAAAACTCAAAGTGTTGGGAGTAACCAGCAAAACTCGCTCACCATTGTTGCCAAATTCGCCCACCGTCAACGAAAGCGTGAAGGGTTATGACTTCTCAACTTGGGGGGCGCTGGTTGCACCCAAAGGAACATCACCAGCAGTTGTTAGCAAACTCAATGAATCGCTAGCCACCGCCCTCAAAGACCCAAAACTCCGCGAACAACTCATTCAACAGGGATTTGAATTGACACCACTCGGCCCTGAAAACTTAAAAGAAATGATTGCTCAAGGCTTGGTAAGAATGAAAAAGGTAATCAAAGATGGTGGGATTCAGTCAGACTAATTTTCCCAGCTTCATAATAAAAAACGCCTGGTCTTTTGAACCAGGCGTTTTAGTTTCTACAGCTTGATAGCTGAGGAAATATACGGCAATTACATCATGCCGCCCATTCCACCCATACCACCCATGCCGCCCATATCAGGCATGCCACCAGCAGAATCATCCTTTGGAGCTTCGCAGATTGCGCAGTCGGTAGTCAACAATAAGGCTGCAACAGAAGCGGCATTTACTAATGCAGTTTTTGTTACCTTAGTTGGATCGATCACACCTTGAGCTACGAGATCGCCATATTCACCAGTTGCTGCGTTGTAACCCATATTGCCCTTACTAGCCAATACCGCATTAACAACTACACTGGCTTCGTCGCCTGCGTTAGAAACGATGATACGAATTGGCTCTTCCATCGCGCGCAATACGATGTTGATACCAGCATCTTGATCAGGGTTATCGCCTTTCAAGCCCTTGATACCTTGCATCGCACGTAACAATGCTACGCCACCGCCAGGAACAATACCTTCTTCAACCGCTGCACGAGTTGCATGCAATGCGTCATCAACACGGTCTTTCTTTTCTTTCATTTCGACTTCAGTAGCAGCACCAACACGAATCACCGCAACACCGCCTGCCAACTTGGCAACGCGCTCTTGCAACTTCTCTTTGTCGTAGTCGCTAGTCGCTTCTTCGATCTGAACACGAATGTTCTTCACACGCGCTTCGATTGCTTTGGCATCGCCAGCACCGTCAATAATGATGGTGTTTTCTTTACCAACCTCAATACGCTTCGCTTGACCTAAATGCTCAAGAGTCGTTTTCTCGAGTGTGAGGCCGATTTCTTCAGCAATCACTGTACCGCCAGTCAAAATCGCAATGTCTTCCAACATGGCTTTACGACGATCGCCAAAGCCGGGAGCTTTAACAGCACAAGTCTTGATGATGCCGCGAATGTTGTTCACAACTAAAGTTGCCAAGGCTTCGCCTTCAACGTCTTCCGCAATGATCAACAGTGGACGACCAGACTTCGCTACTTGCTCGAGCACTGGGAGCAAATCACGAATGTTGCTTACTTTTTTGTCAAACAAAAGCACATATGGAGTTTCCAGTATGGCAACTTGCTTTTCAGGTTGATTGATGAAATATGGAGAGAGGTAACCGCGATCAAACTGCATACCTTCAACTACTTCCAACTCATCTTCCAATGACTTGCCATCTTCAACAGTGATAACACCTTCTTTACCCACTTTTTCCATTGCCTCAGCGATGCGCTGACCAATGCTGTAGTCGCTGTTAGCTGAAATAGAGCCAACTTGAGCGATTTCTTTAGTAGTTGTGCAAGGCTTGCTAATTTTCTTGAGCTCTTCGATTGCAGCTGCAACCGCTTTGTCGATACCGCGCTTCAAGTCCATTGGGTTGTGACCTGAAACTACGTATTTCATGCCTTCGCGAACGATAGACTGAGCCAATACAGTAGCGGTAGTAGTACCGTCACCAGCGATGTCATTAGTTTTGGAAGCAACTTCCTTAACCATCTGAGCACCCATGTTCTGGAGCTTGTCTTTGAGTTCGATTTCTTTTGCTACGGATACGCCATCCTTAGTGATGGTTGGGCCGCCAAACGAACGCTCGATAACCACATTGCGACCCTTTGGTCCCAAAGTTGTTTTTACTGCGTTTGCAAGAATATTTACGCCTTCTACCATCTTGGTGCGGGCGTTATCTCCAAATACGACGTCTTTTGCTGCCATGATTGAATTCCTTTCTTAAGTACCGATTACTTCTGTACAACAGCCATGATGTCTTCTTCGCGCATTACGAGAAGTTCGTCGCTGCCGACCTTAACTGTTTGACCTGC
>CANCBK010000003.1 GCA_947374315.1 Burkholderiaceae bacterium | reverse complement strand
CCACTTGAGAACATCAACTGGATCGATGCCATAAAGCGTGGCAACACGTTTTTTACCACCCAGATTGAGATAATCTTTAACAACTTTTAACTTGAACTGCGTACTGTACTTGCTCATAAAACAAAACCCCCTTGGTTGGACTTGGTGTCTAACTTTTGGGGGTCAGTTCACTATGAAGGTGGTTTTTCTTTGTTCAGAAATCGCGTTAATTAATTTAACACTAGCAGCGAGACCAATTGGTTCATATCCCGCATCTTTTCCAGCTCAAGAATTTGTTGAATTACCATTTCCGTTTTCTTTGAGCCTAGAACTGGACTCATTAAATCACGTGCTTTTGTACTCATAATTTCAACGGTCAAGGGATTTTCTTTTGTACCCGGCGGGAAGCGCGTATGTTCTTTGAGTACGGATCCATTGTTTAAATAAATTTCGACAATGCCTCCGCGAGGAGCGAGAGGATCGTTGAGTGCTGGATCTCCTACTACGGTAACCTTTTTCATTTGCTCGCGCACCTGTTGATCTAGCATATGTTCCTGGGAATGGGAGTGCGCGAAAGAAATTTTTCCCTCAATCAATGCAGTCGCAATCAGGTACGGACAATTGACATCCGGCATCGGGCTGTTACCAACAATGCCAATAGCATCCTCAGGAAGTCGTACTACAATTTTTTGAACATCGCCGGGGGTGATGTTATTTGCGCGATAGAGTTTTAGGAAGGCATCTAAAGGCGCCTGATTTGGGTAGCCAACAGGAAAGGTTTTAATGCTGGATTCGGAGATGTAAAACCGAGAGCCAAGATCGGTAACTAGGGCCTGGGGGTTGGGCTGTGTGGATAACGCTGAAATAAGATTGTGCCTGCCATCTAGTACATTGTTTACCCCGGTCAGACCTTGTTGCACCATTGCAACCGCGGTTGCGCCATTTCTAGCGCCCATGCCACTAAAGTCAAATGACTTTTCAACATGATCGCGATCATCAACCCAACTCCAAAGCCCTGATACTTGTTGGGCGGCATATGAGATCGCATACCGCATTTGTTGTTCATTTAAGTGGGCGAGGGATGCGGCGGAAGCCATGGCGCCCATAGTCGCGTTATAAGCTTCTGCTCCACGATGGGTTCCTCTGACATGATCAGGTCCAAGGGCCATTAAGAATCTGCAGCCGACGTCATAGCCAAGGGCAACCCCACGTATGAAGTCATTGCCTGAGCGATGTTCCTTTTGTGCAAATGCAAAAGCTGCCGGTACCGTTGCGGATCCAGGGTGCGCTTTTGTTACCGGCTCAAAATCATCTGATTCATCGGAATGGGCCAACATTGCATTGATCATTGCTGCATTAATGGCCGTAGTTTTAATATTGCTTGCAAAGATCGAAGACTGGGGTGTGCCACCTTGAGTGTGTGCAAAGCGGATAGCCATTTCACCGGGCAACAACTTCGAGCCTGAAATCATTGCGGCTACCGTATCAAGAATACGAAACTTGGCATCTATTAAGGTAGCGGGAGGTAGCTGTCTGTCGCGTGCCGATGCCATATAGGCTGCTAATTCGCCCGTGAAGTCACTTGCAGCAAAGGAATGTAATGTGGGGAATAAGAGTGCCAGCGTGGAAACGCTGGTTTTTTGGAGAAATTGACGTCTTGGTCGGTTTGAAGTTGGGTTGGATGAATTACTCATTTTTTATTGTCTCCAGTTTGGTTTTATTGAACCTCTTGTGTTTCAGTGTAATAGTTTTTTGACCTTTCTCCTTTAGTCCCAACTTCGGGCGCTGAGAGGGTGTATTCAGTGACATTCGCCGCTTAACTGGAAACTATTTAGTTTTATATATCATCAGAGTTTCCGGTGTTAATGCAAATTTATATATGCGAGATTTTATGAAAAAATTACTTCCCATTTTGATGTTTGGCGCTGCTCTTGGTGCCATATCTTCGGTTGTTTATGCTGATCCACCTGTGCCAGCGTTTTATCAAGAGGTTGTAAAAATGACTCCCACTGGTAAGTTGGGGCAAGTGATTAAACAAGAGAAAATAAACACATCGATTAAAGGTGCTCAAGCATGGAAGATTGCCTATATCTCTTCTGATATTGAGGGTCGAAAAACCATTTCAACTGGATTGGTGGTGGCCCCCATTGGGCAGGCACCTGCTGAAGGTAGGCCTATTATTGCGTGGGCCCATGGCACAACCGGTACGGCGCAGAACTGCGGCCCTTCTCAAATGCTAGATCCTGTAGTTCCACTCAATGAGTACTTTTTGGTGGGCGGTAATTCTTGGACAGACTATGGCATCCCCAGTATTGAGGAATTTATTGCCCAAGGGTATGTAGTGGCTGCAACGGATTACCAAGGCCTGGGCGGCGGCGGTAAACATCAATATTCTTTGGCGAATACCAATGGGAAGGATTTATTCAACTCAGCAAGAGCGGCTAGCTCCATGAAAGAAACGGGTGCCGGCAAGAAGACCTTCCTTTATGGTTGGTCAGAAGGTGGTGGCGCTGCCATTGCTGTTGCAAGCTTGCCTGAATATCTCTCTCAGAAAGGCACTGCTGCAGATAGCCTTGAATTGATGGGGGTGATTGCATTGGCACCGTATGACAATGCTGCGATGGTACCTGGTGCGCCGACTGATGAAGTCGGAGCCCAGAAGGTGATGGATGGCTTTTTAAATATGTTCTCTGAAACCGTGTTTGATTTTTCTCATTTCAGTATGGCGATGTGGGGTCTGCAGGCCGCTAATCCCAAATTAAAGCTAACCGATCTCTATACAGAAGAGGGTGCCAAGATAGTTCAAGAGGTTTTTGGCAATAAATGCATGCATCCCGCTGCCGATACTGTGAGCTATGGCTATGGAGATCAATACAAGAGTCTATTAAAGACTCAGCGCACCAATGAGTTGGAATGGGTTAGTACCATCCTTAAGGGGAGTGTTGCTCCGGTTAAGCCTGTTGCTCCAGTAGTCATTTATTGGGGAACTAAAGATGTGACCAATCCTCCAATTATGGGGAAACTCTATCAAGAGCAAATGTGTCAATTGGGCGGCAATGTAGATCGTGTCCAACTCCCTGGAGAGCAAACCCACTTCACAACTCCGGGCACCTCAGCACCTCTCTATCGCGATTGGATTAAAGATCGTTTAGCGGGTAAACCCGCTATGAATAATTGCCAGTTGGCGGCAACCCTAGCTAGTTAAAGCGGTAGAGTAATCAGCCTCCAAATCAAATATGGAGGCTGATTCAAAACCCGATAAAATAATAAATTCTATAAATACCTCAAGTACCCTACTTATCTTATGAAAAATAACCTGTTTGCCATTGTGTTTTCAGTATTCGCATTGTTCATGGGGTTTGCCCATGCTGCCGAAGATTCCACTCCGATTCCGGCGATTTCTGACGCATGGCGATTTGAGGTGACGCCTTATTTGTGGGCCCCTGGAATCAAAGGCACTCTTGGTCTTGATAACGGCCTTGCTAAATCTGCTGACTATAGCTCGAGCAATGTCATAAGCAATCTCAAATCAGGCGGGATGATAGCCGGTGAAGCGCATCGCGGAAATTGGGGTGTCATGGGTGATGTGGTTTCTGCGACACTGCAAAAATCAGGCTCTATTCCATTGCAAGGGGGCAGCGCAACACTGGGCGATAAGGTCACCCTTCAGCAGTCGGTCTTAACGGGGGCAGCTACTTATACGATTGCTAACACTAAGGATGCCTATGTGGATGCATTGCTTGGCGCTCGTGGGATCTCCGCTACTGCAACATTAAATGTAGCTGGGGTTGGAACCGCCTCTAAGACAAGCTCTACTGTTGATCCAATTGTTGGTGCGAAGGGTCGCTATCGCATTGCTGACTCTACCTGGTATGTACCCTTCTATGGGGATATCGGTAGTGGTGGCGGTACTACCAACTTAACTTGGCAGGTGATGCTAGGGGTTGGTAAAACATTCAACCAATTCATTGATGTATCACTCACATACCGTGCCCTTTACTACGACATGAAAGATGGTGGCGTACTGCAAAAAACCACTATGCAAGGTCCGCAACTTGCCGTCACCTTTAAGTTTTAAGCTCCCTCAAAGCCTTTCATGAAAACAACTTTTAAAATCATTGCAGTTGCATTATTTGCAGCCGCCTTTTCAGGCTCGTCCTTTGCCCAAGAAATTGGTGCTCGCACTGCAAGTGCATCTACTGAAAAGACTGCGGTGGATTCAGTAGATATTGCCAAGAAATTAGCAAACCCGATTGCCGATATGATCTCCGTACCATTTCAGTATGAGTTCAGTCGTGGCTTGGGTAAAAATCAAGGCGGTTCAGAGCAAACCCTGCTATTTCAACCAGTAGCTCCGTTTAATCTGGGTGGTGGGGATACTTTTATCGTTCGACCAATCGTCGCTGGGGTTAGAGAAGTCAGCGTTCAAAATGCTGCAGGTCAGCCATTTTCTGGGTATGGCATTGCCAGCGTAACGCTCGAATCTTTTTATGCGCCCAATACCAACTCTTCTTGGATTTGGGGTATTGGTCCTTACGCGCAATCACCATCCGGTAATAGCGGAAGGTTTGGTTCACAGCAAACTGGCGCCGGTGTCACTGGTGTAGTGCTTAACCGTGATGGTCCTTGGACCTATGGCTTACTCGGCTATCAGTCTTGGAATATGGGTGGCAATCCTACTTTTGGCACGCAAAATAATTTATATGGTCAACCCTTTGTTGTTTATACAACTAAGGATGCTTGGTCATATACGGTCAATATGGAAGCACAATACAACTATGATGCGCACCGCACTTCAAACCCCCTCTATGCTGGGGTATCTAAATTATTAGTCTTTGATGGCGTGCCTATCTCCCTTGGTGCGGGTCCGATGTATTACATGAGCAATACCCCCGGTGGACCATCTGGTTGGGGAGCGCGAGCTACAGCAACTGTGGTGATTCTTAAATAATTTCAGCCCATTTTTTACAGCGAAAAAACTATGAAGCGTAACCATAACTTACTTGGCAGTTTGGCCCTGGGTCTATTTACCCTGCAATCACAGGCAACCCAGTTGCTTGATCCCCCGCCCATGGAGATCCCTAAAAAAATTACAGTGTTTATTGCTAAAAAAATTGTGACAATGGATCCATCTTTGCCAACCGCCACCGCAGTTGCGGTCTCGGATGGAAAAATTCTTTCCGTTGGCTCTTTAGAGGATTTAAAGCCTTGGACGGATAAGTTTCCAACTCAAATTGATCGTCAATTTGCCGACAAGGTTCTGTATCCTGGATTTGTTGAGGCTCATGGCCACCCGCTACTGGGCGGCATTACGCAAACCAGTTTGCCATTAACTTATCAGCCGTTGCCAAACCCTTGGGGCCCAGCTTTCCCTGGGGTCCCCAATCTGACGGCGGCAATTGATCAGTTGAAAAAATATTCTGCGCAGCTTAAAGATCCGTCGGAGGTATTACTTACTTGGGGATATGACATTGCTGCAATGGGAAAAGTACCAGATCGTCAGCTATTGGATGAGGCCTCAAATACCCGCCCAATCATTGTTTGGGATAACTCAGAACATAATATGTTCCTAAACTCCGCCGCAATTGCCAGGTACAAAATTACTGGAGATGCAGTAAAAAATATTATTGGTGTTGGCATTGATCAGGCCGGTAATCCTAATGGACAGTTTTTGGGCGCATCGGCATCGGAGTACATCATGAGTGTGGCTGGGAAGGATTTGATCTCGCCAGCCAAGATTCCTAGAGCGATGTTGTATTCAAATGATTTGGCTCAACAAAATGGTATTACGAGCGTAAGTGATATGGCCTTTGGCGCCATCAACATCGCTTTAGAGACTGAGGCAATGCAGGCGGCTACCTCTTCTAAAGCGACGTCTTTACGTATTTCTCCTGTTGCCTTATCGGACAGCTTTGTTGCAAAGTATGGCGATCAAGCGGTTGAAGAAGTAAAAGCACTTCAAAAACTCAATACCGACAGATTGATGTTTCATGGGGTAAAGTTTATTGGCGACGATGCTTACTTAGCAAATACCATGAAAGTCGATAACCCTGGTTATACCGATGGCCATCAAGGCGTTATTTTCTATAGCTCACCACAAGAATTTTATAAGGCCATGAAGCCTTGGTGGGATGCAAGTTTCCAGATTCATGTGCATAGCAATGGCACCGGGGGAAACCAAAATACCTTGAATGCTTTGCAGTTACTACAGGATAGTAAGCCTCGCTTTGATCATCGCTTTACCCTGCAGCATTTTGGGCTACCGACTACAGCGATGGTTTTGAAGGTTAAGGCCTTAGGTGCCGTTGCCAGCGTGAACCCAGCTTATTTTTATACCCGAGCTGGCATTCAGGCTAAAGATTTAGGGGTTGATCGTGCCTCATCCGCAACTCGTGTAGGTTATTTAAACAAAGAGGGAATCATCGTTTCCTTGCATTCGGATAATCCAGTGGCGCCACCGATGCCCTTGACTGAGGTTTGGTCTGTAGTGAATCGCTTAGGTGCATACACTGGCAATAAAAAACTAGCGCCTGCAGAGGCGGTGTCTGTTGCTGATGCCATGAAGATGGTTACCATCAATGCGGCTTATACCGTTGGAATCGAAGATAAAGTTGGAACAATTGAAGCTGGTAAGTATGCAGACTTTGCTGTGCTAGGCGATGATCCTCAAACTGTTCCTTCGATGAAGATTAAAGATGTACCCGTAATAGCTACAGTTTTAGGCGGCAGGGTGATTCCAGTGTCTGAAACCAAAAAAGAAAGGCCTTTGAATTAATTCTATCTGTTAGATAGTGGTTGGCTTTTGGTTCGGATTATCAAGCTTTGCTAGAGTATTGGCATATAAATATTAAAGGAATGATTGTGAAACAAAAAATGTTAAAAAAGATAGTCGCAGCTTCGGTATCGGCTACTTTGGCTTTTGCTCCATTGATGAGTAATGCCTGTACTAGCTTCTTGCTAAAAGGCAGTGATGGTGGATATGTCTACGGGCGGACCATGGAATTTGGTATGCCGCTACATTCACAGTTAACTACTATTCCCAGAAGTTATTCCTTAAAGGGTATTGGCGTTGATGGTAAATATGGGTCAGGCCATGAGTGGACATCTAAATATGCCGTCGCTGGTTTGAATGTATTGGGTCTCCCAGAGTTTGTAGACGGTATGAATGAGAAGGGTCTCGTTGGGGGGATGCTCAACTTTCCTAACAGTGCCGTATTTCAAGCTGTTGCTGCAGCCAACTCTGGCGATAGCATTAATTCAGTTCAGGTACTTACTTATGCTTTGACAAATTTTGCAACTGTCGATGAAATTAAAGTGGGCTTGCAGAAGATTAAAGTGAACGGCGCTAAGCTCGCTATTTATGGCAATCAGACTCCTGCGGTGCACTACACCTTCCACGATGCGAATGGAAAAAGTATCGTAGTGGAGTACGCTAAAGATGGATTAACAATTACCGACAATCCAGTAACGGTTGTGACAAACGATCCTCCATTCCAGGATCACCTCAATAGCATTGGTAATTACGCCAATCTTTCCAAGGTGGAGAAGCCACCTCTAGTGATCAATGGCGCTACATTTGCGGCACCAAGTTCAGGCAATGGCTTGCATGGTCTTCCTGGGGATTACTTGAGCCCAAGTCGTTTTATTCGCGCGCTCTTTTTATCAAATTCAGTGCCAACTAGTTTTACTAGCGCCCAAATGAGTGATGCTGCATGGCATATTTTAGGTAGCTTTGATATTCCTCCTGGCGCAGTAACATTACCAGCCAGCAATCCTTATGGCGGTGGTTTGGGTGGATATGAGGTCACTGAGTGGAGTGTGGTCGCGAATAATAAAAGTATGACTTATAGCGTCAAGATGTTTGCAAATAGCAATGTCTATGCATTTGATTTTAAGAAAATGGATGTGAATGCTAAAGAAATAAGGTACACAAGATTGGATCAACCCAGAATATCAGTCCCAGTAAATTAAGCTTCTGAAGGTAAGTCATTTAGCGCGAGAGACCCGCTTAGGCGGGTTTTTCTTTGCCCGTGACCAACCCCTTTTAGTTGACCTTTGTCTGTTTTAGAAGTTGACTCAGACATCAATAATCAGCCAATACGAGGTCATTAAATAGAGGTCGGGCTTATGCCAATGATTTTTATAAGCACCTGACGCTAGCGATGTATTATTTCAGGGCTACTCTAGGTGATTCTGTATGTTCTTTAAGGCAACAACGGCCATCTTTTGGTGATTGACCCAAAAACTAGGATTTGAATATGAAATTTACTCCAAAACTACTCTCTGCATTATTCATGGCGCAATGTGCGTTGGTCTTTGCTAAAGGCAATGCCGACACTATTTTTTACGGCGGCCCGATTGTGACGGTCAACGCTCAGAATGAAGAAGCGCAGGCTTTGGCTGTGCAAAATGGCAAGATTGTGGCGGTTGGCACTAAAGATGCTGTGACTAAAGAATGGCAGGCTGATAACACTCAGGTGATTGATCTCAAGGGCCAGACTTTGATGCCAGGTTTTGTCGAGCCACATGTCCACATTATCGGCACTACAGTGATGGAGAGAATGTGGGTCAATTTAAGTAATTTCACCCTGCCATATGACACTATTGAGACGATCAGTCAGAAGCTAAAGGCAGAATTGAAAAATGTCCCAGCAGGCGGTTGGTTGGTAGCCTTTGGGGTAGATCCTTCGCGTACCACACCTTTTATGGCGGAATTAACGGCGGATGATTTGGATCGAGTTTCTAAAGATGTTCCCATCTTCATCATTAATCAATCTGGGCATATTGGCTATGTGAATCACAGGGCCCTAGAGCTGGCTGGGATCACTGATACAACGCCTAATCCAGGTAATGGCGGCATCTATGCAAAAGATGCGCAAGGCAAGCTGACTGGGAAGTTGGTTGAGCCCCCTTCGTATCTGGCATTTATGGCTAAGATACCAGTACCTACGCAAGTGCAGTTGGTAGAGGCGCTTCAGGGAACCTTAAAGATGATGGCATCCAAGGGGATTACCTCTGCTTCTGAAATGAGTGTGGGTGCTAATTTGGGTGTTGAGCAAGAAGTTGCCTTGTATAAGGCGGTGTCTGCTAATAATGCAGCGCCCATTAGGATTAGAGGCTACCTCTGGGCCCAATCATTACCAGTTGGTTTTAACGCTATCAAGCCAAATGAGGGTGATGATCGCTTTCGCCTCATAGGTGTGAAATACATTGCCGATGGTTCTACCCAAGGATTAACGGCTGCACTAAATGCGCCCTATGCCTACCCTAAGGGCTCTAAATTTAGCGGCGACCTAAACTATCAAGATGGTCAGATCCTGAGCTTAATGAAGCCTTATTTTGATCAGGGTTGGCAAATCTCGATTCACTCTAATGGTGATAAAGCCATCGATCAAACCTTAAATAACTACGAAAAATTATTGGCGGGCAATCCTCATCCACAAGAGCGTCGTTTACGTATTGAGCACTTCACTATTAACAATGAGAGTCAGGTGAAGAAGGCCGTGAAGATGGGGGTAGTGCCAAGTTTTACCATTGGGCATGTGGATTTTTGGGGTGAGGCCTTTAATGATCATTTGATTGGAGCAGAGCGCTCAAAGCGCATTGATCCAGCCGGTGACTTCAAGAGGGCTGGCGCTAGATTCACACTCCACAGTGATTCTCCTGTTTCTCCGATTGGGCCTTTGAGCTACATCAGTGAAGAGGTCACTAGGGAGTGGCAGCTGCCTCCACAGAAAGTATTGGGGCCAACCCAGGCTGTGACAGTGGATGATGCTATTCGTGCCATTACGATTAATGCCGCTTATCAAATCTTTGCCGACAATATTGTCGGTAGCTTAGAAGTTGGCAAGCAGGCTGATTTAGTGATTTTGGAAAAGAATCCACGTAAAACTTCGCCAGCGGATATTCGCAATATTAAAGTGAATGAAACGTGGCTAGATGGTAAGAGGCAGAGCTGGTAACCAAGAAATGCCTCTAAAGCATTGATGGCTTAGATCGATGCCAACCTTCGGGTTGGTTTTAAGCTCCCATGATTAACAATGGGGGGCACCCTAACGAGCCGTACAATTCCAGGAACATGGTTCAACTCAATTCAGCACTGAAGCCCTCAGGCATGCAATTTCTTAAAGAAGGCCTTTCTAGGCTGAAGGAAAAGTTTGATGGCACTCAGGGCGAGCCTTACATCATAGAGAGTAATAAGTTTAAGGCGCTGTATTTCGATAGCGAGTCTACACAGAGTTTGATGGATATGCAGGCGCCCATCCGGCTGGTGGTGAGCTATACAGAAACGATGATGGGGTTTTTACTCTTTCATTCCGACCCCAAGAGTATTGCGATGATCGGATTGGGCGGAGGCTCGCTTGCAAAGTATTGCCACCATCACTTACCAGGCTCATCTGTTCTAGTGCTGGAGAATAATTCCAAAGTCATCGCGCTAAAGGAGAAGTTTCATGTTCCACAAAATGATTCTCGCTTTCAGGTGGTTGAGGCTGACGGAGCGGCTTATTTCAGAAATACGGAAGAAAAATTTGATATCCTATTGATTGATGGATATACCAAGCTTGGGCAAGCTGCCCAACTCTGTAGCGAGGATTTTTATGCCAGCTGCCTAGCCTGCTTAAATCCCAATGGGATGTTGGTTATTAACTTTTCAGGGGCGGCAGGGCTCAATCAAGTCTATCAAGAGAGAATTGACCGCATCTTTAATCGCCCATCGATATTGGTGATGGAGGATGATCGAATGAATCAAATTTTGTTTGTTAGTAATGGCGCATCATTGGCTTTACCGGCGGAAGATCTGTTGAGGAGATCAAATTATTTGAGTAAAACTCATGAAATTCATCTCTCCAGGACTGCGCAGAACTTTTTATTGCAACGAAAAATAGATCGCCAGCAGTAAAGAAGTCCAATTCTGTTGATTTGCATCAAGTTCAGCTTGCCAAAGAAGTTCAAAATGTTAGAGTAATTTGATTATTCTTAAATAAAGTGAGTTCCGTGATGAAGCTTGAATTTATTGGCCCCGCATTCACTCTTGGTAATGGTGATATTGCTTATCCAGCCTTGTTAGATGGTAAGCCCCTGCAGTGCAGTGTTAGCTATGAGGCTTTGCAAGATCTAGATACTGATGGGGTAGAGGCGAGCGCGTTGCAATTGTTCAACAACCATCAATTGAAGTTGTTGTCGATCGCCGAGAAAAAGATAGTCAATGGACACGCCATAGATGGTGCTGTTCACATATTCAGTCATGATCTAATCTTGGATTAGTCATTTTCAATGCTTTAGGTTTAGTAATTTGTTGTTTAATTAGAAAGAGAAAATATGTCATTTAATCACTCTGTAATTTGGATCGATCACCAAGAGGCCCACGTTATTTACTTTAACCCTACAGCTAGCGAGAGCGAAGTCATCAAGACAAGATCGACCCATAAAAACTTGCATCATAAGAGTGGCTCCGTGAGTGGTGCTCATGCAGGCCCAGACGAACACTATTTGCATGAAGTGATTCAGGCGGTAATGGAATCTAAAGAGATTTTAATTGTTGGTCCAGGCTCTGCAAAATTAGAGCTCATGAAACATGCGACTAAGCATGATCATGGTATTGCAGATAAGGTTGTTGGAATTGAAACGGTTGATCATCCTACTGATGGACAATTATTGGCCTATGCGAAAAAATATTTTGTCAAAGTAGACGCTTTAAAAGGCGATACCGTTATTGCTGGTTAATGATTTATCCCTCTGAAAGATGGGGGATAATTTACATATGTTGCTCATAACAGCCTTTATAGCCAATGGATTATTGGCGCTCATTACGATCTTGCTGCACTATGAAGTCCTTTTTCAGTTAGATAAAAGTCTTCCGAGAGTGGCGCATATCGCCCCTCGGTTCAAAGTGCTCTTAGGTGTTGGGGCTATTTTTATGGCTCATGTTGTGGAGATTTGGATCTTCGCATTGGGTTACTTCGTGACCCTGCATTTTCCTTCGATGGGTAAGCTAGTTGGCCAGTTATCCGATCATGGTGTTTTGCTTGATTGCGCCTATTTATCATTCAATACCTATACCACCGTGGGTTATGGTGAAATCGTCGCCCAAGGTTATTTGCGATACTTAACCGGCGTTGAGGCTCTCACGGGCTTGATTCTGATTACGTGGTCCGCTTCATTCTTATTCATTGAAATGCAGAAATATTGGACGGTATATAAGTCCAGTCAGACCAAGCAACATCGGTAGCAAACGCAATTGCGCTAGCACCAGGCTAGTTTCCCGATTTCATGAGCCGAGCTCAGCCTATTAAATAGGGGATTACCTTTATTATTTATATAAAGATATGCTGAATCCATATAAAATCTGATTTCCCCTCGTGTTTAATCATGCAGAGTGACCCTTTTTATTACCCAAGGAAATTATGTTGCACTTATTAAAATTAGCAATCGCCTCTTTATGTGTGGTCTTATTGGCCGCTTGCCAGTCCACAGGCAGTGATGGCAAGCCCCTAACAGCTCAGGAAATTGAGCAAAAGAGAGAGTCGACCCTTGCAATGTCAAAGACGGGATTGGCCGCCTTGATCAAGCAAAATCCTGCGGTAAAAAAAGAGATTGAGGATGCTCCTGGGTATGCAGTCTTTAACACTACTAATGTGAATGTGGTGTTGTTGGTAGTAGCTAGAGGAGACGGTGTACTGTTTGATAAACGTCGTCCAGAACCTCTATTTATGGAGGCAATGAAGACTGGAGAAGGGGTTGGCGCAGGTTATCAGCAACAATACCAAATTATTGTTTTTAAGAACACAAGTGCTATTGACCAGTTCTTATTAACATCTATAGATGGGCAACGAGGCGGTATGGACGTAGATGCTAATTTTTCTGCTGGCTCTGGCGGTACTGTACGATCTTTTAATCCCAATATTACGATTTACACAGTAGGCCTAGCTGGGTATGACCTGCAAGCAAACTATGGCGGAACCCTTTATCTGGTAGACAACCAATTGAACGACGCCAAGACGATCAATTCTTTACCTAAAAAGCAAAAGTAATTCACGTATATTTTTGTTGAAATTGAAGTGCGGTTTGAATGGTTTGGAAGTGAATATCCACAGTCGATTGAATTTCCTTGCCATAACCGCCGGCCATGCTGAACGCAACGGGAATTTGGCGATCTAGGCCAAACTGGAAGACGCACTCATCTCTCTGGCGCATGCCATTTTTACTCAGACTAAGTTTTCCTAAGCGATCCCCTTCATGGGGATCGGCGCCGGCCAAGTAAATGATGAGATCGGGCGTGAATTGTGTGTCCAACTTTTCCAAGCTTTGATGCAGCGCTTCTAAATAGGGTTCATCCCCGGTTTCATCCGCTAGGCCAACATCGAGATCGCTAACTTCTTTTTTAAACGGGAAATTATTTTCTCCGTGAATAGAGAGGGTGAAGATGGACGAATCATTTTCTAAAATAGAGGCCGTGCCATTACCTTGATGAACATCCAAATCAATAATCGCAATCTTCAGTCCCGGATTGATTTCTTTTTGGACTGACCTTGCTGCGATTGCAGAGTCATTAAAGACGCAGAATCCACTGCCCTTATTGCGATAGGCGTGGTGAGTGCCGCCAGCGAGATTTGCGGCCACCCCTTCCTTGAGGGCAATCTTGGCGGCTGCTAGGGTTGCTCCCGCTGATCTACGTGAGCGTTCAACCATTGACACGCTCCAGGGAAAGCCAATTTCTTTCTGCTCTTGGGCGCTCAGGCCACCTTGCAGTACTTTGATGAGGTAGCTTGCATCATGTGCGTACAGTATCTGCGTATCAGATGCCGCAGGGGCATCAACCAATTGAACATCATCCAATTGTGAAACTAAGTCTCGTAATCTCCCATACTTCTCCATTGGAAAGCGGTGCCCGGGAGGAAGTGGTAAAACATAGTGGTCAGTGTAAAAAGCTTTCAATGGGCATCTCGACGGTTTCGTATGATGATGAGTCTATTGGTTTTTAATGGGTGGGTATGGCGCAGTCCGATAAATCAGGCTTTAAAGGAAATAAATCATTTTTACCGCACAAGCTTTGTATAGCCTGCGGCAGGGAAATGACTTGGCGTAAATCTTGGGCTAAAAATTGGGAGTCCATCAAATTCTGTTCAGATGCCTGTCGCCTGAAGAAGTCAGTTGCCGCCGATTTGGGCTGAGCTCTATATTTTCGCTGCGTAGGCGTATTTCTGAAGCAGTTCTAGCGAAACTACCTCTAAGACTTTCACGTTAGTGCTCTCTAATTTAACTGTCGGAGCGCATCCTGAATCCAAAGCTTCGGTCCAGCGATTCATGCAGAGGCACCATTGATCGCCTGCCACCAATCCGAGGAATTGATATTCAGGTCTTGGGGTAATCAGATCGTTGCCTCTTTTAAGACTGAACTGTAGAAAATCATCTGTGACAATAGCGCATATTAAGTGACTGCCAGCGTCTTCCTCATTTGTTTTGCAGCAACCATCCCTAAAAAATCCTGTTAAAGGATCAAAAGAACAGGGAACTAAGGGTTGACCTAAAACGTTTAAAGCTGCTTCATGTTGCATATGAACTTTCTGTATTTACCAGGGAAGTCTTTCACCAGCATAGCTGATGAATGTCCCCGAATCTTCTTTATTTAAGGAGAGTAAAACCTTGAGCATGTCTTGTGCGGCCTCTATAGGGGGTCTGCCAATCTTCTCGCCCTTGAAGGGTTGTGACAGTCGAGAGTTCACTGTTCCTGGGTGGAGGGCTATCAATGCGGCATTAGGCTTGGTACGTGCAAGCTCGATGGCCGCGGTCTTAATCAACATGTTGAGAGCCGCCTTAGAGGCCCGATAGCTGTACCAGCCTCCCAGACGATTGTCTTCAATGCTACCGACCTTAGCGGAGAGGGTGGCCATGACGGACCCTGCTGGGTCGAGTAATTTTGAAAAGCGCCTAATGGTGAGTCCGGGACCAATAGCATTGACCTGCATGAGTTTTTGCAATTGCTCTGCATTGAGGTCATCCAGTTTTTTCTCAGGCATCCAATCGGCTGTGTGCAATATGCCAATGGTATTAATGATGAGTTGAAAGGGACCATCCTCTGATAGAGCATTAGCCGCCAATTCAATGGTATTCAGATCTTCATAGTCGATTGGAGTCGATGAGTTCCGGTGGATGCCTTTAATCGCCTCACATGAGGGGTTGCCTTCCAGTAGATCAACAAATGCTGAGCCAATGGTTCCAGAAGAGCCAATGACAAGTGCGCGAAAGGGGTGTGAGATGAGGGGCATAGTTATAAAAAGGGTGGATTAAAGGATCCTCAGCCAGTTTATTGAATAAGTCTTAAACTTGCTCGATGACGACTCGCCCCCCTCAGACATTATCGGAAGCCGATCTATCGAGGTTGATTGAAATGGCCTGGGAAGACCGCACCCCCTTTGATGCGATTGAAGCTACTTTTGGGTATTCCGAAGCCCAGGTGATTGCGCTGATGAGGAAAGAGCTGAAACGTGGGTCTTTTGAGTTATGGCGCAAAAGAGTCACCGGCAGGTCAACAAAGCACCAGGCCCTGCGCAGCAAGTTAGTGACCCGCGCTTATTGCGCCACTCAGTACAAGCAGAAATAGCCCCTATGAAAAAGCTGACAATGTTCTATGACGGACTTTGCCCTTTATGCCAGGCGGAAATTCAGTATCTTTCTGGCCGCAATCAGGCGGGCTTGTTGATATTTGTGGATATCAATTCAGATCAATACTCTCCCAAAGAGGTGGGGATCTCATGTGATCAAGCCTTGGCCTCAATGTGCGCTCAATACGACAATGGTGAGCTCATTCAAGGGGTTGAGGTCTTTTCTGCCGCATACAAACGAGCCAATCTTCCTAAACTAGCTTGGCTTTTTTCTAGGCCGCTACTCAGGCCCTTTTGGAATGTAGGCTACCGATTCTTTGCAAAATATCGGCATGAGATTTCAAGAGTGGTCGGGCCTCTTGCATTATGGCTAGTGAATAAAAGAGTTCAATAGTAAATAGATGAAAGCCATTCATCAACTGGTAATCGGTATAGCGCTAAGTTTGGGCGTGGCAACTCCCTATGGCTTTGCAACAGAGCCTCCCATCAATATCATGATGGGTCAAGCGCAATTACAAGGTCTTGGTCGGTTCAACTTTTGGGGATTTCATATTTACGATGCCAACTTTTACCGCGGTGCGAGCAAGGATTCTCAAGAATTTGCTTTAGAGCTGAAATATCAAAAATCATTTTCAGGGGAAGCGATTGCCAATCGAACGGTCTTTGAGATGAAGAATTTAGGTACGCCTGAGGCTCAGGCGGTGTCTTGGGGTAAAGAATTATCGGCAATTTTTCCAAGTGTTGAGCCAGGGCAGACTATTACTGCTATTTATTTGCCTAGGCAAGGTACTAGTTTCTTTTATGAGGGAAAAATGATTTCTCAAATTCAAGGGGCTGATTTTGCAAAAGCCTTTTTTGGAATCTGGTTAGATCAAAAAACTAGCGCCCCAAAACTCAGGGCCGATTTATTAGGCCAGGGTTGTCCCCCACCACTGATTTCAGGAGTATGTTAAATGGGTAGAACGTATCTTGCGGCAAAACTCATCTTTGCAAGTTTAGCCTTGACGGGCTTATTTGCTTGCACTTCGCCTTCAGTAACGCAGTATGCCAATGAGAAGCCTAATCTAGATCTCAGTGAATACTTCAATGGCACCCTAGATGCTTATGGAATCTTTACGGATCGAAGCGGGGTGGTTCAAAAACGATTTACAGTACTTTTAGTTGCAACATGGAAAGTGGTTGATGGTAAAAAAATCGGCACCCTAGATGAAAGCTTTGAATATTCGGATGGTACGAAGCAGAAGCGTGTTTGGACCCTTACTGAAACTTCGCCAGGCAAGTTTATTGGTAGGGCAGATGATGTTGTTGGTGAGGCGCTAGGAGAGTCTGCTGGGAATGCGCTCAATTGGACCTATACCCTTGCATTACCTGTAGATGGCACGATCTATGATGTGCGCTTTAATGACTGGATGTATCTCGTTACCCCTAAGGTCATGATTAATAAAGCCAAAATGAGTAAGTTTGGAGTTGACTTGGGTGAGGTAACTTTGAGCTTTTACAAGCGCTAACTTTTCTATCAATATGAAACTCACACTAATTTATCCACAGCAGACTCAATGCTGAAAAAACTCATCCTTATCCTTGGGGATCAGCTCGATCTTGAAAGCGCTGCGCTAAAAGATTTCAATATTGAAGCCGATGAAGTCTTGATGGTGGAGTCGGCTAATGAGGCGAACCACGTTTGGTCCCATAAAGCACGAATTGCTTTATTTATATCTGCAATGCGCCACTTTGCAAAGCGCTTGGAAGAGAATGGCTTGCCTCTGGTTTATATAAAGCAGTCTCCTAAAACGATTGTTGAAGAGCTTAGGGCCAGGCTTGTCAGCGGAAAATTTACGCATCTTGTCTGCGTGGAGCCGGGAGAATGGCGCCTCACAAAGGCCATCGAAGACTTGGCCGTAGAACTCAATATTACTTTGGAGATACGGCCAGACAATCATTTTTATTGCACCCACCAAGAGTTCAGAAATTGGGTTGCCAATAAGAAAGAGTTACGGCTGGAGTATTTTTACAGACTCATGCGTAAGACCCATGGGATATTGATTGATCAAGATGGTAACCCTGAGGGTGGGCAGTGGAATTTCGATAGAGATAATCGCAAGCCCTTCCCAAAGAAAGGCCCTGGCTTAATTGCGCCACCAGAATTCTTTGAGCCCGATGACATTACTAAGGGGGTGCTGGCTGAGGTTGCCGATCGCTATCCGGATCACCCTGGATCACTAGAGCATTTTCAGTGGCCAGTGACCCGCACCCAAGCACTCCAGGCTCTAGAGGGCTTTGTTGAGCATCGGCTAGCAACTTTTGGGATTTATGAGGATGCCATGTGGACGGATACTCCGTTTGGATGGCATTCATTACTCTCTAGTTCACTTAATCTGAAGTTACTCAATCCGAGAGAGGTGATTGAGGCGGTACTGGTGGCGTGGAAAAAATATGATTTAGAGCTTGCAACCGTAGAGGGCTTTATTCGTCAAATTTTAGGTTGGCGAGAATTCGTGCGAGGGATGTACTACCTCGACATGCCACAAATGGCACTAGATAATTTTTATGAACATCATAATAAATTACCCGCTTGGTATTGGAATGGTAAAACCAGTATGAAGTGTATGCAAGAGGCTATTGGACAAACCTTGCAATATGGTTATGCGCACCATATTCAACGTTTAATGGTTACCGGTAACTTTGCATTGCTTGCTGAAATTCTTCCTAAAGACATTTGCGATTGGTATTTGGCTATTTATGTCGATGCTATCGAATGGGTCGAGTTGCCCAATACTGCTGGCATGGCCTTATTTGCTAGTGGCGGTCGCTTTACAAGTAAGCCGTATATTGCTAGCGGTGCGTATATCAAAAGAATGAGCAACTACTGTGGCTCTTGTCAGTACAAGCCGGATATTCGGTTCGGTGAAAATGCTTGCCCTATCACCAATTTATATTGGAACTTTTTGATTAAGCATCGCATTCAATTTGAGGCAAACCCTCGCACCCGCTTAATGACTGCCAATTTGTCCCGTATCAGCGACGCGGATCAACAATTGATTGTGGCTCACGCCAAGGCCCTCCTGGGTAGTCTTGAGACCCTCTAGTAGCTTTATCCAGACTTTTGCAGTCGCGACACATTCTTTGAATTTGTGTCACACTTTCATCAGATAAATCAGCGGGTTAAAGATTGCCATGAGAATTGAAGATGCGGATCCAGCAAGGCATGCTGGTATTGAATACCCTATGGAAGTGGGAGCGCCTGTATTTGCGCCGATTAAGGTCGTAGAGGAAAAAGATAAGGCCGTGAATGTTGCGCGTCAAAATGCGAAGTTAGAGTATGACCGCATCATGGAGCAGGCGGAAGTTCTAATGAGACAGGCGCGTGCGTTGCAAGCGCGATTGGATGCCACTGAAATGGTGCATAGCGCTAAATTTAGTTTTAATCCCATTCATGGCAAGATTTATCACCTCTATTTTGATGGGCGTAACGAGGTAAATGTCCTGATTCAGAATGGACCCCATCAGTGGAGTTGTGGTATTCCCCATTCTTGGACTTATTCTATGGCGGTAAAAAAGTTGGGCGATAGCACATGGGCCGTAATCGAGGAGGAGGAGATCGCATCCTCCTCACTTGCGGTAAGATAATTTTTTATATAAAAATAATAAGGTAACTTGTGACAACTGCTCGAATTGTTAGTCTTTCTGAACTCGGCAATGCCGATGTCATTAAATTAATTGATAAAGAATTACCGGTCCCCGGTAAGGGAGAAGTACAACTTCGTCAAACGGCGATTGGTTTTAACTTCATCGACGTATATCAAAGGTCAGGTGTGTACCCTTTGGATCTGCCTACGGGCTTAGGCCATGAAGCAGTCGGCGTGGTTGAGGTGCTCGGTGAGGGAGTGACAAGATTTAAAGTAGGTGATCGGGTGATGTATATGAATGCCGGTATTGGCGCATATGCTAGCGCTCGCAATGTCGCTGCCGATAAATTGGTTTCTGTTCCAGATAATGTCTCGGATGAGGTTGCAGCAGCCGTGTTCTTTAAAGCAATGACTGCACAATACCTTATCCAAAAAACGTATAAAGTGAAATCCGGGGATATTGTGTTGGTTCACGCAGCCGCAGGTGGTGTTGGTCAAATCCTCGCTGGCTGGGCAAAATCTTTAGGCGCTTTTGTGGTTGGCAGCGTGGGCTCAGAGGCAAAATTTGCAGCCGCTAAAGAGGCGGGCTGCGATGCGGTGGTGGATTACTCAAAGCCAAATTGGGTCGAGGAATTCATGAAGGCTACTGGTGGTCGTAAGGCTAACGTGGTGTACGACTCAGTCGCTAAAACTACCTTCTTGGGATCGCTGGATTGTGCTGCACCATTCGGGACTGTAGCGTTGTTTGGCGCAGCTTCAGGTCCTGCGCCAGAGATTCAGCCAGAGATCTTGAATAAGAAGGGTTGCCTCTTCTTAACAAGGCCTTCTGTATTTCCACACAATGCGACGCCTGAGTTACTTCAAGAAAATGCCCGTGCGGTATTTGATGCTATTGCCCAAGGTAGAGTTAAGGTGCAGATCGGTGCCAAATTCTCACTAGAGCAGGCTGCTGAAGCGCACAAAGCTGCTGAAGGTAGAAAAGTGTCCGGAGCGATCATCATTACTCCGTGATTGCCGTTGACTGAGGGGGTGTGATCATCTTCTTCCTTCGGCGAAGTTTGCTTAGAGCCCCGCTTGTGCGGGGCTTTTGCTTTATATAGGTAGTGCTCGATAAGCAAAGTTGGCTGTAGAATAATTCCACCACTTGTATTCTATTTTACGAAGATTGATATGCGCTTCTATACAAAGTATTTCCTTGCCCCCGCTTTCGTAGCGTGTTGCTCTGCTGCACATGCTCAAATCCCGGATACGCAATATTCCCAGGGTATTTCTTATATCTCTGGAGGCGTGGGTGAAGAGGAGTCGCAGGCTATTTTGGGGGAGGCTAAACAGTGGCCTTTATTACTCGAGTTATCTCAATTAGAGAATGGTAGGGGCATTTGGATTTTCGGGGCAAGTATTCGGATCCAGAACGCGAAGTATCAAACCATATTTGATGCGCAAGCTGACGGCCCATATATTTTGATTAATCTTCCCCTCGGTGATTACCTCATCGAAGCCACCTATCAGGGGGTAGTGCAGAAGAAATCAGTCAGCGTGAAGTCTGCAATTCCCCAGAAGATCAATATCTTTTGGAAGTAAAAGTTTAGATTCCATTAGGTGCATAGGCTATACGCACGATATCTATAAGTACTTTATTTGATGCGCAATGAAGTCCAAAAAACTCAGAGCATTCAGTCATAAATTGATGCAGTGCCATATAAGCTGACTTCACTTTTCTCAGCTATAGTCTAAACAGTTCAATACAATTTCTCGGAAACCATCATGCGTACTCATTCCCTTGCGAGCACCTTCAGCGCTGGATTTTTCTCTCTGTTACTGCTAGTTCCCATGTCTCCCGTGCTAGCCCAAGCGCCCAGTAAATCGAGCGTACAGGGTGGTGTGGAGCTTCTATGGTTAGGGCAATCTGGATTTCGAATTAAGAGTCCAAATGGAAAGATGATCTTGATTGATCCATGGATTACTGGTGGACCTAAAACACCCGCTATCTACAAAAACGATTTAGCTGCAATCGGACCTATTGATTTGCTATTGGTAACGCATGCCCACGTGGATCATATTGGCGATGCCCCTGCCTTGGCAAAAATGAATAACACCAAGCTATATGGCCCGGCGGATATGGTGACCCCATTAATTACTTTGGGAATACTGCCTGCCGATCTTGGCTATCGCTTCAATAAAACTGGGCGTGTTACACCATTGCCCGGCATCAAAGTGACTGCAGTGCAGGCAGAGCATTCCTCCTTGTTGGTATGGAAAAATCCAGCAACTGAAAAGATGGAATCCCACCCCGCAGGTGAGCCAATGGGTTACATCATTGAACTAGAGAATGGCTTCAAGATTTGGCATATGGGTGATACAGGATTATTTGGTGATATGAAATTTATTAGTGAACATTACAAGCCAGATTTGGTGCTGATCCCAATCGGCGGCAACTTCACTATGGCTCCAGATGATGCTGCCTATTCCTTACGTACTTGGGTAAAGCCAAAAATGGTAGTGCCAATGCATTACAACTCTAATCCGCTGGCAAAGGGTACATTGGCAGAATTCCAGGATGCCATGAAGGGTAGCTCAATCAAAATTATCCCCATGACTGAGGGGCAAACAGTCCAGTTTTAAATGATGCAAGCCCTTTACTTAGTACCTGAATTTGATGTCAAAAACTGGATTGGCTGATTCGCACCTGCGGTAGCCTTCTATTCAAAAAAAGCTGGAGTCTGAAGGGGCCAAGTACTACGTAATGAACCCTGAGGCATTCGGCGTTTTTTAGAAGAAGAGGTCTATACGCTGGGGCGAAATTATTAAAAGCGTGGGGATTAGGCTGGAATAGCTATTTATTAGGGATAAAACATTCCCTGCCACTGAGTTTATAATCAGCTAAGCGATTGAATTAAAAGAAATTTCTTCTTTAAATGCTGTTTTAGGCTGTTTGACAGCCCCGAGGGGGTCTTGGACAATGCCTGGGGTGGTTTGATTCAAGCTACTCCTTCCAATGACAGTCATTCATACCTCTATCTCACAGCCCCTCCAGCCTATGCTTGAAGCGCACGCTATCACCTGCGTGCGAGGAGAGAGGGCGCTCTTTTCTGGACTAAATTTACAAGTTTTTGCGGGTCAATGTCTTCATATTCGTGGCGAGAATGGCGTTGGTAAAACAAGCTTATTGCGTATATTGGCTGGCTTAAGCCCCCCGGAGGTTGGTGAAGTCCTTTGGCACGGCAAATTCATTAAAGACGATGCGCGGAACTACTATCGTGAACTCTTATTTTTAGGTCATCGCGATGCTTTAAAAGAAGATCTCACTGCCCTTGAAAATTTGCGTATGTATGCGGCTATTGATGGGATCTCACTTTCCGATGAAGCTGCGTTTGCCTCCTTGTGGCGATTTGGTCTCAAGGGTCGCGAGGATCTGCCTGTTCATTACCTATCAGCTGGACAGAAAAAGCGTGTGTTGATGGCACGAATGCTGACGCGACGCGCACAGGTTTGGATCTTGGATGAGCCCTTTAATGCGCTTGATGCCCATGCGGTTCGTGAGTTGGAGGGTTTAATAAGCGAACATCTTGAGGGCGGCGGTCTCGCGGTGTTGACAAGTCATCAGCCGCTGGCACTTTCAGCTTTGCAGGTATTTGACTTATGAACGCCTTCATTACCATCGTCCAACGTGACCTATTATTAGTCATGCGTCGCAAGAGCGAAGTCTTAACGGCATTATTTTTCTTTGTGATTGTGACGAGCTTATTCCCGCTGGGAATTGGTGCGGACGCTGCTTTATTAAGAAAGATTGCTCCGGGAGTGATTTGGGTGGCTGCCTTACTCTCCACATTGCTAGGCTTGCAGCGGATGTTTGCTGCTGACTATGCGGATGGCACTTTAGAGCAATTGGTTTTATCCCCGAATTCTTTTACCCTGCTGGTATTTGGCAAGATTGTTGCCCATTGGTTGGTTTGTGGCTTGCCTCTAGTCTTATTGGCTCCAGTCATTGGCATTCAATTTGATCTAGATAGTGAGTCCTTAAAGGTTCTGATGGCTGCACTCTTATTGGGCACCCCTGTCTTATCATTGCTAGGCTCGATTGGAGCGGCGTTAACCTTGGGGGTTCGAGGCGGTAGCGTGTTAATGAGTCTCCTTATTTTGCCGCTCTATGTTCCGGTATTAATTTTTGGTGCTGGTGCTGTATATGCCAGTAGCGTGGGGCTTGATATCACAGGACATTTTTCTCTACTAGGCGCTTTATTCATTTTGGCATTAGCATTTGTGCCTTGGGTAAGTGCTACTGCTGTAAAGATTGCGATTGAATGAGTAATGTAAATAATCCATCAACAAGTCATGTGATGAACTGGTTTAGGCTATCTAGTCCCAGTACTTTTTATCCATTGGCTGGAAAAATGATCCCTTGGTTCTGGGTGCTCTCTATTATTTTTGGGGTTGCTGGCTTGTGGGTGAGTTTCTTTGTTGCTCCGGTAGATGCGGTGCAAGGCCAGGGTTACCGCATTATTTTTATCCATGTGCCAGCATCTTGGATGTCCATGTTTATCTATATTGTCATGGCCGTTTGGGCTGGTTTGGGTCTCATATTGAATACGCGCTTGTCAGCGATGATGGCGCAGGCGCTTGCACCGATTGGTGCTTGGATGGCTTTTCTGTCGTTATTGACAGGTGCTTTTTGGGGTAAGCCAATGTGGGGTGCATGGTGGGTGTGGGATGCCCGCTTAACCTCGGAATTAATCCTCCTTTTTCTGTATCTTGGCTTTATTGCACTACAAGCATCTATTGATAATGCCCGTCGGGCAGATAAGGCTGGGGCAATTTTGGTATTGGTTGGTGTGGTCAATGTGCCCATCATTTATTTTTCAGTGAAATGGTGGAATACCTTGCATCAAGGTGCCTCTGTATCCTTAACGAAGTCGCCGGCGATGGCTCAGACAATGCTCTGGGGAATGCTGCTAATGGCTTTATGCTTATGGATGTACTCAATCGCAGTAGGGTTAATGCGTGTACGTGCCATCATTTTGGAGCGTGAGGCACATACTGTTTGGGTTAAACAATTAAATGAGGTTCAGTGTTGATGTGGAATAGCCCTGCCGAATTCTTTGCGATGGGTGGTTATGCACTTTATGTATGGTGCAGTTTTGGCGTGACTGCCTTGGTCCTCCTGATTGAGCCTATGTCTGTGCGGGCGCGACATCAGTCCATTGTGCGAAGACTCCAGCGTGAAGTGATGGCGGAGCAGTTCGATCAAAAGGATGATAAGTGAAGCCAAGACATAAGCGAGCAGCCATTATTGTTGGTGCGCTCATTGCCATTGCTTTGGCTGCGGTCTTAATTCTGAATGCACTCAATAGCAATATCGCGCTCTATGTAACGCCCAGTGATGTGCTTGCTGGTAAAGCACCTCAGGGTCAGGTATTTCGTATTGGCGGCATGGTGAAAGATGGATCCCTAAAGCGGGATGGTTTAACTGTCCACTTTGTGATTACCGATCTGGTAAAGGACATTTCCGTAGCCTATACCGGTATTCTTCCGGATTTATTTAAAGAAGGTAAGGGCGCCGTCATTCAGGGGCGCTTAGATCCTAGCGGTCAATTTATTGCTAGTGAAGTGCTAGCCAAGCATGATGAAAACTACATGCCTCCAGAAGCTAAGCATGCTCTGGAGCAAGCTCAAAAAAATGGAAGTAAATAATGATTCCTGAATTTGGCCACTATGCATTAATTTTGGCTTTATGCGTTGCCGTCATCCAGGGTATATTGCCGCTGATTGGCGCACATCAAGGTCGCCGCGAGTGGCTCATGCTAGCCCGCCCCGCAGCTCAAACCGTGTTTTTATTGCTGGCAATTTCATTCATAACTCTAGCGTGGAGTTTTTATGCGAATGACTTTTCCGTCTTGTATGTAGCGGAGCATTCAAACTCTCAACTCCCAGTCATCTATCGCTTTGGAGCTGTTTGGGGTGGTCATGAGGGATCCTTATTACTGTGGATTTTTTTGCTATCTACTTGGACATTTTTAGTTGCGCAGCTCTCCAAGTCACTTGATGAGTTTATGGTGGCACGAGTCATCGGTGTTTTGGGACTGGTCACTACTGGCCTGATTTTATTTGTTCTCACCACATCCAACCCCTTTGAAAGACTTTTGCCGGCAGCGCAAGATGGACGCTCATTAAATCCACTTTTACAAGATCCTGGTTTGGTGTTTCATCCGCCAATGTTGTATATGGGTTATGTCGGCTTCTCCGTGGCCTTTGCATTTGCCATTGCCTCTTTATTGTCTGGCCGTTTAGATGCTGCTTGGGCGCGCTGGTCACGTCCTTGGACAACAGCCGCTTGGATTTTTCTGACCCTGGGTATTGCTTTGGGTTCTTGGTGGGCTTATTACGAACTGGGTTGGGGCGGTTGGTGGTTCTGGGATCCCGTAGAGAATGCTTCGTTTATCCCGTGGTTAGTTGGTACTGCTTTGCTGCACTCATTGGCGGTCACTGAGAAGCGTGGTGGCTTTAAGAGCTGGACAGTCTTGTTGGCAATTTCTGCTTTCTCGCTCTCCCTCTTGGGAACCTTCCTAGTTCGCTCTGGAGTGCTTACTTCAGTTCATGCCTTTGCTACCGATCCGAAGCGGGGTATCTTTATTTTGATTTTCTTAGCGCTAGTCGTAGGCTCATCATTAACGCTGTACGCTTGGCGTGCTCCCAAAAGCTCGCTGGGAGGTAAGTTCAGCTTAAGCTCGCGCGAGACATTTATTTTGCTCGGTAATGTGTTCTTGGTTGTCTCGGCAGCATCTGTATTACTGGGCACGCTTTACCCTTTATTAATTGATGCGTTGCATTTAGGCAAGATCTCCGTAGGTCCTCCATACTTCAATAGTGTCTTTGTCCCTATCATGATTCCCCTGCTGGTATTGATGGGCATTGGTCCTTGGACGAACTGGAAAAACTCTAATCTACTCACAGTAGTAAAGCGCTTATGGCTTGCAGCTGTAGTTGCGGTAATTGCTGCGGGTTTGATTCCGATCGCGATGGGTCAATTCACCTGGTTAAGTAGCCTTGGTTTCTTACTGGCATTTTGGGTCATCGCTTCTGGTGTCCTGCAGATCATTCGTCAAGCAAGGGTAGGCAAGCCTACGCGCTCATTTATAGGTATGCAAGTGGCGCACTTGGGGATTGCTGTGTTCGTGATTGGTGTCACGATGGTCGGTGCCTATCAGGAGGAGAAGGATGTTCGCATGCTTGCTGGTGAAAGTGTCAGCGTTGGCGGTTATCAAATTCAGCTAGAAGGTATTAGCGTGGTTCCGGGCCCAAACTACAAAGCAATCCAAGGTACATTTTTATTGACTCGTAACGGTCGACTGGAGGCCACTTTGCGTCCAGAAAAGCGCAGCTACTTCTCCTCAACTATGCCAATGACGGAAGCGGCAATTGACGCAGGTTTGACTCGCGATGTTTATGTTTCCCTGGGTGAGGAGCTGGAAGACAAGGCTTGGGCTGTGAGGGTCTATTACAAGCCTTTCGTTGATTGGATTTGGGGCGGCTGTTTATTAATGGCGCTTGGCGGTATTTTGGCCATGTCAGATAAACGCTATCGCATGAAGCTGAGGAAGCAATTTTCATGAAAGCTAAATTCTTAATTCCACTTCTATTATTTGTGATCTTGGTTGGGTTTTTAGCGGTTGGTTTAAATCGCGATCCCCATGAAGTGCCATCTCCTTTGATCGGTAAACCAGCCCCAGCCTTTGAGTTGTCTCAGCTGGGTGATTCAAAGAAAACCTTCTCTCCCGAAAGTATGAAAGGGCAGCCCTGGATTTTGAATGTCTGGGCGTCATGGTGCGTCGCTTGTCGTGAAGAGCATCCCGTTTTGGTGGAGCTGGGTAAATTACAGGTGGTCCCCATTATTGGTTTGGATTACAAGGATAAACGTGAGGATGCTGTGGCAATGCTCGCCCGCCAAGGCAATCCTTATCTGCTATCGGCGTTTGATGTCAATGGCCGCGTGGGCATTGATTACGGTGTCTATGGAGTTCCTGAAACCTATGTAATTGATAAGGCAGGTGTCATTCGTTTTAAGCAGATCGGCCCCATCACGATGGAGTTGCTGAATCAGAAAATTCTCCCTTTATTGAATGAGCTAAAGTGAGCTTGAGAAAATACTTCCTATCTTCCCTGGCGATACTGTTCATTGCATGCGCAATGAATATTGCTTTGGCTAAAGATGCGGCTCCGCTTGCTGAGGATCCGGTAGTCGAGCAACGCTTGATTGTGATTTCTGAAGAGATGCGTTGTTTGGTTTGCCAGAATGAATCCCTCGCGGGCTCGCGCTCTGACTTAGCCAATGATTTGCGTCGAGAGATCCGTGTTCTGATTAAGGAAGGAAAATCAGATGAGCAAATACGGAACTTCATGGTGGAGCGCTACGGCGATTTTGTTTTATATCGACCGCCTGTGAAGCCAATTACTTGGTTGTTATGGATAGGCCCATTTATTATTTTGTTGGCCGGCATTATTGGGTTAATGGTTTATCTTCGCCGGAGAAATCAGGGTGCTCCCAGCACTACTCTTTCGGATGAGGAGAATCGTCGCATTGATGCACTGCTAAAAGATGCAAAATCTAGCCCTACAGAAGGTGCACATGACTAGTTTTTTAATTTCCGCCATCCTATTGTTAATTCTAGTTTTGGTATTGCTGCTACGCCCATTTTTCTTTCCGACTAAAGAGTTGGATACCTCTCGTCGTCAGATGAACGCGGCTATTTATCGTGAAGAGCTGGATAAACTGGAACTGGAGCGTATGTCGGGCGCGATAGATACCGAAAGTTATGATCAGGCTCATGCCGAAATGCGTCAACGCCTTTTTCAAGATACTGATGAGGCTGATGATTTGGCGGTATTGGGGTCTCCCAAGAAAACCATTATTGGCATCAGTATTTTTGTGATACTGCTCTCAACGGGCTTGTATTTTGTCTTGGGGGATGCATCTCGGATTGCTGAGAAAAATGCTGAACAGCCAATGACTCAGGAGTCTGTTGAAAAGATGGTTGCGCAGTTTGCTACCAAGATGGAGAAAGAGCCCGACAATCTCAAGGGCTGGGCAATGTTGGCTCGCTCATATCGTATTTTGGGGCGTAATGCCGAGGCTGAAAAAGCCTATGCTCATGCTGGCTCTTTTGTGGATTCCGATCCGCAATTGTTAGCGGACTATGCCGATGTTTTAGCGGCAAATGCTAACGGCAACTTTGCAGGCAAGCCCCTGCAATTAATTAACAAGGCGCTGGCTCTGGATCCTGATAATTTATTGGCACTATGGCTTTCAGGTACAGCCTCATTCAATGCTCAGAACTACAAAGCTGCCGTGCAATCCTGGGAGAGGCTCGCCAAGCAACTGCCGGCGGATTCGGATGAGGCGCGCGCTATCGCCACCTCTATTGCGGAGGCGCGCACAAAGGGCGGGCTTAGTCCAGCGAGCAAGCCAGTGATCAGTAATAAAGCGGTGAGTGGGCGCGTAGAAATTGCTCCTGAGCTGAAGGCCAAAGTGAAGCTGGGTGACATATTGATGGTCATTGCTCGTAAGCCAGGTGAGCGGATGCCTGTGGCGGTTCTTAAAACTGCAGTGACTGCATTCCCTATGAGCTTTATCTTGAATGATTCCTTGGCGATGAGTCCCAATGCGTTGATTTCTGAATTACCCCAGGTCTTGGTTGAGGTGCGTATTTCCAAAACTGGAATGGCTATGCCGGAATCGGGCGACTTAATTTCTGCGCCTCAAACAATCAAGGTGGGTACTTCCAATACTCGCTTACTGATTAATCAAGTCAGACCTTAATTAACCCCTTCCAACAAATGGCATCTTTGTAGCCATGATGGTCATGGAGAGGATATTGCTCTCGAGGGGTAGTTGGGCCATATGGAGTACCGCTTGACCGACATGGTCTACATCCATTAGCGGCTCAACCTTTTTTGAGCCATCAGCCTGCAGAATGCCGGCAGCCATCGGAATAGTCATCTCAGTTCCCGCATTACCAATGTCAATTTGGCCACAGGTGATATTGAATGGACGCCCATCCAAAGCAATCGATTTGGTTAGGCCTGTAATCGCATGTTTCGTGGCGGTATAGGGCGCAGACATAGGGCGGGGTGCATGTGCTGAGATAGAACCATTGTTGATGATTCTGCCACCTTGGGGCGATTGCGCCTTCATCATTCGGATAGCCTCTTGGGAGCATAGGAATGCCCCACAGAGATTGGCATTTACTACATTCATCCACTGCTCATAACTTAACTCTTCCATGGGGATTGGTGGCGCCCCCATGCCGGCATTATTAAATAGGACATCGATGCGTCCAAAGTGCCGTGTAATTTCCGCAAACAAGCGTTTCACGTCATCTGGCTTGCCAACATCACATGACACTGCCAAGCAGTTTTGATTGTTGCCGCCAATGGCTGTGATGGCGAGATGAAGTTTTTCAAGGTTCCTGCCGGTAAGGACAATGCAAAAGCCGCCTTGCAGAAGCGCTTTAGCCGAGGCTTTGCCTATGCCCGTTCCTGCGCCGGTGACTAGAGCTACCTTATTTGGGGTTGAATTCATGATTGTCCTGACTGAGCGCGTAAAGCACCATGTTATCTCGAATCATTTAAAGGGAATTCATTCTCTTGTCGGTTCTTGTGCTGAGGGCATAATGGCAAAAACAAGAAGAATTCATATGAACTTCATACGCAAAAATATCTATAACCCTTTGGCTATTGCCGCCGCCTTTTTAATTCTGGTGGCGGTGCTCTCGTCTATATTATGGTTTTTGGTCCCGCCTCCCCCTAGATCCATTGAGTTGGCGACAGGCTTTCCAGCCGGCCTCTATCAAAAATTTGGCGAAAGATTGCAGGGTGAACTTTCCAAGCAGGGCGTTTCGCTGAAATTACGGACTACTGGTGGCACGGGCGATAACTTAGCTTTGTTGAGTAATCCGGATTCTGGGGTGGATTTTGCGATGATTCAAGGTGGCGTAGCTGACGTATCCAAATACCCCAACCTTGTTTCGATTGCAGGTGTATTTTATGAGCCGGTATGGGTTTGGTATCGAGAGGCCGCCTTTAGAAGTGAGGGTGGATTAAGTTTGTTAAGCCAATTGAAAGGGAAACGAGTTTCAATTGGTAATGAGGGTAGCGGAACCTTAACTTTGGCAACCCAGCTGCTGGGGGCCAGTGGATTGAGTGCAAGTAATTTGCATATCGAAAAGCTCAAGCCATTAGATGCCTTGGAAAAATTCAAAAAAAGTGAGCTTGATGCTATTTTTTTGGTGAGCGCTGCTGAAGCACCCATTCTGAAAAGTTACTATCAAACTCCTGGCATTCGTTTAATGAGTTTTGAGCATGCCGATGCGTATGCGCACCTTTTCCCTTTTCTCTCAAAAGTTACGATACCTCGTGGCGTAGTCAGTATTGCCTTTGATTCTCCTAGGCAAGACATACAGGTATTGGCTGCAACAGCTACTCTGGTAGGGAAACGGGACATTAGTCCCGCACTAGTGACGCTTTTGCTTGGCGATACTTACGATATTTTAAAGACCTATTCTTATCTGCAAAAGCCAGGAGAGTTTCCATCCGGTACTGGACTAGATTTTCCATTGCATAGTGATGCAGAAATCTATCTGAAGGATGGCCCTTCTTTTCTTCATCGACATCTACCATTCTGGACGGCGGTCTGGATTGGCCGTTTTGCTAAGATTGTGATTCCATTATTTGTGATTTTAATTCCACTGTTTACTTACATTCCATCTGTAAAGAATTTCTTTTTGCGTCTGAAGTTATCTAAGGTATATGAGGAGCTTAAGGTGATTGAAAAGAATGCCGCTAAACCCGAGTTAAAGGAAAAAAACTACAAAGATCTGGAAGATATTGAGAGAAGGGTCGGGAATATCAAAGTCTCGATGCTCGATGCCAAAGAGTTATATGATTTGAAGGGGCATGTAGGTGAGGCTCGTGGCAGACTGAATTCTCTATCTCAGGAAAAGAAATGAATTATCGGTACATCATTAAATTAGGATTTCTGCTCAGCGCAGGACTATTTTCTTTTGGAGTATTTTCCCAGTCTTATCCATCCAAATCTGTTTCCATGGTTGTTCCCCAGTCAGCAGGGGGGACCAATGATATTGTTGCTCGCTTAATTGCCCCGGCTTTTGGTGAAGCGTTGGGCGCCTCTGTCGTAGTCGAAAATAGGCCTGGCGCTGGCGGCAACATTGGGACGCAAAGCGTTGCTCGTTCGGCTAAAGACGGCTACACCTTGTTATTGACTATTAATAGCACGCAGGCAATCAATCCATCTTTATACAAAAATCCTGGCTTTGATCCGGTTCATGATTTTGTGCCACTTTATTACATTGGGGCCACCCCTTACGTTTTGGTATCACCCCCAGGCTCGCCCTACAAGACTCTGGCTGATGTTATTGGGGCTGCCAAGAAGAGGCCCGGGGAATTATCTTATGCATCAGCGGGGAATGGCACGATTAGCCATTTGCTAGGGGCAATGCTCAATACTAGTGCCGGTATTGATATGCAGCACATACCGTATAAGGGTGTTGCACCAGCCATCAATGATGTATTGGGTGGTCAAGTGCCATTGGCTTTTGCGAGCCTTCCATCGGCATTAAACTACATTAAGGCTGGAAAATTACAGGCCATAGCCATTAGCTCTGCGAAGCGTTCGATTGCTGCGCCGGAGATTCCTACTATTGCGGAGACCTACCCAGACTGTGTTGGTGAGGTATGGGTCGCACTCTTTGCTCCAATTGATGTGAGTCCTGAGGCGGTGAAAAAAATTCAATTAGCCATGGGCAAAACACTTGCTCGTCCTGATGTGAGGGAAAAATTAATTGCTCAGGGATTGGATTTAAGTCCTGTAGCGCCTCCTAAGCTGACTATGCTACTCAAGGATGAGTTGGCAAAGTGGGCAAAAATCGTCAAGGCATCCGGAGCGCAATTAGATTGAATATTGCGAAACACACTCAGAATCTAGCAAACTTATGACGACCTCAAGCCTTGCGCCTTCACTCACTCCTATTAAGGATGTCGCCAAAGCCCTGAAGGGAGATGGCTTTGCTATTGTCTCGCCCGAGGATGTGGCGAAAATCGCCGGAGTATCTCTGGACCAACTGATAGAGCTCACTCAGTTTTGGGAGGGCTTGCCGCGCGATCCTTATTTGAGGGATGGTGGTCGATATCGCTTTCGGCGTCATGCGAGTTATGAGATTCAAGGCGAAGCCCTTGCTATCGCGCCACATCGAGCCCACTGGCAATCCGTGAATTACAACGCCCTCCATGGCGGTATTGAGCGTTGGTTTGAGCCATCGCAGACTCAACTCACCAGTAGTCCTGTCTGGCAATCTCTTTTGCTGGGGCTGGCTCATATTTTGAATGGTGTGAAGCAAGTAAATACTTGGTTTGTCGAGGCGCATCAGTTTCGAATTGATACGACAGATGGTATTGGGCGGCCGACTCCTGAGGGGGCACACCGTGATGGCGTAGATTTTGTAGCCGTTTTTTTGCTGAATCGAGTTGGCATTAAAGGTGGTGAGACTCGCATCTTTGAGGCGGGCGGCTCTGCTGGGTTGAGATTTACGCTGACGCAACCTTGGTCCTTGTTACTCATGAATGATGAGCGAATGATTCATGAATCTACCCCAATACAACCAATAGGCCCCCATGGATACAGGGATACCCTGGTCCTTACTTATCGCTCGAATGGCTTTCAGGACTCACCAACTCGGGGTCAGCAGTAAGTGTTTATGGCGCCCATGGGCGAGTAATGACCTATCTCTTCGTACGCTCCTATGCGCTTTAAACCTACTGGTTACACCCCTTTAATGCTAATGGCGCAAACCTGCGCATTGTTAGGGTTTGCTTGTTATGCAGTGGTGCTAACTACATTGCAGGATGAATGGCATCTAAGTAACTTACAGTCCGGCTTAATTGCCAGCGCGTTTTTCTTCGGATATATGCTGATGGTTCCATTAGCTACGGCATTAACAGATCGCGTTGATGCCAAAAAAGTCTATCTGGTTGGTGGCCTCTTTGCTACTGGCGGCTTATTGGGGATGGGTCTCTTTGCATGCAACTTCTGGACAGCCTTGCTCTTTATGGCTTTAAACGGTGCCGGATTAGCGGGCACATATATGCCAGGCCTAAAAATTCTTTCTGATCGAATTAGGACGGGCGAACTGACTAGACACATCGCTTTTTATACAGCCTTCTTTGGCATTGGTACTGGCTTTTCTTATTTGTGTTCGGGGTGGATCTTGAGTGCCCTCGGGTGGCGATATGTTTTTGGATTTATCGCGCTAGGCCCATTTACGGCATTTTTGATTGTGTTGATCTTTATTCCTGCGCTGGCTCATGAAAAGTGGCATGGCCCCATTCAGATTCGCTTGCATGACATCTTTCCTGTGGATAAATGGCGTTTAGTTTTACAAGATAAAACGGCTTCTGGATTTATATTTGGTTATACCGCCCACTCTATGGAGTTATTTGCCTCACGCAGTTGGATCGTGGCATTTTTTGGTTTTTGCGCTGTTATGTCGGGCGAATCATTTTTATTGGCTGCCACTACGTTAGCGGGTGTGATTAATTTCTTCGGCGTCCCTTCATCTATCCTTGGAAATGAGATCGCTTTAAAGGTTGGTCGTCAAAAATGGATCTGTTTTGTCATGTTGTCTAGCGCTGTATTCGGTATCGCACTGGCTTTATCAACAGGGCAGTCTTGGTGGTTGATTATTACCTTGGCAATTGGACACACGATCTTCATCATGGCTGATTCAGCCACCTTAACTGCAGGCTTGGTGACTAGCGCCCAAGAAAATATTAAAGGTGCAGCGATGGGCTTGCATTCGTTAATGGGATTCGGAGGGGGGTTGCTAGGCCCCGCTATTTTTGGTTTTGTTCTAGATCTCACCGGCTCTCGCACCACTCAAATCTCTTGGGTTTGGGCATATGCCGCAGTAGTGGTGTGGGGTGTTTTATTTGTAATGTATGAGCGCCGCAGCGGTTGGGTAAGCAAACCGCTACGTGCCCATAAGTAGATCCCAATGAATTCATCTGCGTTAAGTAATAGCTGCTATCACTGCGGGAGTTTTATTCTTCCCGGGGATGTTTACGAGTTTGAGTTAGGTGGGGTAGCTAGAAATTTCTGTTGTGCTGGCTGTATGGCAGTTGCGCAAACTATTCATGGCGAAGGCCTTGAAGTATTTTATGCGCGCCGCTCTCAGTCTGGCGATAAGCCTGCCGCCTACCTTTCTTCAAATGAAATTCCTGCAAGTCTAGCGCCCTATGATGATCCTTCTTTGCTGGGGCGTTATGCGCGACCTAGCGGTGAGATGGGTAATCTACAAACTACCTTGCGACTTGAAAAGATTCGATGTGCTGCTTGTGTGTGGTTATGTGAGCAACACTTACGTCGACTCCCTGGCGTCAAAGATGTGCAGATTAATTATGTCAGTCAAAAAGTAAAGATAGAGTTTTTGCCTGAGAAAACTAGCTTGGCACGCTTATTGTTTGAGATCGAGCGAATTGGCTATGAGGCCTGGCCCTTTGAACCTTCCTTATCAATAGAGCGTTCAAAAAAAGAACGACGTCAATTGCTGACCAGGCTTGGTGTCGCAATGTTAGGCATGATGCAAGTCATGATGTATGCGTGGCCTTCTTATATGGGCGATAGTGACATTACAGTTGAGTACGACTTATTGCTAGGCTGGACCAGTTGGATCTTAACGGTTCCCGTGATGGTCTATTCAGCAGGACCTATTTTTCAAGCAGCATGGCGGAGTGTTGCCTCCTTTCGTCAAACACATATGCTGGGTATGGATGTGCCGATTGCCCTGGCCTTAGTACTAGCTTTTTCTGCTGGTACCGTTAATTTAGCCACAGGATCTGGACATGGTTACTTTGACTCCATCACTATGTTCGTAGCATTTATTTTGGCGGCACGCTACGTGGAGTTATTAGCTCGCCAAGACGCACAGGGTGGTGCAGAAGCTTTGGCAAAACAGTTGCCTGCAACATGTGAGCGTGTGCCTCACTATCCCGTATCCCAACAAGTAGAAATTGTGCCGGTGGTTAATTGCAACCCCGGGGAAATTTTGCGCGTCTCACCAGGTGATGTCGTTCCTGCCGATGGTATTTTGATTGAGTATGAAAGCGCTCTTGATGAATCTTTGCTGACTGGTGAATCAAAGCCAGTTGAGAAAAAAATTGGGGATCGAGTGTATGCGGGTACGCACAATATATTAAACCCCTTGCTAATGAAAATCGATGCAGTGGGCCAGTCTACGCGGATTGCTGGCATTGCCTCTTTGCTTGATCAAGCATTGCAAGCGAAGCCTCTCATGGTTAGTCTTGCAGAAAAATGGGCTGGATATTTTGTAGGTTTTTTATTGTTTAGCGCCTTTCTTTCATCCGCCATTTGGCTTTATGTTGATTCAAGTAAAGCGTGGACGGTGCTAGTTTCTGTGTTGGTTGCAAGCTGCCCCTGTGCTTTGTCTTTGGCAGTGCCGACAGCGATGGCTGCTGCGCAAGGCGCAGTCACTAAATTGGGTTTGTTGATTGTGCGTGGCCATGTCTTAGAAGGTTTAGTAAAGACAACGGATTTAGTGCTTGATAAAACAGGGACACTCACGATGGGTCAGCCCGAGCTTAAAGAAATCCTCATTGCGCGCCCAGAGTTTTCTCGAGCAGATATTCTTGCTCTTGCTGCCACTATGGAAGTAGGACAAAAACATCCTCTCGCGCTTTCTTTATTGCGTGCAGCTGAAAAAGAAAGTATTGCACTTGTTACGCTAAGCTCGCCGATGATCAATCAACTGGGTAAAGGCCTAAGCTCTGGTGTCTACCGACTGGGAAGTGCGGGGTGGATTGGGGTTAAGCAAGATGCTCAAGAGGGTCAATATGGACAAGTATATTTGGCGGATGACAAAGGCCTGATCGCCAGCTTTATTTTCTTGGACACTCCGCGATTGGGATTGGATCAATTATTGGCTGCCGCACGTTCTAGAAAGATCGTGGTTCACTTGGTATCTGGTGACGATCCTGCAACAGTGGCTTGGTGGGCGCAAGAGGTTGGGATTACGCACTTTCAAGGGGGCTGTTCACCAGAAGAGAAGTATCACTACATTGAAGGCTTGCAGAAACAGGGTCGTTTTGTCTGGGCCATTGGTGATGGTATTAATGATGCCCCTTTATTGGCGCGAGCCGATGTCTCTATTGCGGTTGGGGCAGGTGCTCCCCTAGCAACAGCTGGCGCTGATGCTATTTTGACGGCAAGCGCTTTAACTCCCTTGGCGCGAACTTTGCTTTTAGCTGATAAGACTCAGCTCATCATTAAGGAGAATTTGATTTGGGCGCTGATCTATAACTTATTAGCTATTCCGGCAGCGATGATGGGTTGGGTTAATCCTTGGGTTGCTGGAATCGGCATGTCCTTATCCTCTCTAGCTGTTACATTAAATGCGTGGCGTTTAAGAAAGGCCTAGACTGACGGCTATGGATATCCTTTTTCTCTTAATTCCCTTGTCCCTAGTGTTGGTTGGTGTTTTGGCCTGGATTTTCTATTGGTCGGTGAAGGCCGGTCAATTCGATGATTTGGATGGGCCTGGGGAGGCAATTTTGATGGATGATGATACGCCAAAACCTAATAAAGTTAGTAAAAACTAACAAAAATAGCCATATATTTCATTAATTTGGCTGGTTGGCAAAGATATGTACAGGCAAAAAAAGCATAAATGCACACCCCCTTTTTGACATAGATCAAAACGCCCTATATGGCTTACTTTGATAATGACTTCAGTCTATTTGAATTATGTCGCTGTTTGGTCACAAAAAAAGGAGAAACCATGGGAATGACCGTGGGGAATAATCAAGACACCTTCAACTACAAGGTTGTCAGCCAATTTGCCATTGTTACGGTACTGTGGGGCATTGTGGGCATGCTTGTGGGAGTCATCCTTGCTGCGCAGCTCATCTGGCCTGAAATCACTTTTAATATCCCATGGTTGAGCTATGGTCGCTTACGTCCTTTACATACTAATGCGGTGATTTTTGCCTTTGGTGGATCGGCTCTATTTGCGACATCCTATTACGTAGTGCAGCGAACCTGTCAGGCAAGATTGTTTTGTGACAAATTAGCGGCATTTACTTTTTGGGGTTGGCAGGCTGTCATCATCTTGGCCGCGGTGACGCTACCTTTGGGCTTGTCTACATCCAAGGAGTATGCGGAATTAGAGTGGCCAATTGATATATTGATCACTATCGTTTGGGTGGCTTATGCGGTGGTGTTCTTCGGAACGATCATGAAGCGCAAAACAAAGCATATTTATGTTTCGAACTGGTTCTTTGGTGCCTACATTCTGACGATTGCAATTCTGCATATTTTCAATAATTTAGAGATGCCAGCGAGTTTGTGGAAATCGTATTCTGCATATGCAGGCGTGCAAGATGCGATGGTTCAGTGGTGGTACGGCCATAACGCTGTTGGCTTCTTCTTGACCACCAGCTTCTTGGGCATGATGTACTACTTCATTCCTAAGCAAGCCGAACGTCCGATTTACTCTTATCGTTTATCTATCGTCCACTTTTGGGCTTTGAATTTCACTTACATGTGGGCAGGCCCTCATCACTTGCAACACACTTCATTGCCTGACTGGACGCAGTCGCTTGGCACCGTGTTTTCTTTGATTTTGCTAGCTCCATCATGGGGTGGCATGATTAACGGCATCATGACTTTATCTGGCGCATGGCATAAATTGCGCAGTGATCCAATCTTAAAATTCTTGGTAGTGGCATTGTCCTTCTATGGTATGTCTACGTTCGAAGGTTCGATGATGTCTATTAAGACTGTGAATAGTTTGTCTCACTACACGGACTGGACTATTGGCCATGTTCACTCAGGCGCCTTAGGTTGGGTTGCCATGATTACGATCGGCTCTCTGTATTACTTGATTCCTCGCTTGGTTGGTCAAAAGGAAATGTATAACGTTCGCTGGATTGAGCTGCATTTCTGGATTGCAACAATTGGGGTGGTTTTATATATTGCGGCCATGTGGATTGCAGGTGTGATGCAGGGCTTGATGTGGAGAGCATTTGAGGCGGATGGTACTTTGACTTATAGCTTCGTTGAATCGGTAAAGGCGACCTTCCCATTTTATGTAATTCGCTTATTAGGCGGCCTGTGTTATCTCAGCGGAATGTTTTTAATGGCGTATAACGTCTTTAAAACTGTACAAGGTAAAACTTTTGTCAACGCGCCGATTCCATTGGCCGTGGCTGAACACTAAAAAGGAGAAGAAAATGTCTAATGAAAATAAATTCTTTTCCCACGGAACGCTTGAGAAGAATGTTGGCTGGTTAATTGTCGCCACAATTGTGGTGGTTTCGATTGCTGGTTTCGTACAAATTGTTCCGCTGTTCTTTCAGCACACCACCACCGAACCAAGTCCTGGCGTTGTGCCATACACAGCATTGCGTTTGGCCGGTAGAGACATCTATCAGCGTGAAGGTTGCGTTGGCTGTCATTCCCAGCAGATCCGCACTTTGCGCTCTGAAGTTGAGCGCTATGGTCCTTACTCTTTAGCCGGTGAGTCCGTGTATGACCACCCATTTTTATGGGGTAGTAAGCGTACTGGTCCAGATTTGGCTCGCGTGGGAAGTCGTTATTCGGATGCTTGGCATCAGATTCACCTCAATAATCCACGTGACGTGGTGCCTGAGTCAAACATGCCTGCGTATCCTTGGTTGCAAAAAAATGCTGCTGACGCCTCTTCGATCCAATCTCATATGGTTGCGATGCGCCGTCTAGGCATTCCCTATACCGATGAAGATATTGTCAACGCGCCTAAAGAGTTAGAGGGCAAGACTGAGTTGGATGCCTTGATCGCATATTTGCAGGGTTTGGGTATTTCGCGTCGGTACATCACGGTTGATGAAGTTGTAGCGAAGTAATTATTGGATTATTAATTAAAACTACATAAATCAAATGGAACAGCTCACCCCCTACCTTTCTGCATTTTCTACATTAATTGGCATCATCTTTTTTGTGGGAATTGTATGGTGGGCGTGGTCCCCCAGCAGAAAGAAAGCAAATGAGGAATCTGCCGAACTTCCATTTGATCTTCCAGATGAATTTAGTAAGGACAAATCATGAGTGACTTTTTTAGCAACGGTTGGAGTAATTACATCGCACTCGTTTCCTTAGTTGGAATCGTTTGGTGTATTTGGCTATTGTTCTCGCAACGCAAAGCCAAAGTAATCCACACGGCTGATGGTGCAGTTGCCGACACTGGCCATGTCTGGGATGGTGATCTGCGTGAGCTGAATAACCCATTGCCACGCTGGTGGATGTGGATGTTCTTGCTGTCATGCATTTTTGCTTTGGTGTATTTGGTTTTATTTCCTGGGCTTGGTTCATATCCTGGCATTGTGGGTTACACCACGGATGGCGCATTGATGCATTCCATGACGGAGGCAAATGACGAGCTAAAGCCCGTTTATGCTAAGTATGTGAAGATGGATATCGAGGATGTTGCTGCCGATCCAAAAGCACATGAAATGGGTCAACGTTTATTTTTAAACTCTTGTGCTCAGTGTCACGGTTCAGATGCTGGCGGCTCTAAAGGCTTCCCGAATTTGACTGATCGCGATTGGCTCTATGGCGGCTCACCAGAAAATATCAAGACGACAATTACTTATGGACGTGGTGGTGTAATGCCCCCATTCCCACAGTTGGATAGCAAGCAAATTGTGGATGTGGCCAACTATGTACGCAGCCTTTCAGGTTTACCTGCTGATGACTTAAAAGCAGCCCGTGGTGCAGAAGTATTTAAGGGAAATTGTGTGGCTTGTCATGGTGCGGATGCTAAGGGCAATATTGCTATAGGTGCTCCGAATTTGACGGATAAGACTTGGTTATATGGCAGCTCAGAAGCAACTATTGTTGAAACTGTGACTAAAGGTCGCATGGCAATGATGCCTGCTCAAGATAAGGTATTGAGCCCAGAGAAGATTCATCTTTTAACTGCTTATGTATGGGGTTTATCTAACAATAAATCAACCCAAGGTCAGTAATCAGTGTCAGAAAACTCCTCAGTAGGGAAGGTTGTTCCGATCGAAGTCATCGACGAATCTCTTTATGAGATTCGTCGTAAGATTTATCCGCGCTCAGTTAGCGGGATCTTCGCACGCTGGCGCATTCTCTTGGTTGTCGCCACTCAGTTATTGTTCTATGGCCTTCCTTGGGTCAGTTGGAATGGTCGTCAAGCTGTTCTCTTTGACTTAATTCAGCGTAAGTTTTATATCTTTGGCTTGGTGTTATGGCCGCAGGATGTGATCTATCTCACGCTCCTATTGATTCTTTCTGCCCTAGCTCTTTTCTTATTCACTGCGGTTGCTGGCCGTTTATTTTGCGGCTATGCATGCCCGCAAACGGTCTACACCGAAATCTTTATGTGGATCGAGCGCAAGGTAGAAGGTGATCGATTTGCACGTATTCGCTTGGATGGCGAAGAGTGGCCATGGAGTTTCCGGAAGTGGCGGCTTAAGATTGCTAAACATGCCTTATGGCTACTCATTGCTTTTTGGACTGGCTTTACTTTTATTGGGTATTTCACGCCAATCGAAACCTTAAGTGCCGCTATTTTGCATTTAGCTCTTGGCCCATGGCAAACCTTCTGGCTGTGTTTTTATAGCTTTGCCACTTGGGGTAACGCCGGGTTTATGCGCGAGCAGGTTTGCAAATACATGTGCCCATATGCGCGCTTCCAAAGCGTGATGGTTGATAAAGATACTTTCTTGGTTACCTACGATAAGGTGCGTGGAGAACCTAGGGGTAGCCGCAGCAAGTCGGTGGATCATGGTGCTTTAGGTTTGGGTGATTGCGTTGATTGCAGCATCTGTGTGCAAGTATGTCCTACCGGCATTGATATTCGCGATGGCCTGCAATATATGTGTATTGGCTGTGGCGCATGTATTGATGCATGTAACCAGGTCATGGAGAAGGTGGATTATCCAAAGGGGTTGATTCGCTATACGACCGAGCGTGCTATTGAGGATAAAGAATCCAATCAAAGCGCAATTCGTCATATATTGCGACCCCGTGTTTTGATTTATGTCGCTTTCATTACCGTGCTTACAAGTGCGTTTCTGGTATCGCTGGCGACTCGCAACCCCTTGCGAGTGGATGTTATGCGCGATCGTGGTGCCTTGGCTCGAGAGGTTGATGGCATACGTATTGAAAATATTTATCGTATTCAGATTATGAATGCCTCTGAAAATCCAATGAAAGTGCATATCAAGGCATCAGGTCTTTCGGGTCTCCATATTCTGAATTCGCAAGGAAAAGAAATTACCGAGATTGAGGTGGCCCCCGCTAGCAACCAGTTGTTGCCAATTAAAGTTAGCGCTGGTATTGGTGATAATGAGCCAGGGAATTACCCCATTCACTTTGATGTATCTGCGGATGAGATGTCCGGCGATCAGTCAATCGTGAGAATCCGCAATGAAAAATCAAGCTTTATTATTCCCCGCTAAGCTGTACTGCGAAAGATGGAGAGGATGAATATGTCAGAACAACAAATCAACAAACCTTGGTACAGGCAGATGTGGCCTTGGCTATTAATTAGCGGGCCAGCAGTGGCGATGATTGGTTGCGCCATTACCATTTGGTTGGCTGTGACCATGTATGCAGACAAGCCATTGCATGATGGTGTGGTGAAGCGCGGATTGAAGGTGGAGCAACTGAAAGTAGAGCAGGATCGCAAATGAAGTACCGCCTATTCATTTGGATTATGTGGCCATCTTTTTTGGTCTCCATTTTGGCTGAAGGTTTGCTTTTTAGCCTCGTGCATCCCGCCGACTTATTGTTTTTTGGCTATCCACATAACATTTCCGATGAAGGCATTTACACCATTGGATTTTTTGTTATCTGGATCTTCTGTTCATTCTCCAGTGCTTTAACCGCCTACATACTGCCTGGTATTCATCAAGAGGGTGATACGAAGTCTGATCGAGGCTTGATTTAAGCGCTCACTTTGCCGGATGATGAGCTTTCGCTTGGCTTAATGTGAATGGCACGATCTGGATTTGGAATGCTAGCTAGTTCATAAAGGCCATCCATATCAATCAATTTAATATGGCGCTGTTTAATTTGAATCAGCCCTGATTCCGCAAAGCGAGACAGCATACGACTGACTGTTTCAATCTGAATGCCTAAGTAACTACCAATCTCTACGCGACTCATGCGTAAATCAAATTCATTATTGAGATATCCGCGAGCGGCGAGCCGTTGAGAAAGATTTAGCAGGAAAGCGGCGAGCCGCTCTTCTGCGCGCAAGCTTCCGAGCGACAGTAGGTGTCGTTGGTCTTGGGTCAGCTCGCGACTCAAAATACGATGAAATTGTTTTTGAAGCACCGGAATTTGGCGGGCTAAATCCTCAAAGGCTTCATAGCGAATAATGCAGACTTCACTCTCTTCGAGAGCAATCGCTTCCGATTGATAGTGGCCATCACCAATGCCATCTAGCCCTAAGATCTCTCCAGGGAGGTGGAAGCCAATGACTTGCTGACGACCGTCCTCGAGACAGTACTCGGTTTTAAGTGTTCCAAAGCGAACGCTGTAAACGGAATTGAGGACTTCACCATGGCGATAGAGACTTTCCCCTTTTTTAAGATGTACGCGCTCCTTAACGAGGGTATCAATCTTGGCAATGTCTGTGGCGCTGATGCCTACTGGCAAGCAAAATTGACCCAGTACACATACTGAGCATTTGCTATTAGGGGTATCCGAGCTGGTGTAATTCATATTCGATCTAGTTATCAGACAGGTTTATTCTACTAGGATATGTGCAATTCTTATATTTCCCCTGCCTGGGCCATTCAGTAGATGTTAACCACTAGTCTATTGCTGGCGGTCTTCCTGGGCGCTTTAGTGAGTGGGTGGCACTGCGCCTTGATGTGCGGCGGAATCGCTGCAGCCATCGAGCGACAGGGCGCGGCGGGGGCGCTAACCTATGCGCCCTTGCAGACCAAGACTCAACTCTTTTATCTCCAAATAATTATGCATTTAGGTCGCTTGACGACCTATGTATTGCTGGGGGCAATTGCCGCTTGGGCTGGCGTGGTCGTTTGGCAGCAAAACATGATTCCCATCCAGCGACCATTATTTGCTTTCACATCCCTAATTTTGCTGCTGATGGGCGTGCGAATGCTTCGCCAAAATTCCAAAAGTCCTTTGCTGGTGGGTAAATGGCTTGGTGCCAAAATAGCCACGTATTGGGCTAAATATTTGGGTCGTTTTACAGGCCGCTCGTCTCGTTGGTTTAGTGGAATGCTGTGGGGGTTGGTGCCTTGCGGCTTAGTGTATAGCGTGTTACCGCTCGCTTTTTTGTCCGGGGATGTTTGGACTGGGGCCGCCTTGATGTTGGCATTTGGATTGGGTACCCTGCCGAACCTTTTATTGATTTCAAAATTTTCGGCGGCATTGACCCAGTTTGGGCAGTATGTCTGGGTACGCTACATTGCTGCTGGGCTATTATTTTCAGCCGGAATATTGGGTCTCTACCGCGCCTGGTATTTGCCAGAGGCTTTGCTAAAGGGCGGTTTCTGCATTAGTTAAAGATCTTGGCTGCTTGCTGCCGTAATGCCGTGCTGCAGGTCCGATAGGATGCAATCATTGGGCAATCGCTCCAGCAAGCCACCGCGGACTGCCATTTCATAAGGCTGGTGCGCTAGACCGCAAATCATGAGTTTGATGCCTCGCGTTTTACAGGTTTCTTCCAGTTCTAGAATGGCATCCATACCCGATACATCAATGTAAATCACATTCTTGAGGTCGAGTAGTAGGACTCTGGATGGCAATTCATTTTCAATGCTCTCAAGTAGTTTTACGGCGCCAAAAAAGATAGCGCCATACACTCTAAAGACAGCAATCTTTCCTTGATGATTTTTGAGATCCGGAAAATCAATCACATTCGCTGGCTCGTAACGCGACAGACTGGAGATGCGGTAAATAAAGGTCATGAATGCAAGCAGCAGTCCCACTTGTATCGCCACTGTCAGATCTAGCATGATCGTGAGAAAAAATACACTCAGCATGGTGACGCGATAGGGCAGACGAAATTGCTTGAGATCTGCAAACTTTTTCCATTCACCCATATTCCAGGCAACAAACATGAGGATCGCCGCCAAGCTTGCCAAAGGGATGTTTTTTGCTAATGGCGCACCAAACAGAATGATGGTGAGTAGGGAGAGGGAGTGAACGATACCCGCAACTGGAGTACTTGCCCCGCTTTGTACATTGGTGACGGTTCTGGCAATGGTCCCGGTGGCTGGCATGCCGCCAAAGAATGGACTTACTAGATTTGCAATCCCCTGAGCCATCAACTCTTGATTCGAGTCATGACGATCATGAATTAATCCATCTGCAACACGAGCGCATAAAAGTGACTCAATGGCCCCCAGTAACGCAAGCGTAATCGCTGGTGCAATCAGCAACTGCGCCGTACTCCAGCCAATCGGAATCCATGCAAAGGTGGGAAGCCCCGATGGAATGCCTCCAAAGCGGCTACCAATGGTGTCAACTGGTAGGTCAAGGGTGCTGGTTAATGCCGTAGCGACAGCCATGGCAACTACGGTGCCGGGAAGGTGGCTGAGGTAACCTAAGTGTTTCTGAAAAGTTCGCCAAATCATCAGTAGAGCAAGGCTACCAATAGAAAGCGCTAGCGCCACTGGATTGATTGTGCCTGCATGAACATACAGGGTTTGGATTGCCTGAAAAAATTCAGCAGGCATTTTCGTGATCTGCAGGCCAAAAAATTCTTTAATTTGAGAAAGACCAATCAGTACCGCAATGCCATTGGTGAAGCCAATAATGACTGCGACAGGAATAAATCGAATTAATGTGCCTAGACGAAAAAGTCCCATTAAGAATAAAAACACGCCAGACATGGCAGTGGCTAGCAATAAATTAGCAACACCATATCGATCCACGATGCCATAGACGATGACAATAAATGCCCCAGCTGGCCCGCCAATTTGTATACGACTGCCGCCCAGAATCGAAATGAGGCCGCCAGCAATAATGGCCGTGAAAATGCCCGCTTCGGGCTTAAGACCGCTGGCAATAGCAAATGCCATAGCTAGCGGGAGGGCCACTATTCCAACCGCAATGCCAGCCAGCACGTCTTTGGTAAAGAGGTTGCTGTTGTAGCCCCTAAAAGAGTCGAGCAGTCTTGGGCGAAAGAGGTTCATTTAACTCAGCGCTATTAAGCTATTCGAGCGCTAATCCAATAGGCAATTGCAGCTGATAGGGAGGTTACCGCAGATCCCCAGGCAATATCAATGAATGCCAAGCGAACTGGAAAATCGCGCACTACGGCCACATTGGTGAGATCGTAGGCCATATAGCAAAAGAGGCCAAAGAGTGCGCCATATTGCACTGCATATAGGAGGGATTGCCTAGAGATCGCCGGAAGTATGACGAAAATTGTGGCGCCTAGAGCATATAGAAGATAAAAGCTCAGCCCAGCCCAAAGTTTGGGTTCAGTCGCCATGAGCGGGCCCATTTCAATGCGGTAGAGGTTTTTGGCAATGCCAAGGAGCCAAACCAAATCGATGGCGACAATTGACAGTAGGAAAGAAAAATACACCGCGAAGTACTTGAGCATTTAAGTTTCCCCTTTTATGCTTTTACAGGTGAATAATAAGCATTATGATGGAATGAAGAGTATTCGGGTTCAATTTAACAGGAGTTAATATGTTCAAGCATTTATTGGTACCGGTGGATGGTTCAGACGTCAGCAAAAAGTCCTTGAAGAAGGTGGCTGAAATTGCGAAAGCAGATGGTGCGAGCGTTACCTTGGTTTATGTTTCCGATCCAATGCCTCCGATGATCTATTCCGATAGCACTATGGGATACGGCATCTCCGTAAAAGAACATAAGCAGGCGTGTGATGCCTTTGCTGCCGATGTTTTCAAAAAGGCGGGCACTGCATTGGGCTCTAGCATTAAGGCTAAGACTTTGCACATTGCCACTGGAAATTTAGCGGAAGGTATTTTGGATGGCGCCAAGAAAGCTAAGGCTGATGTGATTGTGATGGCATCCCATAAGCTGACTGGCATCAAGAGTATGTTGCTTGGCAGCGAGACCCATGAAGTCATCGTGCACTCTAAATTACCGGTGTTAGTGCTTGGTTAATCTCACTGAATATTAAAAATGAAGGGATCCGCTAGGGTCCCTTTTTTTGTGCTTCACTTGATTGATTTATATCCCTGATGAATGATGGCTTAATTCTTAATGGGTGTGCCCAGCAATAGAATCTCTCTGGTTAGTAGTCCACTATCGCTGTCGCGCATATTCCATAAATCCAATTGTGTTTTAGATCCATAGGGGTCAACATAAACCCCATCTTTTCTTAATTCAAAGTGAAGGTGAGGGCCGGTTGATCGCCCGGTCGTTCCGACATAACCAATCTCTAGGCCGCGCCGTACTTCATTTCCCACTTCCAGCTCTACGTTGTAATTGCTGAGATGGGCATAGTAGGTGCGGTAATTGCCTGGATGCTCCAGGATAATGAGGTTCCCAAAGGCGCCACTAAATCCGAGATGAACCACTTTACCGGTAGCTACACTAAAGACGGGTGTTCCTATTGGCGCCGCATAATCAATACCCATGTGCGCGCGATAACGTTGCTTTGGAGCGGCAGCAGGTACAGCACTATTCTTCGTGGGCGCAACTCTTTTATTGGAGGCCCGCACATTGCCTACGCCTCGAGAGATACGGCGATAGCTTAGTGGATTGGTCCAGAACGTACGCTCGATTGACTCTCCATTGGCGGCATAAAAGCCGCCGGGAATGTCATTGCGTTCAACCCAAAATGCGCTTGAAAACACCTCTCCAGAAGTGGGGTCAATAATCTCTGCCGCCCAAATTTGGGCCCAATGCTCTTTGTCACCAAAGTCCACAATGAGGCGAACGATGCTATTGGTATTTTCTAAAGCGTTATTTTCTTCTGGATAAATCTGCTTAATAACGGTATTTAATTCCCAAATCAATTCCACGGGTAATTTATCACCCACTTTTTTAGGGTCATACAGCACATCTCTGAGGGGGAGTTGAATCTCGGTAAAACGTTTGGATTCATCCTTTAGGTAGTCCTGTTGAATCAAGAAGCTACCTGCTGCTGATGGCGTAAAGGTCCAAATCTCGGTCTTGGCATCCTGTAGGGGGCCATTCATAATGCTGAGAGATTCAAAGTGATTGCGACTACCGAGGGCAAGGGCATAAGGAATGCAATTACCGCGCATGCGATCAAAAAATCCTTTAGTCTGTGCCTTGAAAAAGGTATTGAAGCTGCGATCATCGATGCCGATATTGGCCGGAAGATTTTCCTCATTAAAGCTGCGACCCAAACAACCTCGCTGGATACGGTAGTCTAAGTTTTCAGCACTTTCGTTGCTGTAAACGCCTTCAATCCGCTTAAAGAGCTCGGGATTTAAATTCATACTCTTAGAAGACTTGTTGATTGAGTTGTCTTTGAACTTAATGCCGGACTGCTTGTTGGTTTGCGTGACAGGCTTTGATTTGATCTGCGGTGATTTGCTCGTTTTATTGCTTTGACTTGCTTGTTGCGCCAGCGCGCTGGAGACGAGCTCGAGCCCTGGTGCTTGAATGAGAGCCAGGAGGCAGATTCCAATGACTTTGATGACCCCTCGAATAAAGCGGGGTGGCTGGCTGGCATTTTTCTTCACAGGCTAATTATCCAATACTGCCGCTCCGGGTGCGGGATATTTGCAAGGTATGTTGTGTTGCAACAATCGCGATTGACTAGAATTCTGCTGATATTTTTAGTGTTTTATAGATTTCTAGAGGGAATATGGTGTCGTGCGTATCGATCTAGATCAAAACCCGTTTTTTTCAAAGCAAGGTATTTGGGGGTAACTTCAATCCCGAGGTCGGCATTCCATCAGACCCTATTTCCCCCATATTCGCTAGCCATCACATGACCTGAATTGTGGATACAATAATTTTTTGAATAGAGGAGCTCTCGTGCCCATCATTGAATCAGTATCGGTTGCAGCAGTTGCCGTTCCCTTGGATAAGGTGACTTCATTTTCCACGCGGACAGTTTCAGAACGCCATTACTGTTTAGTTAAGGTGCGCGGTAAAGATGGCAACGAGGGCATTGGTTTTTGTTATGTTGGCAGTGCGGGTGGGGCTATCGCCAAGATCGCCGTGGAGCAATTGTTGGCACCAAAGCTGATTGGCCAGAATAGCCATCGGAGCGAAGGCTTATGGATGGATATGTATAACGAATCCATCCTCCAGGGTCGCAGCGGGGCAGTGATGCGCGGCATCTCCATTTTGGATACCGCACTCTGGGATTTAAATGCCCGTGCCGCTAAGTTGCCGTTACATCACTACTTGGGTTCTGTGGTTGATGATCGCGTACCAGCTTATGCCAGTGGTGGTTACTATCTTGATGGCAAGACTCCTGCGAAGCTAGGCAAGGAAATGGAGTCTTACGTTAAGCAGGGTTTTAAGGCCGTCAAAATGAAAGTGGGTCGCCTTTCCCCAAGAGAAGAGGAGGCACGCGTGAAGGCCGCTCGTAAGGCCGTAGGTGAGGATGTATTGCTCACCCTGGATGCAAATAATGCCTGGCGGGACTTACCCACTGCGCTCGAATATATCCGCCGTTTTGAGGCCTACAACCCATATTGGATCGAGGAGCCATTTTCACCTGACGCAATTGACCTTCATGCGGCTTTAGCTCGTCAAACCAGCATTAATGTCGCAACTGGTGAGATGGAAGCGGGGCGCTGGCGCTTTAGGGAGCTCATTGATGCTGGTGGCGCCGCCATTTTGCAATCGGATGCGGCAGTTTGCGGGGGTATTACTGAGTGGCGCCGTATTTCTGCTTATGCAGACTTAAAAGGGGTGATTGTTTGCCCGCATTGGATGCATGATTTACATGCGCCTTTAGTGGCTGCAACGCCAAATGCCCGCTTTGTAGAATTCTTCTTGGATGATCAGGTGCTTAATTTCCGTAGATTGATCAACAAGCAACTCGCCTTTAAGAATGGGGATTTGATTCTGCACCAAACTCCAGGCTTGGGATTTGAGTTTGATGAGGCTGCCGTGAAAAAGTATGCTGGTAAAGCTGCTTGGACGAAGATTGTTTAAGGCGAAACATTCATCCTTCTTATCGCTTGCTTAGTCGTTGGCAATAAAAAAATCCCGCACATAAAGGCGGGATTTTTTTTGGGAAGCTTCTGGAGCTATTCTCCGCAGGAGTTTAGCTTGAGCGGGGATTAAGTTTGAAGTGGGTAATGGATTGGGTGACGAGTACAAATCCAAAGCCTAAGAATCCGACAATGTCCGCTTGGAGAGCTGGATAGGCGAGTGCCACTCCAGAAATCACCATAATGATCCGCTCAAAGATCTTGGTTTTTTCAATAAACCAGCCTTGCAAGCCGCCAGCCAAGCAGATGATGCCGACTACCGCAGTAAATGAAACCCAAGCAATCTGCATCCAGTCGGCTTGCTCTAATGCGGAGATTGAGCCCATGAGTAATAGACTGACGCCGGATTTGTCGAGCACGAACATGAATGGCACCAAAATCGCAGGTGCAACATACTTCCACGTTTGAAGGGTGGTCTTGTAAGGGTTGCCTTTACAAATCGCTGCCGCCGCAAAGGGTGAGAGCGCTGTTGGAGGGGAAACCTCTGAGAGCACTGCGTAGTAAAAGATAAACATATGAGCCGCGAAATCAGGCACCCCTAGGTTAATCAGGGCTGGTGCTGCAATTACAGCGCAAATAATATAAGACGCAGTCACTGGTACAGCAAGGCCAACAACCCAAACTACGAGTGCGGTAAAGATGGCGGTGAGCAAGAGTGAGCCACCCGCATACTGAATCACGATTGAGCTGAACTTCAGACCTAGGCCGGTGAGTGTGACGGTACCAACAATTAAGCCAGCGCCTGCGCAGGTTGCTGCAATGGCAAGAACGCCAGTAGATCCTGAAGCCAAAGCCTTAGTCAGGTTGGATTTGTACAGTCCGGAAAAAATTGGCTCTTTACCTTTAAACCAATCCCAAGGGATGATGGCGGTATCTTTGCGCAGCATGCTTGAGAGGGCAGAAACTACGGTAGCCCAAAATACTGACATCACTGGCGAGAATCCGAACAGCATAAATACGACGATTGAAATCAGCGAGAAAAAATGGAACCAATATTTTTTGGTTAATTGCCAAGCGGTTTCTGCTGCTTGGAAATGGATGTTCTTCATGCCATATTTACGGACATCAATCTCTACCATGACAAATAAGCCGAGGTAGAAAAGAATCGTTGGGATGGTTGCCATTAACAACACATCTAAATAAGAAATCTTGAGGAAATCCGCAATCAGGAACGCAGCTGCTCCGAGAACGGGTGGTGAAATAATCGCACCCAGGCCACCAGCAGCTAGTAGTCCGCCCGCCGCATTTTTTTCGTAACCCACTTTATCCAGCATGGGGGCAGCAACAGAGCCAACGGTAACGGTAGTGGCTACTCCAGAACCGGATGGTCCACCCAGTAAGAAAGAGGACAGCACGATTGTTCTACCAACGCCGGAGGATTTTCCGCCCATGGCGGCAAAGGAGAAGTCGATAAAGAATTTTCCGGCGCCAGTAAATTGCAAGAAGGCACCAAAAATAGTAAACAGAATAATAAGGGTGGCTGATACGTCAACTGCGGTGCCGTAAATGCCTTCCAAGGTCATATACATATAACCAACCAGACGATCAAAGCCGTAACCTTTATGTGTCCATGGGGCGGGCAAGTAATTGCCGAATAAGGCATAGAGCAAGAAAAGGCTGGTAACGCCTACCAAGATCATGCCATTGGTTCTTCTAACGGCTTCTAGAATCAAGAGAATTAATCCTAGACCCACCAAGACATCCATTGAATTTGGCGCAGTGTTTCTATCAAATAAATCATCGCCACCACTCAGAATGTAATAGGCAATAAAGACAGAGACTACGGCGAAGAGGATATCCCACCACATCAAGCGGTTTCTAAAGCGCGTGGCAATCGGAAAACTGAGGAAGACTAAAAATAATACTAAGGCAACGTGGATGACGCGTAGTTGTTGAGTGGGGACAATCGAGTAGGCGGCATATAAATGAAAGAGGGACATGCCAACAGCTACTAAGGTGATGAATTTCGCTAAAAGACCTTTGTAGTCATTTGAGTCGCCTTCCTCTTGCTTGATGAAGGCGTCTAATTTTTCTTGGGTTTCGTTGTCGATAACAGCTTGAGTCATGTCTCTACCTATTTTTATTTATATTTAAATTCGGCACTACCAAAGCTAAAGAGAGTGGGGCGTCAATCCTCACTCTCTTTGGAGTCTTCTACTTAATTTACTTTGACGTTTTTTTCTTTAAAGAATTTCAAAGCGCCAGGATGAAAATCAATCGGTGTTGATTTTTGTTTTTGGTTCTCAAGAGTGACATTCACATACTCTTGATGGGTACGCACTAACTCCAATTTGTTGTCAAAAACTGCCTTTACAATCTTGTAGGCTTCTGCATCGGGCATGCTTGCATTCACTACCAAAATATTCGCAACGGCTGCGACCTTATTGTCTTTTGCCATGCCGCTATAGGTTGCTTTGGGAATCACTGTAGGGAAATACAGATTTCCATACTTCTTATTCATGATGGGCACTTCATCTGTAGTGTCTATCATCACAATTTTCATACCAGGGCTATTGGCTAAATCGGTGACGGCGGCAGTTGGCAAGCCGCCCACCCAGAAGAAGGCGTCAATTTTGCGGTCTTTCACTGCATTCACGGATTCTGCAACACTCAAGCGCTCACGCTTAACGTCTTTGTCTTTATCAAGTCCGGCAGCTTCAAGCAAGCGAAAGGCCATTACCTCTGTGGCGCTACCTGGGGCGCCGGTACTAATCCGCTTGCCTTTTAAATCCTTCATGGATTTCACGCCAGTAGAATCAACGGTAACGACATGCATTAAGTTCGGATAGAGAATTAAGAGTGTGCGTAAATCAATTTTCTTGTTAGTGAATTTACCTTCACCGATTTGTGCATCTTTGGCAGCATCCGCCATAGAGAAGCCAACATAAGATTTGCCGGTACCAACCAGATTCAAGTTGTCCACGGAACCGCCAGTCACTTCAGCAGTGGCGGACATTCCGGGAACTTTGCTGGAGAGTACTGAAGCAAGACCACCCCCCATTGGGTAGTAAACGCCACCAGTACCGCCGGTTGCAATCGAAATGTTTTGTGCTTGCGCTACACCGAACAGCATGGTGAGGGATACGGCGATGACTTTTATAAGTTTCATATTCTTGTCTCCTGTTGTGCGTCTATCTAATTAAAGGCCTGGCATGCTGAAATGAATCTTTTCTAACTCTCCTAGCAATTTAGCCTGCTGTTCAGCACTCAGTTGCATGAGTGGTGGGCGTACGCGCAACCACTCGGAATCTTTACTGTAATGTGCAACCGCAGTCTTCATGCCGGCAATCATTTGGTATTGAGCAAAAATTGAGCGTACTTGATCTAAATCGGCTTGGCGTTGATCTGCGTCAGATTCTCTCCAGTGGGCAGCTAATTCTGCGATGGCCCTAGGGTTTACGTTAGCTGTGGCTGAAATGCAACCTACGCCGCCTGCGCGTAATGCGCGCATTAAGAAGACTTCGCTACCCGCATAAACGCGGAAACCAGAGGGTGCTAATAGCTTGATGACTGATTCGGTATAGGCCCAATCGCCTGAACTATCTTTCATCCCAACAACAGTCTTTGGATACTCTTTTGCTAGGCGCTCAAGTAATGAAAGGCTTAAATTAATTTTTGTCACTGGCGGAATGTTGTAAATGTAAACCTGCAATTTTGCATCGCCAACTTTTTGAATGACTTCTGAGAAGTAGGCAAAGAGGCCATCATCTGTCACATCTTTGTAGTAGAACGGTGGGAGCATTAAAACGCCGGCGCACTGATGTTGAACTGCATGACGAGTCATATTGACTGTGGCATCAATGGAGGTGGCGCCCGTGCCAGGCATCATGTGCGCTGGGTTTAAGCCGCCTTCAATCAAAGCGGTTAATGTGCTCATCTTTTGTGGGGCCGACATCGAATTCGCTTCAGAGTTGGTTCCGAAGATAGCTTGGCCTACGCCATTGGATTCAAGCCATTGGCATTGCTTGAGTAATTTTTGTGCGTCTGGACTACCATCTTCTTTAAACGGAGTTAAAACAGGTGAGAGCACTGCCGGTAGTGTGGAAGGGTGTAGGGAAATAGTCATGCTTACTCCAATTTAATTTTTTACTTCAGTAAGAAGTGGCTGTTGATTGTAAAAAGCTTCTAAATTATCGATTGCTAAATTCGTCATCAATTGTCGCGTTTCCGAAGTAGCGCTTCCAATATGCGGCGTTAATAAGACATTATCAATATTTAAGAGCTGGGTGTTTGGATTTGGTTCATTTTCAAATACATCGAGTGCTGCGCCAGCAATCTTTTTTTGTTGCAATGCAGCTAAAAGTGCGTCTTCGTCCACTACGCTACCACGAGCAATATTAATGAGGTAGCCCTTTTGCCCTAATGCATCCAATACTTCTGCATTCACTACCTTCTCTGTTTCTGGGCTAGCAGGACAGGCCAGAAAGAGTACGTCACTGGCCTGTGCCAATGCCTTGATATCAGGGAAGTAGTTATAGGGAACATCCTTCTGTGAGGGCCCTGTATAGGCAAGTCTGACCTTAAATGGCTCTAGACGCTTGGCAAGATCTTGTCCAATTCGCCCCATCCCTACAATGCCCACACACTTCCCAGCTAAGGTTGTAGTGATCGCAAAGGGTGCCTTAGCCCAGGCGCTACTTTTTACAAACTCCTGTGCCTCGGGAATACGACGCAAGAGGCCAAATAGCATACCGATAGCCAGCTCACAAACCGCATCGTTCAGAACGCCTGGAGTATTGCTGGCCTTAATCCCATTTGCTTGAAGATAGGCCAAGGGTAGGTTGTCGTAACCCACGCCACAAGTCGCCACCATGCGAATGCTGGGCATTTGCTCCAGGAGTTTTTTTGGTATTAGGGTATTGGAGCGTGTGAGTATGGCCGTGAAGTTTCCAGCAGGGGCATTACCCTGAGGATCGAGAAGTTTTGTAGTGCTTAGCCGTCGATCAATCTCGCCTTGCATCATTTCTGGGAATTGTCCGACCTGCAGCACCGAATTGACTGGGATCATGTCTCTCTTACTTTTTTATTGAAATAATGAAAACATTGTATGAGGATTTGTAATCCCTATCTTTCCCCTGAAGGAGAATTTGTAATGTTGTTTACCCCAGCTGAAACTAAAGTAGTTATTGTCGGTGGCGGCACCATGGGCGCCGATGTCGCCGCTGTTTGTGCTCGCGGAGGATGTGCCGTTCAGGTTGTCGAGCCGACTACTGAACGCCGCGCACTCTTGCCAGACTACTTTGCCAATACCATGATCGATCTTGGTTATGAACATCGCCTCCATTTACTCTCCACTGCGGGCTCGTTAGAAGAGGTGGATTGGACGGAGGTCGATTTAGTCATCGAATGTGTCCCTGAGCGCTTGGATATAAAGCAAGAACTCTTTGCCAAGTTGGAGCAATACGCAAAACCCGAAGCGGTCTTGGCGAGCAATAGCACTAGCTTTCCCATTAGCGAGATTTCTGCTGGTCTGAAAACTGCAGCACGAATGATTGGTTTGCATTTCTTTATGCCTGCCCATATGGTGCCTTGCGTGGAAGTGGTGTACGGAGCAAAAACTTCGCCGATGGTTGGTGAGAGCTTGTCTAGGCTAATGACATCATGTGGCATGGTGCCAGTCACCGTGAAAAAAGATATGCCCGGTTTTCTAGCCAATCGTCTTCAACATGCTTTGTCGCGTGAAGCCTTCGCGATGGTAGATGCCGGTATTGCCAGCCTAGAAGATATTGATAAGGCAGTACGTTTTGGTTTTGGCTTTCGCTACATTGCAGCTGGGCCTGCAATGCAGAGGGATCATGCGGGTCTGGAGGTACATGGCGCAGGTGGTGCCAAAATTTATCCGACACTGAATAACTCACCCGATATTGCCAAATGCTTGAGTGACCGAATTGAGAGCGGTAAATTTGGGATGAAGACAGGTGAGGGTTTCTATTCTTGGACGGCAGAATCAATTAAGGCTGAGCGTGAGCGCTATCATGAGGCATTGCGTGCAGCATTAAAGATTATTGAAAAAGAGCTGCCCGAGATTAAGCAGTAAGAATTTAAGCCAGATCTCTTAGATTTAATTTCCGAAGGTGGGGTGCTAGCTGATAAGTCAGTAGCACCACCACAATGGTTGCAGCCCCACCAAAAATAATCGAGGGAACCAGCCCTATCATGCTGGCCGCAATACCGGATTCAAGAGCGCCCAATTCATTTGAAGAGCCAATAAAAATTCCGTTGATTGCGCTGATTCTGCCGCGCATGTGATCTGGCGTTGTGAGCTGCATGATGCTGCCGCGGATGACGACCGAGATTGAATCGCAGCAGCCAGAAATAAACAGAAAAAGGGCGCAGAGCCAAAGATGATTTGAAAGTCCAAAAGCCATGATTGCAAGCCCGAAGCCACCCACCGATAGGAATAACTGCTTTCCAGAGTCCCCTAAAATTGGTCGACGGGCTAAGTAGATTCCAGTAATCACTGCGCCAGCCGCAGGCGCTGCTCGCAGAATTCCGAGGGTTTCTGGGCCGGCGTTGAGCACCTCTTTTACAAAGGCGGGCAAGATCGACGCCGCGCCACCAAATAGCACGGCAAACATATCTAGCGCCATGATCCCAAGAATCAACTCATGCTTTTTGACGTAAAGAAAGCCCTCTAAAAAGCTTTTCAAGAAATTACTGCTTAATCCCTCGGGCCTTTTATGGGTGATGCGGATGAAGGTGATGCCATATAAGCCAATGACTGCGCTTAAGGCAGCCAAGGCATAAGTCCATTCAAGCCCGGCAAACCCGATCATGAGTCCTCCCAAGCCCGGCCCAGCAACTACACAGATCTGAAACACAGAGGAGGCGTAGGCGGTGTAGCGCGATAGTTGCTCTCGAGGAATAATTTGCCCGAAGATGGCTTGGTAAGTGGGACGCAATAAGGCCCGCGCTAGACCCAAAAAGGCGACCGCCGTATAAATCAAGGGCACGGGTGGCGTTAACCAACCCAGGGCTATGGCGGCTAGAAATAAAGCAACTGCAATATGAAGAAGGCAGGCGATAGCTGCAATCATTTTTCGCGAATAGTGATCCACGGCATGGCCAGCGTACAGCGCTAGCAGGAAGTAGGGCCCCAGCTCCGCCAGCCCAACCAGTCCGAGGGAAACCACGCTATTAGTAATTTCATACAGGTGCCAACCTACTGCAACCATCACGATTTGATAGCTTAAGGTTGCTCCAATGCGGTAGAGCAGCAGGGTTCTAAAGGATTGACTTGCTTTCATGAATTTTGATTAGTGTAACGGGCTGGTGATTTATGCTTAGGGAATGAAAAAAATCATTCGCATCTGGGACTTGCCAATCCGCGTATTTCATTGGTGCTTAGTCATCTGCATTATCACTAGCTTCATTACCGTAAATATCGGCGGAAACGCAATGGAATGGCATGCGCTTGCCGGTTACTGCATTCTGACCTTGGTCATTTTCAGGATTGGCTGGGGTCTTATTGGCTCTTACCATGCCCGCTTTAAGAATTTTGTTCCAAGCCCTCAAGTGTTGCGGGCGTATTTATTTGAAGGAGCTAAAGTAGGGCTTGGTCATAACCCATTGGGCGCATTGTCGGTATTGGCGCTTATCTTTTCAATTGGCCTTCAAGCGATGACAGGACTTTTTGCAAATGACGATATTTCCTTTGAGGGACCACTTGCAAAATATGTTTCGAGTGGAACGGTTGAGTTCTTAACTTCTATTCATCACCTCAATGAAATCATTCTCATTATTTTGATTGCACTGCATCTGTGTGCCATTGTCTATTACCAACAATTCAAAGGAGAGAGTTTAGTCAAGCCAATGTTGACAGGCAATAAAGAAATTGACCCAAGCGAGGAGGCAAAATATCTGCCGGCCGACTTGGGTCACGCTTCCAAGGATGGAGGGTTGCAGCGCGGCCTCGCTTTATTGCTGCTGAGCGTGATCGCGGTGGCTCTAGGTTATTTCATCACTGCTTGATTACTTTTTCTTAAAGTCATCATGACAGCCTTTGCAGGTTTGGCCAGCCGCACCAAATGCCTTCTTGATTGCCTCTTGATCGCCTGACTGGGCAGCGGTATTCAGGTTGGCTACAGCGAGTTGCATCTTCTCTGCAGCAGACTTGAACTTGGCATTGTCTGACCATACTTCTGGCTTTGCTTTGCCGCCCTCAGTGCCCGGGCCAAAAGCTTGCCATGGCAGCGTAGAAAGCGTTGCAACAATAGCGGCGTTTTTTGCAACCTCTTCTTTGTTGTAAGGCGCTTCGCCTTTAACAACGGCGCCGATTCTTCCGAAGTGGGTGCTCATGACGGTAAAAACACTCTGGCGGTAATCAATCGCTTTTTCTGAATTTTGGAATTGAGCAAAAGCAACTCCAGCGCTAGCTAGTAAAGCTGGCGCAAGGGCGGTCACAATAATCTTTTTGAGTTTCATTGGAGGCTCCAATAGTTTGGGTTGGTTGAGGTGGGAAGACTATATCTGAGTAGCATACTCTCGAAGATCTATTTGCGTCGATCATGCCGCATCAGAAAATCATTCTTAGGGGGCTGGTGAGCAGCAGAATGAACCATTCAAAAAAGGTCATCAAAGGCGCCATCCAGAGGCTGCCAATAATGCCGGTGAAGACCAGGCCTAATACGATAAAAAAGCCCCAAGGCTCTAATTTTCCTAAGGCGATGGATTGGCGAGCCGGTAGCAATCCCGCCAGAATGCGTCCGCCGTCTAGTGGGGGCAGTGGAAATAGGTTGAAGACGAGCAATCCTAAGTTCCAAGAGATTCCCGCTTGGGACATCGAGATCAGGAACTTTTCACTTACTCCAAGGCCAACGAGGATTATCAGAAAGATAAGCCAAATTAAAGCTTGAACGAAATTAGAGCCAGGTCCGGCTAGTGCAACCCAAATGGAGTCGATGCGGGGATTCCTGAGGCGTCCAAAGTTGACAGGTACAGGTTTGGCATAACCAACCAAAAATGGAGAGCCCGTCAAAATCAGCACCAAGGGAATCAGGATGGTTCCAACAGGGTCTATATGTTTAGCGGGGTTTAGGCTGACTCTGCCCAGCATATAGGCGGTGTTATCGCCAAATTGGCGGGCCGCATAACCATGAGCCGCTTCGTGGATCGTAATCGCGAAAATCAAGGGAATCGCATTAATGGCGACAGCTTGGATAGAATAGTCAGTAATCATGGCAATATGATATCCATAGGAGTGAAAAAAGTGACTGACGATAAGAAACCTGAATCAAAAACCCCGGCTAAGCCTGTAGTGGCTAAGCCTGCAGCCCGTCCCCCAGCCCCCAAAGGCCCATCAGGTCCTGGTGGCAGGCCTCAAGCCGGCTTTGGTGGCGGAAAAGCCATGATGCGTAAGGCTGGCCGCGGCCGATAGTGGATAATTACGCTAATAAATGTGTTTAATGAGGATTTAGCATGAACGAATGGCATAAAGAGTCGAAAGACGAAATCAACAAGAAGATCATCACTTTGATCGTGATGTTAGCTGCCGCTACTAGCCTGGCTATTTTGTTTGCTTTGGTTGCAGCTCATATTGGTTACGTATTCGGTTAATCGTCGTTCATGACTAGCCATCGCCAACCTGCTGTATTTGCTGGCCATGGCAGTCCGATGTATGCCATTGAGCCCAATCGCTATACGGCGGCTTGGGGTGCTCTGGGTAAATCACTCAAACGGCCAGATGCCATCTTGGTCATCTCGGCGCATTGGGTAACTCGAGGGGTATGGGTTACTGCGATGCCTAAACCCAAAACCATTCACGACTT
>CANCBK010000002.1 GCA_947374315.1 Burkholderiaceae bacterium | reverse complement strand
TGGCTGCTTTAATCCCCGAAGAATATGGCGGCTCTGGACTAGGACTTGCTGAAGCCTCAGTCATCATGGAAGAAATCAACTTTTCCGGCGGAAATGCAGGATCTTGCCATGGCCAGATGTACAACATGGGCACCTTATTGCGCCATGGCTCTGATGTTCAAAAGAAGCTGTACCTTCCAAAAATTGCCACTGGCGAACTGCGCTTGCAGACAATGGCAGTCACCGAACCCACCACCGGCACAGACACCACCAAACTGAAAACAACAGCGATTAAAAAAGGTGATAAGTATCTTGTCAACGGTCAAAAAGTTTGGATCTCTCGCATTCAACATTCTGATTTGATGATTCTGTTGGCCCGCACAACGCCGCTAGCTGAGGTCAAAAAGAAATCAGAAGGTATGTCGATTTTTATCGTCGATTTAAAGACAGCCATCGGCAATGGGATGGATATCCAGCCAATTGCCAATATGGTTAACCATGAAACCAATGAAGTCTTCTTTGATAATTTGGAGATTCCCGCTGAAAATCTCATTGGCCAAGAAGGTCAAGGCTTTAAGTACATCTTGGATGGCCTCAATGCTGAGCGCACCTTGATTGCTGCCGAATGTATTGGTGATGCCTATTGGTTTATAGACAAGGCACGTCGTTACGCAAATGAGCGTGTAGTGTTTGATCGTCCGATTGGCAAAAACCAAGGCATTCAGTTTCCAATTGCGGATTCTTATATTGAGACTGAGGCAGCCAACCTCATGCGCTTTAAGGCATGCGAGTTATTCGATGCCAAGCAGCCTTGCGGTGCCGAGGCCAATATGGCGAAATACTTGGCAGCCAAGGCCTCTTGGGAGGCAGCAAATGTTTGCCTACAAACCCACGGTGGCTTTGGCTTTGCCAATGAATACGATGTCGAGCGCAAGTTTAGAGAAACCCGCCTCTACCAAGTGGCGCCGATCTCCACCAACTTAATCTATTCCTATGTAGCGGAGCATATTCTTGGGCTGCCGCGTTCTTTTTGAATCTTTTTTGACTCCTCAATCTCTTGAGTTCACCTGATACCTAATGACATGAGCATTCGCCCCTTAGATGGCATTACCGTTATTTCTTTAGAACATGCAATAGCTGCGCCATTCTGCACCCGGCAGTTAGCCGATCTTGGTGCACGCGTCATTAAGGTTGAGCGTCCAGGCGCTGGTGACTTTGCGCGAGCCTATGACGAGCGCGTAAACGGCATGTCCTCTCATTTCACCTGGGTAAATCGCTCTAAAGAGAGTTTGACTCTAGACCTTAAACAACCATCAGCCTTGGCTGCACTCAAAACCCTACTAAAAACTGCGGATGTACTTGTACAGAATTTAGCGCCGGGCGCAGCTGCACGCATGGGGCTCACTGCTGAGTTACTGCATAAGGAAAATCCCGGGCTCATTTTGTGTGACATTTCTGGCTATGGGAGTAATGGACCCTACCGAGACAAAAAGGCATACGACCTATTAATTCAAAGCGAGGCTGGATTCTTATCCGTTACCGGCACGCCAGAAGCCCCTAGTAAGGCCGGCAACTCCATTGCCGATATTGCCGCAGGGATGTATGCCTATACGAATGTTTTGGCCGCCTTGCTACAGAGAGGAAAAACTGGAAAAGGCTCATCCATTGATATCTCCATGTTGGAATCCTTAGGCGAATGGATGAGTTATCCGCTCTATTACGCCTATGATGGTGCTAGCCCACCTCCACGCAATGGCGCCTCGCATGCCACCATTTATCCCTATGGACCCTTCAAAGCCGGCGATGGTGGCACGGTAATGCTGGGATTACAAAATGACCGCGAGTGGGTTTTATTCTGCGAAGTAGTTTTAGGGAATCCTGCATTAGCTCAAGATGAGCGTTTTGATAAGAACTTTAAGCGCAATGAAAAACGGGGGGAACTCCTCAGCATCATCGACACCTGTTTTAACAAACTCACCACCGAGCAAGTGATTACTAAGCTAGATGAAGCTCAAATCGCTAATGCACGTTTAAACGATATGAGTGGTCTTTGGAATCATCCTCAACTCAATGCGAGAGATCGCTGGGTACAAGTGGGATCGCCCGCAGGCCCTATTCCAGCGATGCTCCCGCCCGGAATGAACGATAGTTATGACTACCGCATGGATGACATTCCAGCGGTAGGTCAGCACACCAATGTCATCCTATCTGAGCTCGGCATCTCCTTAAGCGAGATTGAATCGATGCGCGCTCAAGGGGCGATTTAAAGTAAAGGCGATGTTAAGTGGGCCGCGTTTTCAAGCAAGATGCGCCAACGCGGTCGCTTAGCCCAAATCGCTGGATTGACCATATCGGATTGAGCTAAATAATTGCCAATCAAGCCATCTAGTTTTGCGCAAAACTCATCGTCATACACAATCAAACTAATCTCAAAATTTAGACGCAGACTTCGTTGATCAAAGTTGACAGAGCCAAAAATTGCGATTCTCTTGTCTATCAAGAGGCTCTTCGTATGCAAAAGTCCCCCATGAAACTCTGCAATATTGACGCCAGCACTCAAGAGATCGCCATAAAAACTGCGGCTACTCCATGCTACTAAAGTGGAGTCATTTAATTTTGGCACGATCAGAGTAACCTTTACGCCTCGCCCTGCTGCTGCCATCAACGCCTGCATTAAGCCATCATCAGGACCAAAGTATGGGGTAGTGATTGTGAGTTCTTGACGTGCGTCCATGATGGCCGAGAGCAATACCTGATACAAAATATCGTCGCGATAAACTGGTCCAGAAGAAAACTCTTGAGCCAATGCCTTGCCTTCAGTCGGACTGGGGGCGGACACTATATCGTTGAAATGTGTAATCCTGGAATTGTCGACACTCCAGTCAAATGAAAAGGTCAATTCAAATTGTGAGGCGACTGGGCCCTTGATTCTGACCATGGCATCAACCCATTCCCCCACCCCCGAATCCTGCTTGAAGGTGCGAGGGTCAACCAAATTCATGCTGCCTGTCCACACGATCGTATTATCAATAACAAATATTTTTCGATGTAAGCGCAGATCAGCGCGGCGAAATTGAAAACGGCCAATTTGGATGGGCAGCGCCTCAGTCACTTGAATTCCGGCATCCCTAAATTGATTGGGCCAGCTAGACTTAAACCAATCCTTACTACCCAACGAATCTAAAAGCACTCTACAAGCTACGCCCCGCTTTGCGGCGGCAATAAGCGCCTCCCCAACACGATCTGCATCACCCCCGAGAGCCCAAATATAAAACTCTAAGTGAAGAGATTTTTTTGCCTGATTAATCTCATCAATAAAGTATTGCAAGATCTCTAGCGAGTTTGTGAATAGCTCTATGTGATTACCCGCAACTACTGGAGAACCATTTTTAGCCTCAGCTAATTGACTAAGTGCCCTACCCTCAATTGGGAGTAATTGCCTATCCGTCAAATGGCGACTGCGCATCGCTTCAGCGATGGCCGTATATTCTTTATTCATGCGGATGATTTTGCGAGTCAGCTTGCGACCTACTGGGCGCTCACCAATCAAAATATATAGGCTGATTCCAATCAGCGGGAACAACACCACAATCAAAAACCAGGCTATCGCCACACTCACTGGCCGCCTCGCTGAAATCAAATGGAAGCCAAAAATAGTAACGATCAGCGTATGTGTTAATGGGATCCAAATCAAAGAGGATCCAAATGAAGAGCCCAGCAGATAATTTAATATATTCATAAGATTTCAAGTTCCGCGGCAATCGCGAGATGATCAGATAATTTTAGCCATTCATACAAAATTTCAGCAGAATGAATTTTTAATCCACGGACATAAATTCGATCCATCGGAAGTATCGGCTTCATACTAGGGAAGGTTTTCGCAGGGGCGCCAGTAAGCACTTCAAAGACTTCATTAAAGCCAGCCATCTGCATAGGCGCACTGATGCGATTGCGCCAATCATTAAAGTCACCAGCAACAATCGTTGGACCTCCGTCAGCAAGTGAATCAATGTAATGAATAATCTCAGTAAGCTGGCGCTCTCGGCCCCGCTCGAATAATGCGAGATGAACACAAAAACAATGAATTGGGGTTGATACCCCGTCTAGATGGGTGACGCTATGGAGTAGTCCACGCCTCTCAAATCGATATGCTGAAATGTCGTAATTCTCACCCTTGTGCAATGGCCTTTTAGACAAGATCGCGTTTCCGTGGTGGCCATCTGGATATTCGACATTTTTTCCGTAATGCCAGTCATGCCAAAAATCTTCAGATAAGAAATGGGTCAACTCCATTATTGGCCAATGCCCAAAGCGCCTAATGCGGCCACGATGCTCTTGCTGTAACTCTTGCAAGAATAGCAAATCTGGATGGTGAGTACGCATCTTCTGACGCAATTCATAAATCGTAGATCTTCTGTGTAAAGGGGATAAGCCTTTATGCACGTTCATAGTCACGACACTGAAACGAGCGGACTTGGCTTGAGTCATCAGAACTGCCCTGCCGATCGCTGTCGACGGACGCGTGCCAAATAAATTTCGCTCTCAACCAGGTCTTGGCACTGCATGCATTTATTGCAAATCGAAGCCTGCTCGCGCAACTCATCAATCGACTCAATCAAATGACTATCGAGGTATTCGCGAAGATCGGTATCTAGGACTTCATTGCAGAGGCAAATGACTTCAGCCATAGGTCAAAAAAATAGGTTAATTGGTTGCATTCACCCCATTTTGCCAGCCCTTGCTAGAATCAAGCCCATGTTTATGACCTTTCAGGATGCCTTCAGGTTACTCGTGCATTTAGATGCCGGGGTAATTGGTATTGTGCTGGTCTCATTACAGGTGAGTCTGTCTGCCCTCTTATTGGGCACTCTGCTTGGACTTCCCATTGGCGCCCTTCTGGCTACCGAAGAATTTCGGAGCAAACAAGCGATCACCGTCACCCTTAATACCCTCATGGGAGTGCCTACAGTCATTGTTGGCGTCGTGGTCTACCTCTTACTCTCTCATACAGGGCCCTTAGGGGCGTGGGGGTGGCTCTTTACACCCAAAGGCATGATCCTAGCCCAAACATTGCTAACAACCCCTTTAATTGCCGCCCTGAGCCGCCAAATTCTGGAAGATTCCTGGAGAATTCATCGGGATTCATTTTTGACACTCCGCTTACCAAGGATATCCGCCCTTAAATGGCTAATCTTGGACTGCCGCTTCTCACTCACCATTGCGATCCTAGCCGGGCTTGCTAGAGCCATTTCAGAAGTCGGCGCAGTGATGATCGTAGGCGGCAATATTGACCAGTCCACCCGCACGATGACTACCGCCATTGCTCTGGAAACCAGTAAAGGTGATCTGCCATTAGCGCTTGCCCTGGGCATTGTGCTTCTAACATTTGTATTGCTGGCAAATCTATTTACTTTTGCAGTGCGCCAAATTGCGGAGCGTCGATATGGTTAAGCCAACAGAAGAGTTCAAGCGCTTTATTGAACTCAAGAATGTCATCGTTAAGAGCGATGGGCAGACTATATTAAATATTCCGCATGCGCTCATTCCAACAGATCGCATTTGCGCTTGTATTGGCCCCAATGGGGCAGGTAAAACTACCCTCCTGAAACTGATAGACGGGGTCATCAAAGCCGACTCAGGGACCGTGACTTTTTCAACAGGCAGGGTGCGCTCCTCCTTAGTATTGCACCATACCCCAATGATCAAAGCCTCAGCCCGAACCAATATCGCCCTGGTGCACGATATCGACCCCACCATTAGCCCAGCAGAAATTGATGCAATGATGGTGCGTATTGGCCTAAGTCATCTGGCCAATAGCCCAGCTCAAAAACTGTCCGCAGGAGAAAGACAGAAGCTCTGCTTAGGTCGAGCCATGCTGCTAAAGCCGAGCTTAGTTCTACTCGATGAGCCAACCGCCAATTTGGATCCCAATACTACAGAGCAAGTCGAAGAAATGATTCGCCAATTTAAGCATCAAGGAACAGATGTTGTTTTTACTTCGCACCAGCTAGCGCAAGTACAGAGATTAGCGGAATACATCATCTTTATTGATCATGCTGAGATCAAAGAAAAAGGACCCGTAGGCCCTTTCTTTTCTAACCCCCAAACACCAGCAGCGAAGCGCTACTTGCGTCAAGAACTACTAGCGGATTAGTTACTTCGTTGCCGGTGCTGAAGGCGAGACGGCTGGAGCGGCGGCGGCAGTTACCGGCGCCACAAATGGGGGTGGAGCAACACAAGCTGCCGGCGCTGGCGTGCCAGATACTCTGAAGCGATCGGCAACCTTATTTTGTGATTGGCATAACTGATATACCGCAACCTTGTCGCCATAAGCCGCCTTAGCCTTAGCTAAATTCGCAGCTTCTTGCGCCTCAGGAGTGAGCGGAGGTAAAGCAGCGAAAGCCGCAACCGTTACAAATGAACAGAGTGTGAAAGCAATACTTTTTTTCATGGCTTTGTCCTTATTTATTAATCTTGTTGTACCAAATCTCATGATGCTCTTTAGCCCAAGTAGCATCAACATAACCATCTTTCATGCCGTCGATTGAGCCTTGCATACCAATCGTACCAATATAGATATGACCCATCGCCATAGCTGTCATCAAGATAGCGGCAGAGCTATGAATGATGTTGGCCAACTGCATGGTGCCGCGTAGGTAATGAATATCCATAAACGGCACAATCATATCGAGCATGAATCCAGAGGCCGAAATGGTCAGCCCTAAAACAACCATACCAAACCAGAACCAGATTTTTTCGCCCATATTAAAAAAGCCGGCAGGTACATGTTTTCCACTCATCATTCCACCGAATGTTAGTAGCCACTGTAAATCGCCCTTTTCAGGAATATTCTTGCGTACAAACAGGAGGAAGAAAATCACGACGCTCAAAGTAAATAATGGGCCAGTGAAGTTATGAATGTTCTTGCAGACCATTAAGAAAGAGCCATAAGCAACACCACCCATTAAAGGCATCGCAAAGTATTTACCATACAAAATCATCAATCCCGTAAACGCAAGAGCGATAAAGCTAAATGCCATCGTCCAGTGAGTTAATCGATCAACGCCATTAAAGCGCTTGATCTTTACACCAGATAAAGGCTCATGCAACTTAATTGATCCTTTGACCAGAAACATTGCTGCTATACCAAAAAAGGCAAGCGCCAATAACCAAGCGCCATATACGGTAATCACACCATTGCGAATGAGGCGCCACTGCTGACCGGAGCGCTGAATCAATACGCTAGCCTCTTTATCCGGAATGCTGACATAGTTATAAGGATCGCTGTTGGCCGTATCCCAAATCGCACCTTCCTTGGGCGCAGTATTTGCTGGTTGTGATTGGGCTTGCGTTCCGTTGGCAATGTTATTGAGATTTTTAGGAATATCAACGCCGCTAGGGGTTGGCAATGGCTCCATTGGCGCACGCTCTGCTAAGCAAACTCCGCTCAACAAACTGAGCGATACACCTAGCGCCAGAACCCAAGAGCGACTAACACTAGAGAATGATCGATTCATACAAATATCCTTAAACGTTTTCGTTTTATTTATTGTTATTTAACTGATCACTTTAAGCGTGAATACTCAGTCTGATTCTGATTGCGCTTATTAATCGCTTCCGTCCAGCTCTCTAGATTGCCAGGCGTCCAGCCCTTAGTCATGAAGCCGTTATCAGCCCCCATGTAAGGAGCCACATCCGGACGCTTAGCAGCCTTAGCCGCGATTTCTGGCGGTTCAGAACAGGCTGCAAGTAGAATGCCTGCTGCCAAACAGACTCCAAGGAGTTTGAAATTGAATCTCATGATTTCACTCCTGGAATTTTGTCAGCAGGTGTTGGCGCTGGCAAGCCAGATGAGCCGTAAGCAGTAGACCATCCAAAAATATTATTGCTCGGGTAGCCGCCATTGGCCTCTCGTACCGCAACACGTTTACCGTAGATGCTGGAAATAATTTCGCTATCGCCACCAATCAAAGCCTTGGTTGAACACATCTCAGCACATAAGGGCAACTTGCCCTCTGCCAAGCGATTGCGACCATATTTTTCAAACTCTGCAACGCTACCGTTCGCTTCAGGGCCGCCACTACAGAATGTGCACTTGTCCATCTTGCTGCGCACACCGAAAGCACCCTTACTGAGGAACTGAGGCGCACCGAATGGGCATGCGAAAGAGCAGTAACCACAGCCGATACAGATGTCCTTGTCGTGCAAGACCACGCCTTCATCAGTACGGTAAAAGCAGTCAACCGGACAAACCGCCATACAAGGCGCATCTGTACAGTGCATACAAGCAACGGATACCGATTTCTCCTGACCAATCACGCCGTCATTTACCGTGACAACTCGACGACGGGTGATGCCCCAAGGCACTTCGTTTTCATTCTTACAGGCAGTAACACAGCCGTTGCACTCAATGCATCGCTCTGTATCACAAATAAATTTCATTCTTGCCATGGTGTTCTCCTGACTTTATTTTTTAACTTAGGCAAATTTCTCGATTTGACACATGGTGGTTTTAGTTTCTTGCATCATGGTCACCATGTCATAGCCATAGGTTGTAGCGGTATTCACTGCTTCACCTTGAACTATTGGGGCGGCGCCCTCTGGATAGTATTTGCGCAAGTCAGTTCCCTGCCACCAACCAGCAAAGTGGAATGGTACAAATGCAGTGCCTTGATCTACGCGCTCAGTCACCAATGCGCGAACCTTAATTCTGGCACCGGTAGGTGATTTAACCCAAACGTAATCCCAATGTTTAATACCACGAGCTTCAGCTGCCTTAGGATTGATCTCAACGAAGTTTTCCTGCTGCAACTCAGCCAACCAAGGATTGGAACGGGTTTCATCCCCTCCACCTTCGTACTCAACCAAGCGACCCGAGGTCAAGGTGATTGGGAATTTCTCATACAACTTCTCATTCAAGTTCTTATCCTGAACTGTTTTATAGAGTGTTGGTAAGCGCCAGAAGTTCTTCTTATCCGCCGCAGTTGGATACTTACGCATCATTGGCTCATTAGTACTAAAGAGCGCCTCGCGATGAATTGGAATCGCATCTGGGAAGTTCCAAACCACTGCGCGTGCTTTTGCGTTACCAAATGGATTGCAGCCGTTCTTCATGACGACGCGCTGGATACCGCCAGATAAGTCAGTCTTCCAGTTTTTGCCCTCTGCCAATTTCTGCTCATCTGGAGTCAACTGGTCCCACCAACCTAGCTTTTTCACAAGCACGTGATCAAACTCTGGGTAACCAGTGGTAATTGCCGATCCTTTTGAATAAGAGCCATCTTCAGCCAATAAATTCTTGCCGTTTTTTTCAACGCCAAAGTTGGCGCGGAAAGTCCCGCCACCTTCCATGACGCTCTTGCTAGTGTCATAGAGATTTGGCGAGCCTGGATGCTTGATTTCTGCGGTGCCATAACAAGGCCAAGGCAAGCCGTAGTAGTCGCCAGTTGTATCGTAACCAGTTACCTTATCTACACCGCCACGAGACTTCAATGTCTTCGGATCAAAAGTGCCAACCATTCTCATGTGCGCTTTCAAACGCTCAGGAGTTTGACCGGTATAGCCAATTGTCCAAACGGAACGATTAATCTCTCGCAAAATATCTTCAATCTGCGGCTCTCTCCACTGCTTACCGGCAAACTTGGAGCTGAGCATCTTGTAGTTCTTTGATAACTCTTCACCAAACCCAAGACGATCAGCAAAGGCTTGCATGATCACATGGTCAGGAACAGACTCAAACAATGGATCGATGACTTTCTCACGCCACTGCAATGAGCGATTGGAGGCTGTTGCGGAACCCGTTGTTTCGAATTGCGTCGTTGCTGGCAACAAGTACACATTGCGATTCTTGTTGACTACGTCACCTTCAGCGGCCGGCATTGCTGCCATCGCTGCTGTAGCGCTTGGATATGGATCAACCACCACCAAGAGATCCAACTTATTCATCGCGCGCTTCATATCTAAACCGCGAGTTTGTGAGTTCGGAGCATGCCCCCAGAAAAACAATCCCTTCACATTGGTTTGCTGATCAATCATGTCGCTCTTCTCGAGAACGGCATCAACCCATCGAGAAACTGTGGTGCCGGATTTCTCCATCATGTCTGGGGCATAACGCCCTTTAATCCACTCGTAATCAACACCCCACACCGTAGCAAAGTGTTTCCATGAGCCAGCAGCAAGACCATAGTAACCAGGCAATGAGTCTGGGTTAGGACCAACGTCAGTAGCGCCTTGAACGTTATCGTGGCCACGGAAAATATTCGCACCGCCACCAGATTTACCGATGTTACCTAAGGCCAATTGCAAGATGCATGACGCGCGAACGATCGCATTGCCAATGGTGTGCTGAGTCTGCCCCATGCACCAAACCAAGGTACTTGGACGATTCTTCGCCATCGTCTCGGCTACTTTATACACTTGCGCTTCTGGCACTCCGCAAGCTTGCTCAACGTTTGCAGGGGTCCACTTCTCCATCACCTCTTTGCGAATCTCATCCATGCCGTATACACGATCATTGATGTACTTCTTGTCTTCCCAACCATTATTGAAAATGTGATACAGAACGCCAAATAAGAATGGAATATCTGTACCAGAACGAATACGAACATATTGATCGGACTTTGCGGCAGTTCGGGTGTAGCGTGGGTCTACGACAATAACCTTGCAACCATTCTCTTTCGCGTGCAATAAACTCATCATGGAGACGGGATGCGCTTCAGCTGCATTTGAGCCAATGTACAGCGCAGCTTTCGCATTCATCATGTCGTTATAGCTATTGGTCATCGCACCATAGCCCCAAGTGTTTGCGACACCTGCAACTGTTGTGGAGTGACAGATACGCGCTTGATGGTCCGTATTATTTGTTCCGAAGAAAGAAACCCACTTACGCAATAAGTAAGACTGCTCGTTGTTGTGCTTAGAGGATCCGATGAAGAACATCGCATCTGGAGAGTACTTGCTGCGGATATCTTTCATCTGCGCAGTAATCTCAGTCAATGCCTGATCCCAAGAAATTCTCTGATACTTACCATCCACCAACTTCATCGGATAGCGCAAACGGAAATCTCCATGACCGTGCTCACGCAATGCCGCGCCTTTAGCGCAATGAGCACCCAAGTTAATCGGAGAATCAAATACAGGGTCTTGACGAACCCAAACACCATTCTCAACCGTAGCATCTACCGCGCAACCCACTGAGCAGTGGGTGCAAATAGATCGCTTAACCTCAATTTTGCCTTTGCCATCCAGCATTGCCTTGCTTGGCTCAGCAGATGCTTTTTGCACCAAACTTAATTGACTGGCAGCAATACCAGCGCCGACTCCGACACCAGAGCGCTTTAAAAAAGTACGGCGATCCATGGTTGGCACAGCAGATTGAAGTCCACGCGACAAGCTACCGATAAGACGGGATGCAGGTGCAGAACGACTGCTTTGTGGGGTATTGGATTTACGAGTCAGACTCATATGTTGTCCCTGATAAAAAATGGTGTTGATGTATTTAAAAAGAGTTAAAACAAAAGTTCGATTTAAAGCATCGTTGTTTCGTAATATTTGCGCATGTGGGCAGACAGCTGATAACCATCATCTTTACCCTGCACGGTGCTACCGATTTCTTGAATGACTGCTTTACCAAGCGGGGTTTGTGAAGCAACAGCGACAGCACCAACGGTTGCGCCGGCTCCAATAAAAAACTTTCTGCGTGAAGGCTTATTCTCTTCAGCTGCTGCAGTTGTCGATTTATTACTCATTGCATGCTCCTATTTAGTGCAACTTGATATTCGTCAAGTGTAATTGGTAATTGCATTTTTACCATATGTAGAACAAAAAAATGTTTGGCATAAAGTCCCTATTTTGATGCAGCGCAACATCAAAGCATATCGTAGCCCTGCCCCTCGATCGCCAAAAATTCTCTCGTCAAGGCGGCAACCGGATGGTAAAGGTGCATGGCCGGAACATCCTCGATTGCGTCGCACAATTCGTCATACCAAGGACGCATGTGGTTGTTGAAAAATATCTTTTGATTAGTCAAATTGGATACCTCCACATCATCTCCGGCGATGAGATAACGCATCACCTCGCAAAGTGCGGAGATATGATCCTCGGTCTCGGTAACCTCTTCAGCTGACTCTAGACCAAATGCGTCTAATGCCCGACGAATATCCACCAAAGGCTTTTCATTTAAATGACCAGCCAGATAAAAAGAGCCATTAAGAATCACATTAGGACGGCCAACGCTAATGAAATTAAGATCAAATTCATCGTGCCAAGCTTTGGCAGCATTGGATTTAGCTACCTCAACCACGCTATGCCAGACCTTTGCCAGGGGCGCATCCTCAGGCTGGGTCTCCTGGCCCTCCGGTATGGAGGCGGCAATTTGATCTAGCAACTCCTGATCAGGCGGCTGATGAAAGAGCCTGGCAATCAAGCCGTACAAATCCGCCCTAGCTAAATCCTCCGGCAAACCTATATCACCAACCTCAGTTGTGGCACCTTGTTTTATTTGCTGACTCATATTTCTTTTTTCACCATATCTACCACCCGACAGTCGCTGCACATCTTGAGGCGATCCAACGCTGCCCCAGCGAAAGCGCCATGAGCCCCCAACTTCACCAACATCAAATCCACCATCTTAGTGGTGCCGAAAACTTTGCCACAACTAATGCAATGAAAAGGTTTGGTCTCATTAATTTCAACCTTTTTCTTGCGTTCCTCGACCGCTAGCAACCGAGGCGCTAAAGCTAAAGCCTGCTCAGGACAAGTTTGCACGCAGATGCCACATTGAACGCATTGCTTCTCAATAAAAGAAAGTTTTGGTTCATCAAGGTTATCCAATAAAGCACCTTCAGGGCAGCTGCCGACGCAAGACATGCAAAGCGTGCATGCGTCCTTATTAATATTCAGACCGCCCAAGAAGGAGGACTTAGGCAACGCAACCCCGCCCAGTGGAAGGGGTGTTTTAGCCTGCCTTTGTAAATGTTCCAATACCGCTTCAATTGTTTCGCGCTTCTGATTGCCCAAGCCAAAACTTGCAGGCGAACAAATTGCGGCTAACGCTCCGCGTTGACGAAGTTTCCCCATAGCAATAGAGGCAGGCTGTAAATCATCCACAGTTTCAAGTTGGATTAATGAAATTCTGGCATCGAAGCCGTAAGCAGCCAAAATAGCATTCCCTAGAACCCTTTGCGTTTCGAGCGCGGCACGATAAGCGGGATCCTCATCACCGGTTAGCAGTAGGATGACTTCACCAAAACCATAGCTTAGGGCGCCAAGCCATAAATCGAGGCCTGTCGACGCAATATGCTCAATGCCGTACGGCAATACAAAGGACGGCAAAGCTTCAAACTGTTTGGGCCTTAAGTGGGCTGAGCGCCCAAGGGAATCCAACAATTGAGTGCCTGCTTTAAGGGTATGTAACAACAAGGCCGGGGCAAGTGCTTGCTTTACTTTTGCGCTCTCTGCACCGAATACAGCCGCCAGAGTTTTAATTTCTTTACCTTGATGCGTCACGCTTGGGTAGTTGTAACGCATAGCACCAGACGGGCACACAGTCGCACAGGCGCCACAGCCCATGCAAAGATTAGGGTTCACCTCAACAGTACCTTGTCCAGCCTTAAATAGGGAGCTAATAGCGCCCGTAGAGCAAACATCGATACACGCGCTACACCCTACTTTGCCATTGCGGCCATGAGCACAAAGTTTCTCGCTATAGGCGAAGTACTTGGGCTTCTCAAACTCACCAATGAAGCCGAGCAACTGGTTTGCAACTAACGCCTGCTCCAAGGGATCCTTGCCAGGGGCAAAGTAACCCTGCGGGGTTTGGCTCATGCGCATCCGAGGATCGGCACGCAAATCCATAATCAAATCAAATTCAGAGCTGCGCTTACGCTCAACGCGATCAAAATGAATGGCTCCAATACCAGCGCAGGCCGTAACGCAATCTCGATGAGATTTACATTTGGTTAAATCAATCTGAAATGCGTCATCAATCGCGCCTTCAGGACAGACCTCAACACAGGCGCCGCAACGGGTGCACATCTCTGGATCAATGGGGTTTTGCAACTCCCAATCTACCGTGAATTTGCCGAGATAACCATCCAACCCCGTTACCGCTCCTGTATAAACCGGAAAATTTCGGCTAATGGGTAGCGCCCCTGGTTCGGTAGAGAGCACCGAGACATCAAGGGAATCGCCCAACTTTTCAGCCCAAGGTAAGGCTTGACTGCCCGGCCCAATAATAAGTAAACGCCCCCGACTCTCATAACTCACCAAGGGAACAGGCTCGGCTTCCGGCATCTCCGCCAAAGCCAGCAAAGCGGCAATCTTTGGTCCGGAAGATTTAGCTTCTTGAGTCCAGCCAGCCACTTCGCGAATGTTCACAAAACGTAATGGCGCTACCAAAGACTTCTCTGATTGATCAGCTAACTCGCCAAATAATGCTCGCTCCTGAGTGCAGGCAATAATGAGAGACTCATTACCGTCGAGCGCTTTGATAACGGTACCCACCTCTTGCCGACATAAAGAGGTATGCACGGTGACGCCCAGAGCCTTCGCATCTAAGGGCATGGTTCCATTGCAATTGCAGACTAATTTCTGGCTCATGAATACTCTTCTTAACTGGTTTTCTTGTCCACGGGTATGGAGTCTTTATATCCCAACTCTGGGTCAGAGGCGGGATGGGTGGATCTTAAATCAGCCTGGTCCATGCTGGGCAAAGCAAGCTCTTTTGCTTCCGGTAACTCAGTAGCAATCTCCTTGCCCGTCTCGCCAACTTCAGCGGACTCACTGGCATCGCTACTATCCTTACGGAAGATATTGAGCATGTCGGACTGCACCATGCGCTTAAGCATTTCCAAAGGAATGGGGTCTGGCTTGGAATAGTCATCAATATAGATATCTAGACCATCCATCACATTGAAGTGTGGGTCGGAAAACATCTTTTTCATCGCAGCCTGCTGTACTGCGGGATCAACCCCAGGTTTCATAAACGCCGAGAAATCCGGTGCCAAGCGATCAATCTTTTCAACATCGTCTAGCGTCATTGGTACCGGAGCATCAGACGACTCAGGCAATACATCTTCAACTTGTGGCTGGCCTGTCATCTCTTGCCTGGCGTCATCCGCCAACCGCTTATCGGGCTCGAGCTGCTCCCCTGCCTTGCGACGCGACCATCGATTGAGAAAGCCGCCAGCCATCAATCTTCCGCCTGGCGATTTGCGCCCTGAAAGGATGCGGGACGATGACGCTTTTTAACCTCAGGACGGTAATGTAGATTTACAAATTCTTGTAACCATGAAGCGTGCTCCGGAGTCATCGGAATGTTATCAACCGATTCACCGCCATCCAATAGGCGACCCGCCTCGTTATAGCTAACACTAATGCGATGCGGAACAGCAAGCGTGGCCTCTGATTTTGCTCGCTCGATAGATTGACTATCCACATAGTGATCGATGTCTTCTTCTAGGCGCCACATCACAAACCAACAAGGTTGAGTAGCGGAGAGATTCAGGTAGTAGCCTTCAGCCTCATCTGGAAACAGGCTGAGCTCATAACCAGTAAACAACCAAGACTCACCCTGCTCATCACCCCCTACAAACTGCCCAGAGATTTTGTCGCGCGCAGAAGATTGATTAGTGAGCCCACCAAAATCTGGCAACACTTCTTGAGGCACCCATCGAAATGAAATCCATGGGTTGTCTACAAACTGCTTTCGCATAAGCACCGCAAAATGCATAAGTCCTTAGGTATTCTGAACCACAATATTGGGAAATTTACTGCTCATATCTTTTGAAAGGCTAGCCACCTTAATGGCGACCTGCCTTGCAATCGTTTTATAGATCGCACTAATTGCACCATCAGGGTCAGCCACAACCGTTGGGCGACCTGCATCAGCCTGCTCGCGAATGGATAAGTTCAAAGGCAATGCGCCCAAAAAATCCGTACCGTACTCTTTACACATCTTCTCGCCGCCACCAGTACCAAATACATGCTCCTCATGACCACAACTAGGGCAGACATAAGTACTCATATTTTCAATAATCCCAATGATTGGGACGCCGACCTTTTCAAACATCTTTAAACCTTTGCGCGCATCGAGCAAGGCAATGTCTTGCGGGGTAGTCACAATGACCGCCCCTGTGACTGGCACCTTTTGAGCCAGAGTCAACTGAATATCGCCAGTACCTGGAGGCATATCTACAATCAAGTAATCCAGGTCACGCCAGCGAGTCTGGCGCAGTAACTGCTCCAAGGCAGAGGTGACCATCGGACCACGCCACACCATTGGGGCATCATCGTCGATCAAGAAACCAATCGAACTTGCTTGCAGACCATGACCCTCCATGGGCTCAATCGTATTTTCCTCTAGGGACTCTGGTCTGCCAGTAATACCCAGCATCATTGGTTGGCTCGGACCATAAATATCCGCATCCAAGATCCCCACTTGCGCACCTTCCGCAGAGAGTGCTAATGCGAGATTGACTGCGGTGGTGGACTTACCAACACCACCCTTGCCACTTGCTACCGCAATAATATTTTTTACACCTGGCAATAACTTCACGCCACGCTGCACAGCATGCGACACGATTTGACTGCTGACATTCACGGTGACGCTTTTGACATCCGGTAATTCGCGAAGGACGCCGATAACCGATTGACGAATCGATTCAAATTGGCTCTTAGCCGGGTATCCCAAAATAATATCCAAAGAAATATCGCCGCCATCTAGCTTTACATTCTTGACGGCCTTTCCCGTTACAAAATCAATTTGAGTATTTGGGTCAACTAAACCCTTTAATGCCGCTTGTATAGCTTCTACAGTCACCGCCACTGATATCTCCTAAATATAGAACAACCCCAAAAAAAAGGGTTCCCAATATGAATCTCTGGGATTTACTGCAAATAATGGAATAGCGGGTAGATTAACCGCACAAAGGAATCTTTGCTGAAGGCCTGGCTCAAATGCGAATTTACAAGCCAAGCAGACTAAATTAAAAAATCCAGAGGCTCAGGTAATAAACGGCCATTGACATCAAAGCGGTTGCTGGAATAGTAAAGATCCAGGCCCAGACGATATTGCCGGCCACACCCCAACGCACTGCGCTTGCCCGCTGAGTAGAGCCAACCCCAACAATAGCCCCAGTAATTGTGTGGGTAGTCGAGACAGGAACACCAAGGGCCGTTGCAGCAAATAAAGTAATCGCTCCGCCAGTTTCGGCACAGAACCCCCCGACTGGCTTCAGCTTAGTGAGCTTTTGACCCATCGTTTTAACAATGCGCCAACCACCGAACATGGTTCCCATTGCAATCGCGACATAACAGGCGACGATGGTCCAGATTGGCGGAGAGCTTGCGCTTGCCTCCGTATAACCAGTAATGATTAATAACAGCCAAATGATGCCGATTGTTTTCTGGGAGTCATTGCCGCCATGTCCTAAGCTATACGCACCAGCCGAGAACAATTGAAGACGCCTAAACCAGCGATCTGTTTTTGAGAGCGTGACATTGCGACATATCCAAGACACTAATAACATCATCAAAGAGCCCAACAGAAATCCAAGTAGTGGGGAGATGAAGATGAAGGACACGGTTTTGATGATGCCAGACCAAACTAAGCCTTCGAATCCCGCCTTGGGGATTGTGGCGCCGACCAAGCCACCAATCAATGCATGAGAAGAGCTAGAGGGAATTCCATACATCCAAGTTAATACGTTCCAGATAATCGCGCCAACCAAGGCACCAAAGATCACGTGTAAATCGACTACCGCAGGAAGAACAATGCCCTTCCCTACGGTAGCGGCCACGCTTAGATGAAAAATAAACACAGCAAGAAAATTAAAAAAGGCAGCGAAGACAACAGCCTGCTGGGGCTTTAGAACCCCAGTTGATACAACGGTTGCAATGGAGTTCGCGGCATCATGAAAGCCATTCATGAAATCAAAAATAAGGGCAAGCGCTACTAAAAGCGCAACAACCCAAAAAGCAGCTTGTATTGAAGGCAACTGAATTCGCCCTAGTTAAGAGTTTTCAAGAACGATGCCTTCAACTAAATTGGCAACGTCTTCACATTTATCGGTCACTTCCTCGAGTAATTCATAAATGCGCTGTAATTTAATTAACTCACGCACTTCGATATCCTCGCGGAATAATTTGGTAATTGCCGTAGAAAGCAATCGATCCGCGCCCGACTCAAGGTGATCTATTTCATCGCAAGTCTTTAGCGCAGCCTTTGCCACCTCTGGATCCGAGATATCTTTGAGCGTACCCACCGCATTTCTCATGCCAATACAGCATTGATTGCAGAGCTCGGCCATATGGAGCATTTCATCCGTCATTTGCTTAACGTTATACAAATGCATCGCTTCTGTACCGTTCTGAATCAAATCAGCCACGTCATCCATGGTATTGATTAAGTCAAAAATCTGATCGCGATCAATCGGCGTAATAAATGTCTTGTGAAGGCGGCGATGCACCTCTTTCACAACATCATCACAGGCGTGTTCGGCACTATCTACTTCTTGCGTATATTTCGCGCGCAAAGCCTCATCGTTGTAATGCTCAATGAATTTAAGAAAAGATTCGGATGCCGAGACGATATGCGCAGCATGTTCGTTGAACAATTCGAAGAAATTGCCATCGTGAGGCATTAACTTACTGAAGAACATAAATCACGATCCTTTAGAAACAAAAAACTACGGAAGTTGCTAGCTTGGGCAACATTCTAAACAATGCTTTAAGTGGCTACAGGAAAGCCGGCATCTGTTATAAGCTCCGCAGCTAACTGGGGAGATAAGGTCGTTTCGACGCTAACTACCTGGGTAGCCAGATCAGCCTCAACCTTGGCTTGAGGGTCTTGGGCTTGAACAGCCCTTATCACCGCATTAATGCAGCCGCCACAAGTCATTCCAGAAACTTTGAAAGTAAACATATAAGCCCTTCATTCGCCTTAAAGTGCCAAAATGCACTTAATGAATCCTTGCTGTAGATTATCTTCTATATGACCCCTCAAGAACCAACCCCTTCTGAGTTTTTTACCCTAGATATCGGAGGAATGACCTGCGCCTCCTGCGTAAGCCGAGTGGAGAAGGCTTTGGGCAAGGTTCCAGGGGTAGAGGCTGCCACCGTCAACTTGGCGACGGAACAGGCAAGAATCCGCATTCAGCGGGGTTCGGCAACCCTAGCAGAGATTATTTCCCTCGTTAAAAAGACAGGCTATGAAGCCAAAGAGAGCTCTTTGCGTGGCAATACAGATAAAAATGTCGCTAAATCTATTTGGGCGCCAGATGGTCTAGGCCGCGTTGTTTTGAGCTTTGCACTTTCCGCCCCACTCGTCTTACCCATGCTTTTGATGCTTTTTGATGTTCATTGGTCTCTATCGGGCTGGTGGCAAGTGGTTTTTGCCAGCCCAGTGCAATTCATACTGGGATGGCGGTTTTATAAGGCCGGCTATGAATCTTTAATGGCTGGCGCGGGCAATATGGACTTATTGGTAGCTCTAGGTACGAGTGCAGCCTATGGGCTGAGTCTTTACCTCTTGATTACCTCAACTCATGCACATGAGCTGTACTTTGAGGGATCTGCCGTCATCATCTGCATGGTGTTATTGGGCAAATGGCTGGAGACACGCGCTAAGCGGCAAACTAGCGAAGCCATTCGCGCCCTACAAAAACTCTGGCCAGAGCACGCCAAGATTCTGAACGCTGACCTAGCGCTCTCGGGAAGTATGAGCGTTACTGCGGACCACTATCGCGACCTCCCTCTAGATCAAGTGCTCCCAGGGGACCGCATATTGGTACTACCTGGTGAGCGTATTTCTGTGGATGGCGTCATTATTTTTGGTGCAAGCCATGTTGATGAATCCCTTCTCACCGGTGAAAGCGAACCTGTTAAAAAGAGTGTTGACTCCAAGGTCATTGGGGGAGCCTTGAATGGTGAAGGCGTTCTAGTTGTGAAAGCACAAGCCGTGGGCATTGAAAGCGTGCTCTCGCAAATCATCACCCTAGTGGAAGAGGCGCAAACTCAAAAAGCACCCATTCAAAAGTTGGTTGATCAAGTTAGTGCTGTTTTTGTACCCGCCGTCATTGTGATAGCGCTCATTACCGGCCTGAGTAATTGGCTTTATTTCGACTCCACCGCCATTGCAATCCTGCGCGCCGTCTCAGTCCTAGTCATAGCCTGCCCTTGCGCACTTGGCCTAGCAACACCAGCCGCGATCATGGCGGGCACTGGCACAGCTGCGCGCTTTGGCATTCTGATAAAGGACCCACAAGTATTAGAGCTGGCGCACCGACTCAACGTTGTTGCCTTTGATAAGACGGGAACACTCACGATTGGTAAGCCTCGCCTACTAGCGCTACTACCCTTCGCCACCTCAAACTCTTTAGAGCTTACTGACGAGATCCTTTCCACTGCGGCGGGCTTGCAATTGGGTAGCGAACATCCTTTGGCTAAAGCACTGCTAGATTCATCTGAAGAGAAAAGCATCTCACCCATACCCACTTCATCCAATAAAGCATTGCCAGGAATTGGTATCGAAGGCATCCCCAGTGCTGGCAGTTATGCGGGGCAAACAATTCGCCTGCAAAGCGTAGCGTCACTAGAAGGCAACCCTCAATATCAAATCATCCTCAATAAAGCACAAGCCTGTTTTGATCAAGGGCAGACTGTTTCCGTACTAATGAGTGCAGGCAAAGATGGGGATGTGCTACCCACTGCAATCGCCGTCATTGCGTTTGGTGATGAACTCAAGCCCAATGCTAAAGCAGCGGTTGATGCGCTGCATGCGCTGCGCATTCACACCGTGATGCTTTCTGGTGATAACTTAGCTGCCGCAACTCGAGTGGGGAACGCTATCGGTATCGATGAAGTTTTTGCACAAATCATGCCTGGCAATAAAGCGGAAATTATTCAGAAATTGCAGAGCACACAAGAAGTTAAAAAACATTTTGTAGCGATGGTGGGCGATGGCGTCAACGATGCTCCCGCATTAGCCATGGCTGATGTTGGCATGGCCATGTCCACTGGAACTGATGTGGCTATGCAGGCGGCGGGCATTACTTTGATGCGAGGTGATCCAAGCCTGGTTGCGGACGCTATTGATATCTCCAAAAAAACTTGGAATAAGATTCGTCAAAACCTATTCTGGGCATTTGCGTTCAATAGCATTGGTATTCCGATGGCAGCGCTTGGCTATCTATCGCCAATGCTAGCTGGCAGTGCAATGGCGCTCTCTAGCTTTTGCGTATTGAGCAACGCCCTACTATTAAAGCGCTGGCATCCCCGCCATCATTAAGACCTCACAATAAGAAATGCGCTTGAGGGCATTTACTTTTGATTTTTGCGAATCAATTCAATATCACCATACAGTGCGCGCGTTTCTGATTTAGTGTTATCGGTGTCCGTTAGCAAAGCGATGCCAATTACGTTCCCCGGGCTCTCTCCATAGGCTAATTTGTAATCCGCCACCAGATCTCGGTCATGTTTACGCCACTCACCCAAGTTATCCCAGCCAGAGTCGACCACAATCATCTTTACACGAGAGGTGTGTGCATTATTTAGGACGATATTGACTGGATGTTGGCCAGACCAGATGTACATTACGGTAGCGTAAGGCATCTCTTGACCGCTAATTAAGCTGGCCATCTCAAAGGTGAGCTTTTCCTTTAAGGGAAGCCTTGATTTATTGCCATCGAAGGCCACCAATAGGCGAAGTGGCGCGTCATCACGCTGACTCTCTGCGTTATCGGCTTGCGGCATTGCCCCTATCGCCTTCCATTCCCACTGTAACCACAGATTTTTTGCCGAGCGTGGACGAAGCTTAACGGCAAGCCCCGAGGCTGAGGCCCTGGAATTAGCGGCGAGCACGGTGCGACCTTGATAATTTTCAAGGCGGTAAAGAGTGTTTTTCTTATAAGGCGCAATGCGATAGAAGCTCCAGCCATCAGGCATGCCATCACGCGGCTTCTCAGAAGAAAATTTGGGCAAATCTTCCTGATCAGGCAATTGTTCAACACTGAAAGCTTGGCCTGCCTCATTCTCAATCGAGTTGCCAGTGAAACCCGCGCAGCCTACTAAAAAGAAGGCTACAGAGAATATAAGCAAGAGGGCGCTGAGCGAAGTTCTGCTGGTTCTATTGGGCATAATCTTTCATTGTCCCAAAGATCGGGTTGAGTGAGTCTAAAATTGCCAAATGCGCCACCATTCCCCTTCAAGCTGGGCAGCCATTTGCATCGCCTTGGCCGCCATAGTGCATTTTGCCTTGGGCTTCTCTATTGAATTCTCAGTCGATGAAGCGCATTACGCTCTATATGCAAAACATCTTGCCTGGAGTTACTTTGATCATCCACCACTAGTAGGCTGGGTGCAATGGCCTCTGGTCACGCTAAGCTCTTCTGAAGGCACTATTCGACTTATTCCAGAATTACTCTGGGTGCTTTCTGCCTACTTGGTATATCAAGTTACTTTAGAGCTTCACCATCTGATGCAGGGGCGCAATGCGGGCCAATTAACTAGCGCACTCCCATCTGCAAGCTCATGCGGCCTCATGGCTGTTTTGGCAATGACTGCAGCGCCACTTCCCCATGTACTGGCGATTGGTCTATTGCCCGACACCCTTCTCGCCCCCTTAAGTCTTGGCCTCATGATGATGGCGTTACGCTGGATCCGCAAGGACAGCTTCTCCCTCTTGGATTGGGTGGTTACCGGCGCACTCCTAGGTTTAGGCGGACTGAGCAAGTACACCGCAGTCTTTACTGTCTTTGCCCTACTTTTGGTCTTTGTAACCTCACCCAAAAAACCCTGGATTACCAAAGCCGGGTTTTGGCTTGCAGCAGCGATTGCGCTCATCATGATTAGTCCGGTGATCTACTGGAACTGGGTCAATGACTGGATCTCATTCAAATACCAAATTGCTCATGGCAGTGGCGGAGCTTGGGCATGGCGCAGAGTGGCGGCTTTTATAGGCATTCAAATTGCATGCTTTGGCCCGCTTTTATTGCTCGGTGTCTTTACCTTCCTCAAGCATTGCATGCGTTCACGAAGAATGGTTTTGCTGGCATTGCTAAGCTTCTTTTTCATTCCGTTCACCATCTTTGCCGCCCTCTCTGGGGGCGGTAGTCTACCGCACTGGACCACCCCAGCCTGGCTTTGCCTTGCGCCATTTGCGGGGATTGGCCTTGCTAAAGCATGGGCCTTACAACACCGATTTGCTATTCGCGCACTCTTGATTGGACAGCTTCTGATTTGCTTGCTAGGTTTTGGCTTTGTTTTGACCGGAGGAGTCAGTACCTCGGCCATTAAAGCCAATCCAATTGCCGACCTCTATGGCTGGAAAGCGGCCGGGCAAAAAGCGGCACAACTCGCCCGAGCTAATAAAGCAAACGGAATCGCAGTACAAAACTGGACTCTGGCCAGCAGGGCAGCTTGGTATGCCAGTCCCTTGCCCACCTTTGTTCTCGATCAACGACAAGATCAATTCGATCTCTGGTTTGGTCAATTGCCAGTTGGGGCCAGTGTCATTCTGATCAATTGGTCGGGCATGGCATTTAGCCCGCCAGTAGGGGGTAATTTGGGTTTCGAGCGGTGCGAGCCACTAGATAACCTAGAAATCATCCGATTTGGGCAGGTTTTATCCAAATTTGACTATAGTCTTTGTCGTAACTGGCATGATGCCGGCGCCATACAGTAATTCTCCAAATTCAAGACCTTAGGCGCTCAAAGCATTATCCTTACGCCTATGAGTTCACAACCCCAATCCACCCCACAAGCCACATCTGGGTGGAAAGCAATCCTCAAACGTGCCTGGCCCACTATCCGCATTTTGCTATCCGTCGCCCTTCTTTGGAAGGCCACGAGTGGCATTGATTGGCATGCGCTCTTAGATTCTGAAATTCAGATGCAGCCTTGGTGGTTTTTAGCGGCCGGACTGACGATGGTGACTGCCTTTATTTGTGGTGGACTGCGCTGGGGCCTCTTCATGCGTAAAGTCGGATTTCAAGCAAGTCTTAAAAACTATATTGCTTTGTATTTTGCAGGCGGCCTCATCAATCAAGGGCTGCCTAGCACTATTGGTGGTGACAGCTATCGCGCGATTACCGCCACCCATTTAGATAGCGCTGGCAATCTCACTACAGAAAAAAAGTTAGATGAAGAGCTGCATCATTCAGTCGACCTAGAGCATGCCACTCCAAAGTTACGGCTGAGCTTTTCCATGGTCCTGGTAGACCGCTTGCTCGGCTTGGCAGGAAATAACTTATTAGGTGGAATTGGCCTGATCCTTGGCGGCGCTACTTTGGCCACCTGGGGCAAAGATCTCGGCTATGCAGTCACGGGTATCATGATTTTTGCAGGCTTACTCATCTCAGTAATTTTGGCCTGGAGGCCAGCTTGCAATCTCTTGCAAAAACTGCTCGACCGCCTGCAAATGCATCATGCCCTTCCAGGAGTTAAGCTGGCCTTTTCATGGCCCATGAATGTGGCTCAAGCAGCATTCGCGATTGGCATTCATTTCCTGACAATCTTATCGCTCTTATTTTGCTTAAAGGCCTATGGTGTAAACGCCCCAATCGAAGGTCTTATGATTGGCTTGCCTGCTCTGAGCCTGTTATTAATGTTGCCCATCAGCATTTCTGGCTGGGGATTGCGTGAAGCCACCCTCTCTTCCGTGCTGGCCTTATGGGGGATTAATCCTTCGATCACTGTTCTCGCATCTATTAGCTACGGCGCCATCACCGTAATATCGGTGTTGCCCGGCGCTTATTTTTTATTAAAACGGAAATAATTCTTTTAGAGCCCTACTATGAGCATTAGCGTCAACACTATGCGCGCCATCGACCACTGGGTCGGCGTACCACTCTGCGCAGTCGCAAGTCCGATTGTCGCTCTGATTGATCGCATTAAGAATGCCTTTAATCGTCAACCAGATGCTCCAAAAAAACTCCTTTTCATTGAGTTATCAGAAATGGGTAGCGCTATTTTGGTTGACCCGGCCATGCGCAATGCGCAAGCCCGAGGTGCTGAATTATTCTTCCTGATCTTCAAGAGCAATCGTGCCAGCCTGACTTTATTAAATACCATCAAGCCGGAGAATATTTTTACGATTGATTCTTCCAGCTTGGGCGGCTTAATTAAAGACACCATCAAATTCTTAATCGCATCACGCAAGCATGGCATCGATACGGTCATTGACTTGGAATTATTCTCCCGCTTTACAGCCCTACTGACTGGTCTTTGTGGTGCACGTCGTCGCGTTGGTTATCACATCTTTCATGGTGAAGGATTGTGGCGCGGCTTTATGTTGACCCGCAAGGTACATTACAACCCGCATATTCATATCACCAAGAATTTCCTCTCCTTGATTCACGCAGCGTTTGCCAAAGAAATTGAAGTGCCTTTCAGCAAAATTCATATCGCTGACTCTGAAGTGCGCTTGGAGCAAGCAGTGATTGATCCTGCGGTCTTGGCTAAAGTGAGCGAACGCATTGAAAAACTGAGCGTAGATGCTGGCATTGCATTTACACAAGGCAAGCAACGACTGATTTTGGTAAATCCTAACGCAAGTGATTTGCTGCCACAAAGACGTTGGGCGCAGCAACGTTTCTCGGAACTGATTCAAGGATTACATCAACACTATCCCAATGATCTTATTTTAATTACCGGCTCCCCAGCAGAGTTTGAGTATGTTGAAAAGGTGCGGGCGGTAGCGAATGTCAATAATGCTTTGAACTTTGCAGGCCAAGTCAGCTTTGCTGAATTACCGCCGCTATACACCCTATCCGATGTCATGGTGACAAATGATTCCGGCCCCGGCCATTTCTCTGCCGTCACCCCGCTCAGAACGGTTGTCCTATTCGGACCTGAAACGCCCGCACTTTATGGCTCTGTTGGAAAGTCTATCTCGATTACCGCTAACCTCGCTTGCTCCCCTTGTGTGAGTGCCGCCAATCATCGCAAGACACCATGCCATAACAATGTATGTATGCAAGCGATTACCGTCTCTCAAGTGCTAGATAAAATGACTCTGCAGCTCAATGAGGCTGATGCTGAGAAGGCGCGCCAATCTGCATGAATGAGCAGCGCAAATTAGCCGTAGCAATTTCACCCGCTTGGGCTTGGTTTATTCCGCTAGCACCCCTAGCATTAGCAATCGCCATTTATTTAGGCGAACAACAAACGCCCACGTTTTTATTCATTAATCGATACACCCAAATACTTCCGGATACCTTGTGGGCATGGCTCACATTTTTGGGTAATGGCTGGGGTATCTTTGCACTCTGTTTTCCTCTGTTATTGCTAGCACCTCGACTATTCAGCGCAGGACTTTTAGCCGCTGCCATTGGTGGAATCATAGGCCAAGTCATTAAGTCTTTTTTAGACTTTCCTAGACCTGCTGGTGTTCTGGCACTTGAAGACTTTTATCGCATCGGGGAACCGCTATTCAATCGAGCGATGCCGTCTGGACATACATTAACCGCATTTGCGGTAGCCTCTGGAATCTTCTTTGCCAGCGATAAAGAAAAGCGACTCTCATTGTGGTGGGTATTTGCTATTGCCGCATTTGTAGGCTTATCTCGTAATGCGCTCGGCGCTCACTGGCTCACCGATGTCTTAGCGGGATCCGCTATTGGAATCTGGTCGGGAATGATTGGCGCCATCCTCTCGCAATACATTCCAGAAAACCGGTTGACTCCAAATAAAATTTGGCCTCGCCTACTTGCGCTCAGCGGGCTTGGGATTATCTACATTCTGCTAAACCAAGTGCTAGACTCAGAATTAAACCGACCATTGCAGTACGCATGCGCGGCACTTATTAGCATTACATTGGCTTTTTTTATTAAAGCCCAAAAAGCGAAAGTGATTTAAGGATGTTTAGTTATCGCCATGCTTTTCATGCAGGTAGTCATGCTGATATTCTGAAGCATCTCGTTCTTATTCATTTGGTTGAATACCTCCAAGAAAAACCAGGCGCACTCACTATAGTAGATACTCATGCGGGCGCTGGCATTTACAGTCTGATCGATGGCTTTGCAATGGTCAGCAAAGAGGCGGATGGTGGGATTTATCGTCTAGCGAAATACGCTGCAGAAAAATCATTAAGCACAGGGATCGAAAATTATCTCGAATGCATCCGCGCTGAGAATGTAGACAGTGAAATCACCGTCTACCCTGGCTCCCCTTTTATCTTGGCGCGCTTGCTCAGACCGCAGGATCGCTTAAAGCTCTTTGAACTTCACCCCAAAGAAATTGATATCCTGCGCCACAACATAGGCGAACTGAAGCAGGCTAAACAGATTGATATCTATGCAGAAGATAGCTTTGCAAGGCTAAAGGGATTGCTCCCGCCTCCGAGTAGACGTGGCTTAGTCTTAATTGACCCCTCCTACGAAGACAAGCAAGACTATCGTTACCTTGAAACCGCCATGGAAGAGGCTTTACAACGATTTGCTACAGGGTGCTATGCAATCTGGTATCCAGCGCTATCTAGAAGAGAGTCTGCCGCCCTACCCGACCGCATGAAAAAAATTGCAACTGCGCATAAACGCTCATGGCTACATGTTGAGCTGCGCATTGAAAATGCCCCCAAAGAGCGTCGCCTTCAGGCCAGCGGCATGTTCATCATCAACCCACCATGGACTCTAGAAAAACAGCTCGCAGAAAGCTTGCCTATGTTGATTAAAGCCCTAGGGCAAGATACCGGCGCGGAATTTATCTTAAAAAGTTTTGAAGCTTAAAAGAGGTGCCGCTTTACCAACTGGCCTTCAGGTCAAATCCGTTATTTCCATAACTCAGGTGGGATAGCGCACCCACTGGCAAAGTGAGCTTCTCTGCTTGATGCCCAAAGGGTAATCCAGTCAATACCGGAATGGTGTTTGGTAGTCGCTTGCAAATAGCCTGAATTGCACTTTCTAGCTCATAGCCACGATCATTGTCGTAAAGACGATATGCCGAGAAGCCACCCAAGAGAATAGCGCCTTGATTGTTCAATACGCCCGCATCCAATAATTGCATGAGCATGCGCTCGATCCGGTATGGATGCTCGTTCACATCTTCCAGAAATAAAATACCGCCTCGGGTTTGTTCTTGACTAGGCAAATATGGCGTGCCCACCAAGCCCGCTAACACGGTTAAGTTTCCACCCCATAGCATTCCAGATATTTGATCTTGAGGGGGGGCACTTAAATATGGTTGCGCCGCATTCACACTGCAATCTAATGTGCGCCCTGTGATCGCAGCTTGAAAGTGTTCCCACATAAAGCTATTTGGGGCAACGCCCTCGCCCTGCTCACCCTGACAAGCAAAGTCAAAATTTAGCATCGGTCCAGCTAAAGTAATCGCACCAGTTTTTGCCAGAATTCCCAATTGAAATGCCGTGAAATCACTATGCCCACAAATTTGCAGGCCGCTCTGGATTGCTTTAGCAATAGCAGTCCATTCAACATTAGGAAGCAAGCGATGTAAGCCATAACCACCGCGCATCGCTACAACCGTTGCCTCTGAAGGCAAATTTGCAAGTTGATTGATTTCTGCTAGACGCTCTGCATCCGAACCCGCAAAGCGTTGATCCACTCTGTTTACACACGCAGTATTTAAAACCTCAACACCCTGTTGCCGCAACCACTCAATTCCGGCCAAAGGGCTCAGAGGATCTAAGCTAGCCCCAGAAGGAGCAATCAAATGAATTTGCTTCAACGCCGCTCCTTAAAAAAATCACGAAGTACCTGACCACATTCTTCGCCCATGATGCCACCTTCAACTTGCGTCTGATGGTTAATCTGCTTTTCCGAGAAGATATTGAGGACACTGCCTGCAGCGCCTGTCTTGGGATCGCTAGCGCCAAATACAACACGATCTATCCTCGCATGCAACATAGCACCGGCACACATGGTGCAAGGCTCTAAGGTGACATATAGCGTAGTACCAGGCAGGCGGTAATTCGCCTCTGTTTGCGCTGCGGCTCGTAAAGCCATCATCTCTGCATGAGCACTAGGATCGCTGTTGGTGATGGGCTGATTAAATCCCGTGGAAATCACCTGCCCGTCTCGCACCAGTACAGCACCCACTGGAACTTCGCCAGCAATAGCGGCAAGCTTGGCCTGACCCAAAGCCTGCTGCATAAATTGGTGGTCAAGCTTAGCTTGCATGGTAGATCTTAGGAATGAGAAACGTCAGCCCAGCAATTGGGAGTCTCATAAAGACGAATGGATGACAGTCCCAGTCGTCCATCAAAGGCCTTTTCGAAAACCGGCTGTAATACTTTAAATGCGGCACTTGCCAGATTTTCAACAGTGGGAACATTCTCCATCACGACAGTTTTGTGATTTGGGATGGAATTTAAATACTCAAGCAATCCCGCATCTTCCTTGGCCACTAAAAAAGCGTGGTCCCAAGGCTCAACAACATATTGATTGGTGAGGCGCTTGATGTCACCAAAATCCAAGACCATTCCATCATCCGCCTTCCCGGGGCGGTCTGCAATAACCCCCGTCAGTGTCACCTCAATAGCATAGCGATGACCATGCAAATGGCGGCACTGCCCATCATGATTAGGAATACGATGGCCAGAGTCAAACTCCAGTCGGCGAGTAATAGAAATTGATTCTTGCTTGGTGGTCATATTTGGCTTGCTAATTCCTGGGAATGCTATTTATCGAATACCGATCATTTTATGGGTCTGCACACTCAAACGCCACAATGGACGCTTTTGACAAAGGCGCACCGCCAATGCCATATTTTCTTGGAGATTCGGACCATCCATGGCCTGCAAGAAACGATTCTGGTAATCCATCTTCTCAAAGCGACCTAAGAGACTGTCGATTGAGTCATGCCCCACTTGAGGAATGACCGCTTTAATCTCATCAGCCTGCAACACAATGAGGTCAGAACCTGCTTTTGGACTGACGCATACCCAATCAACACCCTTGGGAACTTTGATCGTGCCATTCGTTTCGATTGCCACAGCAAAGCCTTTGCCATGCAAGGCATCAATTAGTGCGCTATCAAGCTGTAGCAAGGGTTCACCGCCAGTAAAGACGACATAGCGTTGCTGAGGGCCAGCAGAGGTGCTATTCCATGCCTGCTCAATCGCATCGGCAAGTTGGGCAGCGTTTGCAAACTTACCGCCACCGACACCATCGCTTCCCACAAAGTCGGTATCGCAAAATTGACACACTGCCGTCGCGCGATCTTCCTCGCGACCACTCCAAAGATTGCAGCCCGCAAAACGACAGAATACCGCCGCACGGCCTGCGTGGGCGCCCTCGCCTTGGAGGGTTGGAAAGAGTTCTTTGACTGTGTACATAGCTAAGCGCCTATTTTAAACGCTTAAGTTACTTCCAGGACACAAGCTCCCACTCCAAGTAATCCTCCCAAAGCGCATTTCGCCAGAACATACCGCCCAATATGTAGCGACCGTAGCCTCTGCGGATGACCCAACGGCCTACTTCCGGGGAAAGCCAGACATCTTCTTGGCGATAACTGGCAAGCCGGAATACATCATTACTCTGGAAATAAGGTGCTTCGTTTTGATACTTTAAGGTGGGAAATTGACCTGCCGGGACTGTTACGCCTTCCCACTGAACTGCAGTCACATTTAAACCCCAGTAATAACTGCTGTCTGGATAGCCAACCACCTGGTAGCGAGTTTGATAAAAACCGGACCATCCTGGTAGCAATTGCTCGGGCCATAAAGGCAATCCCTGCTGAAATTTCTGTGGGGGATTCCAATGGGGGTCTTGCAAGATATAACCCCCAAGATTCCTGAATTTCATCGGGAAGAGGTCCTGCCTTAAGCCCACTTCGCTCTATACGAATTTGCGGGCTTACAGAGATTACTCTCTCAGTAACAATATCAACCAACTCTTGATTAAAGACATTCCGAACGTTGTAAACCCATTGCTGGCCGACTTGAGGCGCCCTTACCTTGGGCAATATCACTGGCTGCGGTAACAGAGTTCCGCTTGGGTAAGGCTGAGAAGCAATACACCCCGCCAGCAAAGCCGGCAATATTAATAAAAGAAGTTTACGAACTAAATTTATTTGTAAGCACTCAATTGCCATTGATAACTACCTTCCAAGATCACCGCCCCAACTTGCCCTTGAATTTGGTAAGAACCAGATGCCTCACGCGCAACACAACGACCAATCTGCGGGACAAACCAACCGGTTTCTTTGCGTATGCAATCCACCTTATTTGGGTCATCGCTTTCAAAATGAATCAGCGCCTGGAAACGCAATGCCACAAACTCGCCTGCTGGAACGCTAACCTTTTCCCACCCCTGAACACTCATATACTCCTGCCAATTGAGCCTTGATTCAGGATATCCAGCAATACTGTACTTTGTACTGAACTGCTTGGCCCAAGTGCTAGAGAGTTGCTCAGGCCAGAGTGGTAGAGATGGACTGAAGTTAAGTAAACGAGACCACTGAGTATCGGTTGCGACCATCCCCCAGGCCGTTTGAATTTCACTGGGCAAGATAGCGCCATCTGCTGTAGAGCGCTCAATCGTGATATTGGATGCAATATTGGAGACTCTTTCGGTAATGACATCTAGAGTCTTTCCGTCAAAGATATTTTTCTTGATATAGGTCCATTCCTGACCTATCTGAGGCGGACGAACGATAGGCAATGGTTGTGGCTGAGAAACGGGAACACCATGCTCATAAAAAAGGCTTCCACAAGCAACTGGGGCTAAAGCGGCGGAGGCAATGAAGGTGCGGCGCGATAAATTCATATGAGTACCTTTAGAGTTTTCATTCAATCCCTGGTAGCACAAAGTTTATACATACTTCAAAATTTTGGCTATCTTGTTACGTGGTATTGAAGACTTGGGGATATTCGGCATATCAAACCAGGCATGCACATCTTCATCGAATCCAACGCCATGCATAAAGTTGTAGATTGCCTTCTTGAGACCGACCCCAAGAAAATCATGATCAACTCCGCTGGGATCAATAAAGGCCACATCATTTCTCGCGAAAGTAATCGGTGCTGCTGGCACTAAAGCAATTCCATAGGCCTCTGGATCTTTCCCAACAGGAGAGTGCACTGTGCAAGTAAAGCGGTGAAAGAAGCCACTTTGAATACAGCCGTTTTCAAAAAACTGGCGTACATATTCCAGTGCATCGACAGTTTCTTGAACGGTTTGCGTTGGGAAGCCATACATCAGGTATGCGTGCACCAAAATTCCTGCATCTGAAAAGCCTTTGGTGACTTGTGCAACCTGCTCTACCGACACTCCTTTTTTCATTAAATCTAGCAACCTGTCTGAGGCGACCTCTAGGCCGCCAGACATCGCAATGCAGCCGCTTTGCGCCAATAAGTCACATAACTCTGGAGTAAAAGTCTTTTCAAAGCGAATATTGCCCCACCAAGAAATGATGACTTTGCGACGAATCAATTCCTCCGCTAACGCCTTCAAGATCTTGGGTGGCGCAGCCTCATCAACAAAATGAAAGCCAGACTGACCCGTCTCAGCAACAATCGCCTCAATGCGATCCACCAATAAGCTTGCTGAAGCAGTTTCATAACGAGAGATGTAATCCAAGCTGACATCACAGAAACTGCATTTTTTCCAGTAGCAACCATGGGCAACCGTCAGCTTATTCCAGCGACCATCACTCCACAGGCGATGCATTGGATTGAGCATATCCAATAATGAAAGATAAGAATTTAGTGGCAAGCCATCCCAGGTTGCGGTACCCACCTCTTCAAATGGAATATCCAATTCTTGCCAGTTCTGATATTGAACCTGCCCAGCACCATTCCGAATAAAGGCCCTGACCAATCTTTCCGCGGAGCGCTTTCCATTCAAATGCTCTATGAGTGCAAGCAAGGGTCTCTCGCCAGAATCCAATGTAATGAAGTCAACAAAATCAAAGATTCGTGGATCGGTGAGCTCGCGCAGTTCTGTGTTGACATAGCCACCGCCAAGGCCGATCTTGATCAGTGGATAGCTCGCTTTAATGGTTTTCGCAATTCTTAAGGCGGCATACATGGCACCAGGAAACGGCACGGATAGCAGAACCAAGCTTGGTTGATGCCTCTCTATTGCGGATTGCGTTAGTGCCTGTAGATGCATATCGATCAACGTTGGCGCAGCAGCCAAAGCCTCAGCGAGCGGTGTAAATGTTGGCTGACTACCAGCCAATGATTCAGCGTAGCGGACAAACTCAAAACGTTCGTCGACAGCGTCGCGCAAGACATCCGATAAATCGTTGAGATATAGGGTCGCTAAATGGCGCGCCCGATCTTGCGAGCCCAGTGCGCCAAATGCCCACGCCAAAGAATCTCCACCCTCTTCTTCATCAAAAGCATCTAAAGATGTGAAGCGCGGCCCTTCCGGTAAAAGGGTGCGACTATTAATGCGATGAGCAAGCGTGCTGTCACGACCTTGAAGAAAAGCAATCGCTAGCGAGATCGTGCTTTGATAATCTGGAAAATAATCTAAGAAGAAATGAACGCTTGCACTTCGATCTTCCTCCGGCAACCGGAGTGCTGCCTCTTGAATTTCCGCCAAGCCTTCTGGGGTAAAAAATCCGAGGACCAAAGCCAAGGCAAGATCTTCTTGAACGGCATCAATGCCACGTGAACGCAGAAAGCCCGTCAAATATGCCGTAGAGGGATACGGCGTATTGAGTTGCGTCATCGGTGGAATGAGGCTTAAAACTTTCATACTCAATTCACCGGATGACTAAAGATAAAAGCAAGACTGCCATCTTGCCGTATGTTTTCACTCCCACTCAATGGTGGCAGGTGGCTTTCCACTGATATCGTAGACCACGCGATTGATACCGCGCACTTCATTGATGATCCGATTGGAAACCTTTCCAAGCAAATCATGAGGCAAATGCGCCCAATGAGCAGTCATGAAGTCTTGAGTCTGAACCGCTCTCAATGCCACAACATACTCATAGGTACGACCATCACCCATGACGCCTACCGACTTCACCGGCAGAAAAACCGCAAAGGCTTGGCTTGTCAGGTCATACCAAGACTTTTGACTCACTTCATCAATGGTATTGCGCAACTCTTCAATGAAGATCGCATCGGCACGCTGGAGCAAATTGGCAAACTCGGCCTTCACTTCACCTAAGATCCGAACCCCAAGGCCGGGCCCCGGGAATGGATGGCGATAAACCATCTCGCGAGGTAAGCCTAAAGCAACACCTAACTCACGTACTTCATCTTTAAATAATTCGCGTAATGGCTCAAGTAACTTGAGGTGCATATCTTCAGGCAAGCCACCCACATTGTGGTGACTCTTAATCGTATGCGCGCCTTTTTTCCCTTTGCCAGCAGATTCAATGACGTCTGGATAGATGGTGCCTTGAGCAAGCCACTGGGCATTTTTAATCTTGCCGGACTCGCTTTGGAAGATCTCAACAAATTCTTTGCCAATAATTTTGCGCTTGGCTTCTGGATCAGAAACGCCTGCTAACTCGGACATAAATTTCTGAGCAGCATCCACGCGAATCACCTTGACCCCAAGGTTACGTGCAAACATTTCCATCACCATGTCACCCTCGTTTAAACGAAGCAAACCGTGATCTACAAATACACAGGTGAGCTTGTCACCAATAGCGCGATGAATTAATGCTGCGGCAACACTAGAATCGACGCCACCTGATAAGCCGAGAATGACCTCTTCATCCCCAACCTGCTTACGAATATTGTCAACGGCTTCGCTAATGTAATCGCCCATGACCCAGTCCGGCTTGCAACCGCAAATCTCATGTACAAAGCGCCCTAATATCGCCTCGCCTTGTAAGGTGTGGGTGACTTCAGGATGGAACTGGAATGCATAGAACTGACGCCCTTCATCAGCCATGCCTGCAATTGGGCAAGACTCAGTTGAAGCCATCATCTTGAATGCGGGCGGTAGTGTGGTTACAGAATCGCCATGACTCATCCACACTTTAAGAATACCGTGGCCTTCGCTAGTGGAAAAATCTTGAATACCTTTTAATAAATGAGTGTGCCCATGAGCACGCACTTCGGAGTAACCAAACTCGCGCGCTTTACCTAAAGACTCTGCGGAAGCAACTGCACCGCCCAATTGGGTCGCCATGGTTTGCATGCCGTAGCAAATGCCAAGAACAGGGACGCCCAGTTCAAATACGATTTGCGGGGCACGAGGGCTATCAGCCTCGGTGACAGAGCTAGGGCCGCCGGAGAGAATGATGCCCTTGCCACCCTGGTCTTGAATAAATTTGCGAATGAATTCTGGATCGCAATCGTAGGGATGGATTTCTGAATAGACGCGAGCATCGCGCACGCGTCTAGCAATCAGTTGGGTGACCTGTGAACCAAAGTCAATAATCAATATTTTGTCGTGCACGAAAGAAACCGCCCTAATCTAAGTCTTAATCAATATGGTAATTTGGCGCTTCCTTGGTGATCTTCACATCATGAACATGCGACTCGCGCACACCCGCAGAAGTGATTTCCACAAAATTCGCTTTTTCATGAAGTTCTTCAATCGTCTTGCAGCCTAGATAGCCCATTGAAGAGCGAATGCCACCAGTGAGTTGATGCAGGATGGCAAGCACGCTACCCTTGAACGGCACTTGCCCTTCAATACCTTCCGGCACCAGTTTTTCTGCATTGGCAACAATGTCGCTTTGGAAATAACGATCAGCCGAACCATCCGCCATCGCGCCCAATGAACCCATGCCGCGATAACTCTTATAAGAGCGCCCTTGATATAGGAACACTTCACCGGGCGCTTCTTCAGTGCCAGCAAACATTCCACCCATCATGACGGAGCTTGCACCGGCTGCCAATGCTTTTGCTACATCACCCGAGTAACGCACGCCCCCGTCAGCGATCAACGGAATACCAGTGCCCTTTAACGCATTAGCGACATTCACAATAGCTGAGATCTGCGGTACACCCACACCCGCAACAATGCGGGTTGTGCAGATAGAGCCCGGGCCAATGCCGACCTTAACGCCATCAGCACCATGATCTGCCAATGCCTTGGCAGCATCGCCAGTGGCAATGTTTCCACCAATGACCTGAACCTGGGGGTAATTCATTTTGACCCACTTCACACGATCCAATACGCCTTGGCTATGACCATGGGCGGTATCCACCACAATCACATCTACGCCAGCGCGCACTAAAAGCTCAATACGCTCATCGTTATCGGGACCTACGCCCACTGCTGCACCAACGCGTAATTTACCTTCACCGTCTTTACAGGCATTCGGGTGCTCGGTGGCCTTCAAAATATCTTTCACTGTAATTAAACCGCGCAACTCAAACTGATCGTTGACAACGAGCACTCGCTCTAAGCGATGGTGACTCATCAAGCGCTTGGCTTCTTCCAGGGAGCAACCCTCCTTCACAGTGATCAAGCGTTCACGTGGAGTCATTTTGGTTTTTACAGGCGCATCCAGATCTTCTTCGAAGCGTAAGTCGCGGTTGGTAATGATGCCCACAACCTCTTTACCAGTGAGAACTGGGAAGCCTGAGAAACCATGCTCCCGAGAAAGTTGAATCACTTGACGCAAGGTCACATCGGGACCAATCGTGATGGGATCACGAAGAACACCAGACTCGTAACGCTTGACCTTGGCCACCTCTCTCGCTTGCTCTGCAGGCGTGAGATTTTTATGAATAATGCCAATACCACCTTCGCTGGCCATGGCAATCGCCAATCGACCCTCGGTAACAGTGTCCATGGCCGCTGACACCAATGGTGTATTGAGTGAAATATCTCGAGTTAACTTACTTGCCAAGCTGGCATCCCGAGGAAGTACCGAAGAATAAGCCGGTACAAGGAGCACATCGTCAAAAGTGAGTGCTTTTTGAATGAGTCGCATGCAAAACCCCTAGTCGCAAAAATCGATTATAGCCTCCTAGCCTTTCTTTTAGCGGCGGCAGCTTGGAATTTAGCATCCTGGTTCTGATTCGCCTTCTTGCGACGGACGGTCTTGGGGTCTATTAACAGCGAGGAATAAAGCTCTAAGCGATCTCCAGCATAAATGGGGCTATCCCAGTCTTTGCGCTTACCAAACACGCCAAAACAGCCTTTTCTGGCCAATGCCAGATCTTCAGGCCCCTGAGCAATTCCCGCCTTTAGCAGAGCCAGGCCCACTGTAGCGATCTCAGCTGATGCCAACTGCAATAGAAAGGGGGTCAGCCGCGGCTCACCCAATCGAGCATCACAAATCAAGATTTCCAGAGCATTACTGGTCATAGAGATCTTCGGCACGCTTTACAAAGCAATCTACAAAGGTGCCCGCTATATGACCAAACACGGGCCCAATGATCTTATCCAGGATGGCGCTCTTAAATTCCCAGTGGAGCTTAAATTCCACCTTACAGGCATCTTCCTTTAGGGGAATAAAGTTCCATTGCCCTGAAAAGTGCTTAAAAGGCCCATCAACAAAGACCATGTCAATGGTTTCAGGGCGATGATTGACGTTTCTAGTGTGAAAGTACTGGTTGATACCCTTGAAATGAATGTTAATTTTGGCATCCAAAACAGTGTCAGTTTGCTCAAAAATTTCCACTCCACCACACCAGGGCAGGAACTCCGGGTAGCGCGCAACGTCAGTTACTAGGCCATACATGCGGTCGGCTGACTGGCCAATTAAAACGGTCTTGTAGACGTCTGCCATAATCGATCTTGAGAAGCTAAATAAATATGAGTATCGTCGATAACAAAAAAGCCTTCTTCGATTATTTTGTCGAGGAACGGTTCGAGGCAGGGCTAGTCTTGGAAGGTTGGGAAGTAAAAGCCATCCGAGCAGGCCGAGTGCACATTAAAGAAGCGTATGTTGTCATCCGTCGGGCGGAGCTATACCTGATTGGGTGCCATATCACCCCCTTGCTTTCAGCATCTACCCATATTGTTCCGGACAGTACTCGTACTCGCAAGCTTTTGCTCAATGCAATCGAGATTAAAAAGCTCATTGGCAAAGTTGAACAAAAAGGCTACACCCTAGTGCCACTAAACCTCCATTTCTCCAAAGGCAATGTGAAGTGTGAGATTGGACTAGCCAAGGGCAAGAAACAGCATGACAAGCGCGCCGCCACCAAAGAGCGGGAGTGGGAAGTTCAAAAAGGTCGGATTGCGAGAGGCGATCTCAACGCCTAACTGGGTAGCTTGCCCAATAGCAGTCAAACCTGGGGATTTATGCACCAATAATGTGCAATACAGCACCAAGCCGCTCCATCAACTAAAAAGCAGTTACTGCAAAGGCTTTATTTTGTAACTATGAAATTGCCATTTGATGAAATGCTCGACGCCAGCGGAAAAGCGCGCCCCCATTACCAAGTTTTCCATAATTGGCTTAAGCAGCAGAGTGATACCCTCATGGGCCTCAAACGCGCTGAAGCTGACCTCATCTTCCGACGGGTCGGCATTACCTTCGCCGTCTATGGAGATGACCTCGGATCGGAGAGAACCATCCCCTTTGATCAGGTGCCCCGAATATTCACTGCAAATGAATGGGAACAACTAGAGGCAGGATTACGTCAACGAGTTAAAGCACTGAACCGCTTTATTTACGATGTGTATCACGAAGAAGAGATCATCAAGGCAGGCATCATTCCGGCAGAGCAAATCTACAACAATGCGCAATACCGCCCAGAGATGCGCAATGTGAATGTGCCGCGCGATATTTATGCACAGATTGCCGGCATTGATATTGTGCGTGCTGGTGAAGGTGAGTTCTACGTCTTAGAAGATAACTTGCGCGTTCCATCAGGCGTCTCCTACATGGTAGAAGATCGCAAGATGATGATGCGTCTTTTCCCAGACCTATTCCAAAAATATCGCATCGCCCCTGTTGAGCACTACCCTGATTTTCTGTTGGAGTGCTTAAAGTCGGTCAAGCCAGATGATGTCAAAAAGCCCAACGTTGTGGTGCTCACTCCAGGCATGTACAACTCAGCATATTTTGAGCATAGCTATCTCGCCCAGCAGATGGGTGTTGAATTAGTAGAAGGCAAAGATTTGTTTGTCAAAAACGAGCAAGTCTTTATGCGGACAACCCAAGGTCCTGAGCGCGTCGATGTGATTTATCGTCGTGTCGATGACGACTTCTTGGATCCTCTCGCATTCCGCTCCGACTCCACTTTGGGTGTTGCTGGCTTACTCTCCGCTCACCGCGCTGGCAATGTCACTTTAGCCAATGCGATCGGCACTGGTATCGCCGATGACAAATCAATCTACCCATATGTTCCGGACATGATCGAGTTCTACTTGGGTGAGAAGCCCATTTTGAATAATGTGCCCACCTTTCAATGTCGTAAGCCAGATGATCTGGCTTACACCTTAGCCAATTTAGATAAGTTGGTTGTGAAGCTAACGCATGGCGCTGGTGGTTATGGCATGTTGGTCGGCCCAGCATCCACCAAAGCGGAGATCGAAGAATTCCGCGGTCACTTGATTGCTAATCCAGATAAATATATTGCTCAACCCACGTTGGCGCTCTCAACCTGCCCAACGTTTGTGGAATCCGGTGTAGCCCCGCGCCATATTGATTTACGACCTTTTGTGCTTTCAGGTAAGACGATCAAGATGGTTCCGGGCGGCCTCACCAGAGTTGCGCTTAAAGAAGGGTCCTTGGTTGTGAACTCCTCCCAAGGCGGCGGAACTAAAGACACTTGGGTGCTGGAAGAATAAAGGGATAAGTAACTATGTTGAGTCGCACCGCCGATTGCCTTTACTGGATGGCCCGCTATACAGAGCGCGCAGAAAATACTGCCCGCATGCTAGACGTCAATCATCAAACATCGCTATTACCTCAGCCCGCTGAATTTCTGGAGCAGAGCTGGAAGAAGCTGCTGACGATTTCTAAGTTAGAAGAGTCGTTCTTAAATCAGTATGACGTCGTCACTCGTGAGAATGTACTGGATTTCATGATCTATGAGACCAATAATCCTTCGAGCATCGTGTCCTGCTTATTCGCCGCCCGAGAAAATGCACGCGTCATTCGCGGCAAGATCACCTCGGAAGCATGGGAAACACAGAACACCACCTGGCTAGAATTGCAGCGCATTCTGGAGGCTAGAAACCAAGCGGATCCCAGCAGACTCCTTGACTGGGTGAAGCATCGCTGCCATTTATTCAGAGGCGTCATGCACGGCACCATGCTGAAAAATGAAGCCTTCTATTTTATGAATGTAGGCACCCTGCTAGAGCGCGCAGATAATACCGCTCGTATTCTAGAAACCAAATATGAAGGTCAAGTAACCCCAAAAGTATTGAGCGCCGATCAGAAGACTAAGGCGGGTGAGACTGAACTAGTAGAGCTGATTGATGGCAGGGATGGTGATTTCTTCGACTTTTACCATTGGGCCGCCCTGCTTCGCTCGGTCTCCGCCTTTGAAATCTACCGTCAAATCTATTCCGATCAGGTAACCCCCAAACAAGTAGCCCAGCTTCTGATCTTCAATAAGCAAATGCCTCGCTCGCTGGTGAGTTGCGTCAATGAACTGATTCCCTTGATTTCAGAAATGAAGAATCAGCAATCCAAGGAAATTGAACGTCTCCTAGGTAAACTGAAAGCCAGCTTAGATTATTCGGATATTGATGAAGTGTTTTCACAAGGCCTGGAAGAGTTCATCGAAGAATTCTTGGAGCGCATCAACCATATTGCCGATGAATTCAGCAATGCCTACCTCATTCCCCTGGCAGTAGCCTAAAGACCCCTATGCACCTGAAGATTCGTCACCGCACTGAATATCGCTATGAAACACCGGTGCACTATTCCATACAAGAGTTGCGCCTTACGCCACTCGATGTTGCCGGCCAAACAATCGATAAATGGAAAATCAGCACGCCCATCAAGTCTAGTAACTCCTACGATGCCTTCGGAAACCTCTGCAGTGTATTCGTACAGGAAAGCTCCTACACCTCCATGATGATTGAGGCTGAGGGGGAAGTACATACAGCAGATGCCTTTGAGTTTATTGATGAGCCTAAGGCAGTCTCTCCTTATCACCTACTACAACAGACACCCTTAACTGAGCCCACACCTGAGATGCTAGAGTTCTTCTCCGCGTCCCTCCCAAAGAAAAACTCAGTCGATGAAGTATTGAAATTGGCCGCAGCAGTGCAAGGCGCAATCCTCTACTTCCCCGGACAAACCAATTTCGCCACCACAGCAGCCCAATCCTTCGCCATGAAATCCGGAGTCTGCCAAGATCATGCCCACATCATGCTGAGCCTCTGTCGTGCAGCAGGCATTCCAGCGCGTTATGTCAGCGGGTATTTCTTTGCAGAAGATTCGCCTAACCTAGCAAGTCACGCCTGGATAGATTTCTGCGCAGACATTGATAAAGGCCTATGGACTAGCGTTGATATTACGAACGCCTGCTTTGTTGATGCACGCCATATTCGCCTTGCGATCGGTAGAGACTACTATTCAGCAGCACCTGTAAAAGGCGTTCGCTCTGGCGGTGGCGGTGAAGAATTAACCGCCAATATCTCCATTGCCAAGCTCCCCTAGAATTTTCCCGCTTTCTATAAGTGAGGGATAATTTCGAGAAATAGTTAAAAGGGGTTTCAGGATGACGTATTGCGTTGGGCTTTGCCTAAAGGATGGCTTGGTATTTTTATCGGATACTCGCACCAATGCGGGTGTTGATCAAATTGGCACCTTCAGAAAAATGTCTTTGTTTCAGAAGGACAAGGATCGCTTCTTCGCCCTCATGAGCGCCGGCAATCTTGCCATTACCCAGGCTGTAAAAGAAATTTTGCTACAAGGCCAACTCCTCAATGGCAAAAATCTGTGGAACGCAGAAAATACGCACGATGCAGCTGTAGTTATTGGCGATGCCATCAAGCAAGTCTACGATAGGGATCATGAAGCGCTTGAGAAAGCCGGAATCGATTTCAATTGCAATTTAATCTTTGGAGGTCAAGTCAAAGGTGAGCGACCAAGACTATTTAACATCTACTCTGCCGGCAACTTCATTGAAGCTACGCCCGAGACATGCTATTTCCAAATTGGTGAATCTAAATATGGCAAGCCAATTCTAGACAGGGTTCTGAGCTTCGACACCCCACTCAATCTAGCCACCAAGTGCGCCCTGATTTCAATGGATTCAACCTTAAACAGTAATATTTCTGTTGGCTTGCCTTTGGATCTTCTGGTCTATGAAAAGAACTCTCTGCAAGCTAGCAAGTTAGTTACCCTGGATGAATCTAATCCTTACTTTAAGATGATTCATCAGCTGTGGGGCGAAAAATTACGCACTGCATTCAACTCAATTGCCGAGCCTAGCTGGACTGGCGCTACGCCCTCTCGCTCCATTTCCTCGCCCGCAAAAAAAATGGGGGTAGTACCCGTCCATCGTGCCAGCAAGGTGGTTAAGCCGGTAGCCAAATCAGTCAAAAAAGTGAGTGCCAAGAAAAACGCTTCCCCCAAAAGCAAACAATAAAGGGGTGGCAGTATTTCTGCCAATGGAATGCAAAAAGCCTAGATTCTCATCTAGGCTTTTTGTCTTTTGCCAACAGTATATTGACGACTGTTTACGCTTCCTTCTTGCCCAACATTTCCCAAGTAGCAACTACGCTATCCGGATTGAGAGAGATTGAAGTAATGCCTTTGGCAACCAGCCAACGAGCAAAGTCAGGATGATCTGATGGGCCTTGACCGCAGATACCGACATATTTGTTTTGCTTTCGGCAGGCATCAATCGAGCGGGCAATCATGAACTCAACCGCTGGGTCGCGTTCATCAAAATCAATTGCCAATAGCTCCATACCGGAGTCACGATCCAAGCCCAGGGTTAACTGAGTCATATCGTTCGAGCCAATTGAGAAGCCATCAAAGTGCTCGAGGAATTGGTCAGCCAAAATCGCATTGGATGGAATCTCGCACATCATGATGAGGCGCAAGCCTTTTTCACCGCGCTTGAGCCCAAACTGCGCCATCATGTCAATCACACGCTCAGCCTGCTTAATCGTACGAACAAACGGCACCATGATCTCAACGTTATCAAGACCCATATCCTCACGAACACGCTTCATTGCAGCGCACTCTAAAGCAAAGGCTTCACCGAAATCTGCGGAAACATAACGGGATGCGCCACGGAAACCCAGCATTGGATTCTCTTCATCTGGCTCATAGCGCGAACCACCAATCAGCTTTTTGTATTCGTTTGATTTAAAGTCAGACAAACGCACGATGACCGGCTTTGGATAGAACGCAGCAGCAATGGTTGACACACCTTCAACCAGCTTATCTTCATAAAATTGACGTGGACTTGCGTAACCGCGAGCAACACTCTCGACCGCACGTTTGAGGTCAGGATCGATGTTTGGATACTCCAACACTGCGCGTGGATGCACACCGATGTAGTTATTGATAATGAACTCAAGGCGAGCCAAACCAACCCCTGCATTCGGAATTTGGCAGAAATCAAAAGCCAGCTGAGGATTACCAATATTCATGGTGATCTTCACCGGAATCTCAGGCAGTACACCACGAGAAATTTCAGTCACTTCAGTTTCAATCAAACCATCGTAGATATGACCTTCATCGCCTTCTGCACAAGAGACCGTGACCATCATGCCGTCTTGTAAATGTTCAGTAGCATCACCGCAACCCACTACTGCAGGAACGCCTAACTCACGGGCAATAATCGCTGCATGACAAGTGCGTCCACCGCGATTGGTAATAATCGCAGAAGCACGTTTCATCACTGGCTCCCAGTTAGGGTCAGTCATGTCGGCTACCAGTACATCACCCGGCTGAACTCGATCCATTTCACTTGGATCCCGAATAACGCGAACTGGGCCTGCGCCAATCTTTTGTCCAATCGCACGGCCTTTAGCAAGAACCTTGGAGGTACCCTTTAGTTTGTAGCGCATTTCCACCTGGCCAACCGCCTGGCTCTTCACAGTCTCTGGGCGCGCCTGCAAGATATAAATGCGACCATCTTGACCATCTTTACCCCACTCGATATCCATTGGACGACCGTAGTGCTTTTCAATGATGACTGCGTATTTTGCTAACTCAGTAATGTCTGCATCTTCCAGTGAAAAACGATTGCGCTTCTCTGGAGTGACATCAACCGTTACCACCTTCTCAGCGGAACCTGCTGGGGCAAATTGCATTTGAATTAATTTAGAGCCCAATGAGCGACGAATAATCGCCTTCTTGTCTTGAGCTAAAGTGGTTTTAAACACATAGAATTCATCTGGGTTTACCGCACCCTGCACCACTGTCTCACCCAGGCCATAACTTGAGGTAATAAAGACCACATCCGGAAAGCCGGATTCTGTATCCAGGGTAAACATCACCCCCGCAGCACCTAAGTCAGAGCGCACCATACGCTGAATACCAGCGGACAAAGCCACTTCAGCATGTGCAAAACCTTTGTGGACGCGATATGAGATTGCGCGGTCGTTATACAAAGAAGCAAACACTTCACGAATCTTCTTCAGAACATCATCAATACCTTCAACGTTCAAGAAAGTTTCTTGCTGCCCAGCAAATGAAGCATCAGGCAAATCTTCTGCAGTTGCAGAAGATCGGACAGCAAAAGAACCTTTGCCAGAATCATCGAGCTTCTTAAATGAAGCACGAATTTCTTCGTCGAGGCGCGCCTGAAATGGCGCAGTCTCAATCCAGCCACGAATCTCTTTACCTGCTTCCGCCAATGCACGAACATCATCAATGTTGAGATTTTCCAAGCGCTTCTGAATGCGCTCAGTCAAATTATTGTGATCAAGAAAATCACGAAATGCCAAAGAGGTTGTCGCAAATCCAGTGGGTACTCGTACACCAGTAGAGGACAACTGAGAAATCATTTCACCTAAGGAAGCATTTTTACCGCCGACTGATTCGACATCAGTCATCCGGAGTTGCTCAAAAGGCAAAACATAGGCATTGGCTACATCACTACTTTGTTGCTGTTGGTTGGACATAAAATACTCTCTAAAGATAAGGAAACTGGTCGAGCGGCCGAATAAAATACGGCATACTTCATTAACTACATATTGTAGTGCTGACCACGACATTTAGGCCAATCTCATGAGCACCCAAACCCGTATCGTTTTTATTGTTTCTGACGGCACCGGAATCACGGCCGAGAACTTCAGCCAGTCGATTTTGGCTCAATTTGAGGCCACTTTTAAGCATATTCGAGTCCCTTTTGTGGATAGCGCAGAAAAAGCCCATGACGCAGTCTCCAGCATTAACCAAGCGGCCTCTAAATATGAGGTTCAGCCTATTGTTTTCACCACTTTGGTGAATCCTGAGTTAAACAAGATCGTAGGCAAGGCCAATGGGCTGATTTTGGACATGTTCCAGACCTTCGTTGCCCCGCTGGAGCAGACCTTAGGCATTAGATCTACCCATGCCATGAATCGCTTGCACCACAATGCGGATACGGAGGCCTATAAGAACCGTATTGAGGCCATTAATTACTCCTTGGCCCACGATGATGGTCAATCCAACCGAAACCTAGCCGAGGCTGACGTCATTCTGGTTGGTATTTCTCGGGTGGGCAAAACGCCAACCAGCCTTTATCTCGCAATGCAGTACGGCATGAAGGCGGCCAATTACCCATTAATTCCAGAAGATTTCGAGCGCGGCCAATTACCGAAGGATTTAATCCCCTATCGCAATAAGATATTTGGCCTCATGATCGACGCCGAGCGCTTATGCGAAATCCGCAACGAACGACGTCCAGGAAGCAATTACGCCAAATTGGAAAACTGTCGCTATGAAATTAATGAAGCGACAGCGATGATGAAGAAGGAATCAATTCCTTGGGTGGCGACCACTAGCAAATCGATTGAAGAGATTGCTACTACCGTCTTGCAATCCATCAAGCCTGATAAAACTATTTTAGGTTGATATGGCCGCCCTTCTAATGGGCTAGCCACCAAGACTAACTACGGCGAACCCGTACCGTCTCAAAGAAGCAGATGGCTGCGGCAGCAGCAACATTCAGAGATTCGACTCGCGGATCAATCGGTATCGAAACCCCCTTCGCCTGCGCCATGAGGTCGTCAGAGATACCTTGACCTTCGCTCCCCATCACCCACGCCACAGGATGAATCAGCTCCTTACGCATATTGAAGAGATCGAGCTCACCATCAGCGGTAGCTGCCAATAAAGGCGCCGTCACCGCACTTAACACTTGCTGATATGACCATCCCTCACGAAGATCAAGCAAGCGATGCGCCCCCATACCGGCACGCAATACTTTGGTGGACCATAGGTGGGCACAGCCAGACAATGCAATCACCTGACTAAAACCAGTTGCGGCGGCAGTTCGCAAGATGGAGCCGAGATTGCCGGCATCTTGTATGCGATCGAGAATGATCACATCGCCAGGAAGCGTGGCAATAGATTGTTGTGGTGTCAAAGCCGACTGAGGCAGATCTAACAGTCCAGCAACATGCGGGGCATTTACCAAGTCAGTGAGCAAGCCCCATAAACCTTTATCCAACTGATACACGCGAGTGTCGGGACAAATTTCAACATGGTCGTATACGGCCTGAGCAATCTCGGGATTTTGCAAGCCCACCTCAGAGGTGATCAGGAATCTCAGAGCGGGATCACCCACCCAGGCTTGCACCAAGTGAATTCCTTCCAGCAAAGCCTGGCCTGAAATCAATCTCGCCTTTTGACCTTTAGGGCCAACCGCCTGCAAATGGCGAATCTCCTTAAATAAGGGATTTTCTTTCGAGCTTATAAATTCAATTTTCATAGGCTTGATTATCGACTATGTAGGGCTAAAACATGACGAACAGGAGAGAAGCTACGGCGATGCTCTGGGCAGGCGCCGAACTCCTTTAAAGCAGCAAAATGGGCTTCCGTCGGATAACCCATATGTTGAGCAAACCCATACTCTGGATACAGCTCATGCAAAATCACCATTTGCCGATCGCGCGTCACCTTAGCCAATATCGACCCCGCTGAAATAGCAGGCTCCTTGGTATCACCCTTGATGATCGCTTCGGCCGCAATAGGCAACTCAGGACAGCGATTACCATCAATCAAGGCTTTATCTGGCCAGCCGCCTAAACGGCTGGCCAGATCTTCAATAGCCCGGCGCATAGCTAGCATCGTAGCCTGCAAAATATTGATTTGATCTATCTCTGCGGGACTCGCTTCACCAATACCCCAAGCTTTTGCCTTCAGCTGAATTTCCTTGAATAAAAACTCACGCCTGGTAGCAGAGAGCTTCTTGGAGTCCTTTAATCCGGCAATCGGATTCTCGGGATCCAGGACAACTGCCCCAGCCACTACTGCGCCAGCCAGAGGGCCTCGCCCCGCCTCATCTACACCGCAGACCCAAATCACACTCACGAACTAGGTCGACGTTTAGTGGCGGCAATAGTTTGAGCAACCGCTTGAGCCGCCAGCAATCCCGTTGGTCGACGTAAGGTCTCGTGCATCTCCGTAAAACGGATTTTAAGTTGACTCACTTTGATCGGATTATTTAACCAGCCCATCAACGCATCGGCAAGCTTACTTGGCGTTGCATCATCCTGCAGGAGCTCTGGCACAACAAATTCACCGCATAAAATATTAGGAAGGCCTACGTAAGGCAAATAGCCCTGACGCTTCATAATCTGCGCGGTTAACCAGGGCACCTTATAGGAAATGACCATCGGCTTTTTCCATAGTGCGGCTTGCAAAGTAGCGGTGCCGCTGGCAATCAACACCACATCAGCAGCCTCCAAGACCACATCGGCCTCGCCATCAAGCAAATGGATATTGAGTTCAGGGCACTTCTCTAGAGTCTCTTTTAGCAAAGTTTCAAGTGGAGCGCGTAAACGTGAGGTCGCGACAGGAACTAGGAAGCACAGTGACTGCCCTTCCATACGCTGAGAGAGCGCAATCATGGTTTCAAAGAAAATCGGGGCAATGAATTCAATTTCCGAGCCGCGACTTCCAGGCAACACCGAAACAATCACTCCATCCAATTCATGGGCCGGGATATTTAAGATCTTCTGGATTTTATGTTTGGCGTCCGTTGGATTTGGCTCCAACGGAACATCGCTTGCCAAGGGGTGCCCAACATAGGTGGCATTAATGCCAGCGCGCTCATAAATCTCCGCTTCAAACGGAAAGATACAAAGCATTCTTTCAACGGCTTGCTTAATCTTAGTAATGCGCCCCGCTCGCCATGCCCAAATAGACGGCGATACAAAATGCAGCGTTGGGATACCCGCCTTACGCAATGCTAACTCAACCCCTAAGTTGAAATCCGGAGCATCAACACCCAAATAAACATCGGGGCGGCCCTCGCCAAGCAAATTCGCAATGAGCTCACGCCGTAGTTTCAGAATGGCAGGCAACTGACGAATGGCCTCGACATAACCGCGCACACTGAGGGTTTCCATTGGCCAGTCAGAACGAAGGCCTTCCGCCTGCATACAAGGTCCGCCAATACCATAAACCTCCAAATGGGAGGTATCTGGAATTTGCTTTAGCGCACTGAGTACAGGTGCAGCCAGCAAATCACCCGAAGGCTCTCCAGCAACACAGGCTAATTTAGGCACTAGCCCAATCTCTATCGAATAATGCCGCGGGTTGAAGCGGCAATAAAATCATGGAACTCAGTCAGCTTTTCTGCGGTAGCGACATCGGCTGCACTAGCAAACGCCATTTTCTGAATCTCTACCTTAGCCTCTTCAAAGCTCAAGCCATCCTTATACAGAACTTTATATGCCTGACGCAAAGCGGAAATGGTTTCGCTTGAGAAACCACGGCGCTTGAGCCCTTCAACGTTAATACCATGTGGAGAGGCTTTATCTCCCGCCGCAATCACAAACGGCGGAATATCTTGCACTAGCGCTGAGGCGCCACCAAGCATGGCATGCTGACCAATACGCACAAACTGATGCACGCCAGACATTCCGCCCATAATGGCCCAATCATTGACCTCAACGTGCCCGGCGATTTGCGCATTACTAGAGAAAATGGTGTGGTTACCGATTTGACAATCATGCGCAATATGCACATAAGCCATGATCCAATTGTCATTGCCGATACGAGTAATCCCCTCGTCCTGCGCAGTCCCAGTGTGAATGGTAGTGAACTCTCGAATCGTATTGCGATCGCCAATAATCAACTGGGTTGACTCGCCACGGTATTTCATATCCTGCGGTGCGCCACCGATGGCCGCGAAGTGGGCAAATTGATTCTCTTTGCCGATGGTGGTATGACCCTCAATGACGGTATGAGATCCTATTTTGCTACCAGCACCGATTTTGACATGGGGACCAATGACTGAATAAGGACCAATCTCAACATCACTTGCGATTTCAGCCTTGCTATCAACTACAGCGGATGCATGAATCCGAGTCATTACGCGCCCTTCGTACGAACAGCACAAGTAATATTTGCTTCAGCAGCAAGCTCACCATCAACCGTCGCCTGCACTTGGAACTTATAGATGCCGGCACGTTCACGCTCCAACTTAGCAGTCATGATAAGTTGATCACCAGGTAATACCGGCTTCTTAAAGCGAGCACCATCGATACCAGCAAAATAGTAAACCGCATTTTCTTCTCTTACCTCTGAAAATGTCAGCAATGCCGCAGTTTGCGCCAGCGCCTCAATGATCAAGACACCTGGCATGACAGGAAAGTCGGGGAAATGCCCTTGAAAGAAAGGCTCATTCATGGTGACATTTTTTAAAGCGGTAATACTTTGGCGGGGTTCGATTTCCAATACGCGATCAACCAATAGAAACGGGTAGCGATGCGGGAGTAATTTCAAAATTTGATTGATATCGATGGCGATGGGTTTGCTCATGGGTTTGCTCACGTATTTACCTGCTTAATAAAGTTTCTAAATTTTTTATGTCACGACAAAACTACAGTAGTTATGGGTTCCATTGACTCAAGTTAATCGCCCTTAAGACTCTGAATTCCTTGCCTTATCCAACGAACGTAATCGTTGGCGTATTTTATCGAGGCCGCGCAGAATAGCCGCATTTTTCTCCCAAGCACTATGCAGCATTGAGGGATATACGCCCGTGTAATGCTGGCCCGGCTCAGTAATGGAACGAATAATCGAGGTGTTACCAGACACAGTCGTTCTATCAGCAATCGTAAGATGCCCCGCAAAATTCGCAGCACCTCCAATAATGCAGAAATTTCCAATCTTAGTGCTGCCCGAGATCGCAGCACAACCTGCAATCACGCAGCAATTTCCAACAATGACATTGTGAGCAATTTGAACCTGGTTATCGATTTTGGTTCCGCCGCCAATGATGGTGTCACTCATAGCGCCACGATCAATGGTGGTGGATGCGCCAATTTCAACATCATTGCCAATGACCACAGCGCCCATTTGTGGGATCTTGACCCACTCGCCACCTGTGGCTGAAAAATCAGGAGCAAAACCAAAGCCATCCGCCCCAATCACTGCGCCACTATGAATAATGCAACGCTCACCAATCAACGTTTCTGAATAGATAGATACGTTGGGATAAATCAAAGTATCACTGGCAATACTGGAGTTTCTAGCGATGGAGATGTTCCCCATCAAGGTGACGCGTTCGCCCAACTTCACACCAGGGCCAATATGTACAAATGGTCCAATGTGGCAAGAAGCGGGAATGCTTATGGAAGAATCTATCGCAGCACTTGGATGTATGCCGGGGGTATGAATGGGAGCAGATGCCTTGGCAAAGTGCTGAGCCATTCGGGCAAAAGTAGCGTAGGGATTTTTAGCGACAAAATACACCCGTTGCGCCGAGTTCACCCCTGGATTGGCCTGAAGAAAATCTAAATCTGCTTTGCTAACAATCAATCCACCAGCAGCGCTATCGCTAGCCTGTTGGCGATACAGTGGATTAGAGAGAAAGGATATCTGGCTTGACTGGGCCCGCTCGAGTGGAGCGAGGCCCTGAAGCGGGAGGGAGCCATCCCCCACCAAGCTTACTTGAAACTGTTCGGCCAGCTCGATGGCGGTGGGCATAAAACTTACTTAAGACTGTTTAAAGCCTTGATGACATCATCAGTAACATCCACCTTAGGATTTGCATAGGCTGGATCTTGAATAATGACATCAATTTTTCTTTGGTCTGCGATTTGCTTGAGTGCTTGATTTGCTTTTTCTGCAATCTTGGCGCGCTCTTCAAAGTTTCTCTGATTCAGATCTTCCGTGTATTCGCGTTGCTTACGTTGAAGTTCACGATCCTGGTCGGCTAACTCACGTTGACGGCGTACACGATCCGCTTCAGACATCACTGCTGAGTCACGATCTAACTTTTCAGCCGCAGATTTAATTTTTTGGGCGCTATCGCGAATTTCGTTCTGACGCTTCATGAATTCATTTTGCAATTTAGTCTGACTGGCTTTAGCCAAATTAGACTCGTTGAATACTTTTTCAACGTTAACCGCGGCAACCCGAGTTCCAGCGTCTTGAGCAAATGCTGGCAATGCAATAAGCGATGAAGCAGCAATTAAGCTGATTTGAATCCATTTAGAAGACTGAAGAAGCTTCATAAAAATTTCCTTAAACAATTAAAACGCTGTACCTACCTGGAACTGCAAACGCTGAATGTTATCCGTTGGTAACGCCTTGATCGGAATACCATAACTGAATTTTAGCGGTCCCAATGGTGATATCCATGATAAACCTAAGCCATAAGAATATCGTAATACTAGATTGAGATTGCTGGCAAAAGCATTACCACCATCCACGAAAGTAAATACTCGCAAGGTTTTATCTACCCCAGAGCCAGGAACGGGCACCGTGTATTCAATATTGGTTACCACCTTTGATTGGCCGCCGGTAGGCTGATTGGTACCAGTAAAGGTATTGAAATAAGTGGGCCCAAGGGATCCTGGGGCATAGCCACGAACTGATCCGATACCACCTACATAGTAGTTTTTAGTAATTGGGAAGGGATTATTGCCATAAGCTTGGCCATAACCCACCTCTCCATTGAACGAGAGAATATTGCCCTTAGAAAATGAGTGGTACTTTTGATATTGCCCATACATTCGGTAAAAGGTCATATTACCAACCGGGGTACCAACCTCACCGCTCAGTTGCTGCAATGAACCACTGGATGGAATCAATGTGCTGTCACGACCATCACGCGACCAACCTACTGTCAACGGGACGTTGTATGTATTTAAAGTTGCAGGGTAACCAGGTGCTGGGACGCCATAACTTTGCATGTAATTTAAATAAGGCACCGGCGTATTTGCGCTTGACTGAATCTGGAAGGCCTCCACACCCGTTCCAAAGAACACCCTATCTACTTCAGTGTACGGAACGCCAAACTTGATGTTTGAACCCACTGACTTAATTTGATAGTCAGGATCGCCAACGTAATAGAGTGGCTTGGATGAACGGTAGTACAAATCGGTATAACGACTGATACCCTCTTCAGTGAAATAGGGGTCATAGTTCGATAAAGTCAGATTTTGATTAATCTTACCGAGAGACATATTGATACCCACGGCAGTACCTGTACCAAAGGCATTGTCTTGGTTAATACCAGCAGACAGAATCAATTTTTCAGTTGAGGAGAAGCCGGCACCGATAGTTACGGCACCCGTTGGCTTTTCAGTCACCTTCACATTGACGTCCACCTGGTCCGGAGACCCAGGGACATCCTCCGTGGAAACATCTGTCTCAGTAAAGTATCCAAGACGACCCAAACGCTTCTTCGACAGATCAATCTTATCGCTATCAAACCAAGAGCTTTCGAACTGGCGCATCTCGCGACGAATCACCATATCGCGAGTTTTAGCATTTCCACTTACTTTAACTTGTCGCACATATACGCGACGCCCTGGATCAACCACCAATGTGAGATCCACCTCACTTAACTCACGACGGATATCCGGTTGCGGATTGATGGTGGCAAATGCATAGCCGTAGGAACCCAAGACCTCGGCAATCGCTTTAGTACTCTCGGTCAATTTGGCAGAGGAGAAGGTATCGCCCGGCTTAAGAGTCACTAGTTGAATGAGCTCAGCCTCCTTACCCAATAACTCGCCAGCTAAACGCACATCTTTTACCGTGAACTTATTGCCCTCACGAATACTAATGGTGAGATAAATGCCTTTTTTATCCGGAGTAATCGAAACCTGAGTAGATTCAATCACAAACTCAAGATAACCGCGATTCAGATAATAGGAGCGGATGTTTTCTAAGTCGGCTGTAAGCTTTTGCTTTGAATAGAGATTGTCTTTGCTATACCAAGATAACCAACCGCCCGTCTTTAACTGCATCTCACTTCTGAGAGTGCTTTCACTAAAGACATCGTTACCAATAAAGTTGATCTCCTGAATCTTCGCTACAGGACCCTCATCGATATTGAAATAAATAGCTACTTGATTGCGCTCAACCGGGGTTACTGTAGCGACTACCTCAGCGGCATACATGCCCTTGCCAACATATTGGCGCTTGAGCTCTTGCTCAGCCTTATCAATCAGAGCCTTGTCATAGAAGCGGGCTTCAGCTACGCCGACTGCTTTAAGGGATTTTCGAACGATTTCTTGATCAAACTCTTTCATTCCCGTGAATTCGATACGGGAAATGGTTGGGCGTTCTTCAACGATGACGATCAATACATTGCCTTGCGCTTGAATCTGCACATCCCGGAAAAAGCCAGTGCTATACAAAGCCTTAATAGCTTCAGCACCCTTCTCTTCAGTAAAGGTATCTCCCACCTGAACCGGCAGGTAACTAAACACTGTTCCTGGCTCTACCCGCTGCAGACCTTCAATCCGAATATCCTTCACAACAAAGGAATCGGCTGCTTGTGCGTTTACACAGATACCAGCGGCAACTATCAGGGCGACTTGCGCAACAAATCGGGTTACAGAGCGAAAAGAGGGGATCAAAAAATTCAAGATGAAAGGTAGCGTTGCAAATCGTTAAACAAGGCCAGCAAGGAAAAGGATATCAGCAGCAAAAAACCCACTTTTTGGAGCTTTTCCTGCATGGATAATGAAATTCGCTTACCAACAACCAACTCCCATGCATCATACAGGAGCTGACCCCCATCTAGCATTGGCAAAGGCGCCAAATTTAAGAGCCCAATACTAATGCTCATAAGGGCTAAAAAGGCGATAAATGGCTGCCACCCCACCCGCGCAGACTTCCCAGCCATATCAGCAATACTGAGAGGCCCTCCGAGTTGCTTTATGGTGGTATTGCCAGTAAATAAACCCTGCATTAACCGCAGGGAGACCTTGGTAATTAAATACACCCTTTGGCTGGCAAAGCCCAAGGCATCAATAGGGCCTAATTTGAGCTCTCTCCACTCCGCAGAAGGGCTGAGCTGAGGAATAATGCCTAGCGCCTGAAATGGGTCGGATTCTGGATGAATTTGGGGTAAATCCCCCTTCTGAAAAGATTGGATGTGGCGACCTCCCGAAGGGTCCTGTAGCTCCAGGGCAAATCCTTGGTTTCCAGTAAATGCATCTAGCAGGAGCCAGCGCAAGGCATTCCAACTTGGAACGGAATCAAAATCTTCAACACTCGGAGTGGGGCCACCGTTATCGGGCAGAGAGTGCCAACCAATCACTTCGTCACCCGCTAACACCCCCAATTTAGCGGCGAGCGATTGTTCCGGCGGAGCCTGCAAGACAGCGGGTAATTGCGGCGCGCCTGAGACATAAATAACGGAGAACAAAATAATGGCCAACAAGAAGTTAGCAAATGGGCCCGCCGCAACGATTAATGACCGTTGCCAGAGAGGCTTCGCATCAAAGGATTGAGCGCAATTTTCAGAGTCGATAGATTGCTGACGATCTCGACCATCCAGCAACTTAACGTATCCGCCCAAGGGAATGGAGGCAAGAACCCATTCAGTCCCATTTTGGGCTCGAAAGGTCAACAGTGGTTTTCCAAAGCCCAGAGCAAAGCGTAGCACTTTGACACCACATAAACGGGCGGCTAAAAAATGTCCGTACTCATGAAAACTCACTAGTACGCCAAGCGTTACCAGAAATGCTCCCAAGGTAATTAAAGCTTGCATTGATATGCCAATCTATCGCCTGATGTCACAAATAAAACGATTCGCAAGTTGACGTGCTTGTGCATCAACTTCCAGAATGACTTCCAAGGAACTTGCTGCAACAGGAGTTAAAGCATTCAAGGTGCGCTCAACTACCTCTGAAATCTTGAGATAAGGCAGACCCTCATCAAGAAAGGCGGCGACAGCAACTTCGTTCGCAGCGTTTAATACGGCAGGTGCAGTACCCCCCAATTTCGCAGCAGCAAAGGCCAAGCTCAGACAAGGAAATTGATGAAGATTGGGCTCAGAAAAACTCAAGCTAGCCAACTGAGTGAGATTGAGCTCTGGAACTCCTGCGTTGATCCGCTCCGGCCAGGCCAATCCATAAGCAATGGGTGTACGCATATCAGGCTGACCCATTTGCGCAAGCACAGAGCCGTCACGGTAGCGCACCATGGAATGCACCACGCTTTGCGGATGAATCAATACTTTAATCTTCTCCAGCGGTAAACCAAAAAGCCAAAAAGCCTCGATAACTTCAAGGCCTTTGTTCATCATCGTCGCTGAATCTACTGAAATCTTTCTACCCATTACCCAGTTTGGATGGGCGCAGGCCTGCTCAGGAGTAATCATCGCCAAATTTGCAATTGGTAGATCCCTAAAGGGTCCGCCAGAAGCAGTTAACCAAAGCTCCTCAACACCCAAATGGTCTGATGGATTTTTTGTGAAACGATCTGGCAAGCACTGGAAAATCGCATTGTGCTCACTATCGATGGGAAGCAACTCTCCCCCACCGGACTGCATGGCCTGCATAAATAAATTGCCGGACATGACGAGCGCCTCTTTATTAGCGAGCAACACCCTTTTCCCCGCTTGAGCTGCCGCCAAAGTGGGTACCAATCCAGCCGCTCCTACAATCGCCGCCATGACAGTGTCGCAAGTGGATTCGGTTACGGCAGTTACCAAAGCCTCGGGGCCATACAAGACCTGGGTATTGATATTTTGATGCAATAGTAGTTGAGACAAACGAGCCGCCCCATCCGAATCGGAAACCACGGCAATGGCAGGCTTGAACTCAATACATTGTTCCGCTAGGCGCTCAATTTGCTTTGCGGCTGTAAGCGCTACTACTTTAAATCGTTCAGGATGTGCTCGAATGACATCAAGCGTATTAACGCCAATAGATCCAGTAGACCCAAGAATGGCAATCTGTCTAAGCGGCATTAAATAAACCAAGCAAGCAGTGCCGCGATTGGCATGGTCGGAATCAATGCATCGACGCGATCCAATACGCCACCATGACCCGGCAGTAAATGACTGCTATCTTTTACACCAGCCAAGCGCTTTAATTGAGATTCAAATAAATCTCCAAAGACGCTGAATGCAGCCAGCACCGTCACCATTAAGAACATCGGTACCCAGCCAAATCGAATCGCATAAGCACCAAATAAAGTGTCGCCAAGAGGCAAATAGAGCACGCATACGAAAGCGTACAGGTAGCAGAGTATCAAGCCCCCTACCGCACCCTCAATCGATTTCCCGGGACTAATTTGCGCTGCGAGTTTACGCTTCCCAAAAGCCTTGCCAACAAAATAAGCGCCAATATCAGCTACCCAAACTAAGGCCATACTGCTCAGTAAAAACACTAAACCAAGTTCACGCAAGAACACCAAAGCAAACCAGGTCGCCGGCAAAATAATTAAACCCAGGATGCTGTAAAAAGGTTTGAGTTTCTGGAGCGAGAGACTCATCCCTTTAGCCAAAATAAATGGCGCAAGAAAGAGCCAAAATAAGGCAGCCATCATCAGCAAAGAAAACTGCCATGAAGCTGCTTGCATGCCCAGTAAAAATAAAATGATGGCCAAGCAGAAGAAAGCATAGAGCCATGCTGCTACCTTAGCCGCTGGTGCGATCATGAGAGACCATTCCCAGGCAGCAGCCAAAAGAGCCAGCAAGAAAAATGCACCCAAATACGTCGGCGGCAATAAAAATAAAATAGGCAAAAGCACTGCCATCAGGATGGTGGCAGTAATGATTCGGGTTTTTAGCATGGGGGACTGATGTAATTATCTAAACGGCGTCACTCATTGACTCGGAGGCCAATTGAGCACTAGTACGTCCAAAACGACGTTCACGTTGACTGAACCAATCAAAGGCCTTATGCAGCTCGGCTTCATCAAAGTCGGGCCAAAGAATGTCCGTGAAATACAGCTCGGTATAAGCCAGCTGCCACAACAGAAAGTTACTCACCCGCTGCTCGCCACCAGTGCGAATAAATAGGTCTGGTTCAGGCGCATAAGCCATTGATAGGTGGGGTTGCAATAACGCTTCAGAAACTTGCTCAGGCTTTAAACCCGGATTGGCCGCCAAACATCCACGCATCGCCTGCAAAATATCCCATCGTCCACCATAGTTAGCGGCAATCGTGAAAGTAAGCCCCTTGCAGCCCGCAGTCTTTTCCTCGGAAAATTGCACCATCTCCTGAATAGCGGAATCAAAACGACTTAAGTCTCCAATAAGGCGAAGGGAAATATCATTTTCAGCCAAACGAGAGACTTCACTTTTTAATGACTTCAGAAAAAGCTTCATCAAAAAGCCCACCTCTTCAGGTGGACGGCGCCAGTTTTCAGAACTAAACGCAAACACAGTAAGGTATTCCACACCAAGACGGCGGCACTCCTGAACAATCTTGCGTACCGCACCTAAACCTTCGGAGTGCCCCGCTACGCGAGGCATGAAACGCTTACTAGCCCAGCGACCATTGCCGTCCATGATGATCGCAACATGGCGAGGAATGGCGCTAACCTCTGGAACAACTAAGGTGGAGCTAGTATGCCGAGTCATCGTTCTTAATTTAGAAGAAATTGACCTGACGACTAAACCGTCATGATCTCTTTTTCTTTTTCGGTAACGATCTTGTCAATATCAACTACCGCGCGATCAGTCATCTTTTGAATCTCGTCAGTAGCACGACGCTCTTCGTCTTCAGAAATTTCTTTATCCTTAGTCAGACGCTTCAGATGCTCATTGGCATCACGACGTAAATTACGCACGGCAATCTTGGTGTCTTCACCTTCGTTTTTAACAACCTTCGTCAAATCACGACGACGTTCCTCAGTCAAAGCCGGCATTGGCACGCGAATCACAGTGCCTTGTGATGCTGGGTTTAAGCCTAAGTCTGAATCCCGAATTGCCTTCTCAATAGCGCCAACCATGGTCTTTTCAAAAGGCTGAACGTTAATGGTTCTAGCGTCAGCTAAACCTAAGCTAGCCACCTGGCTCAGCGGCGTTGGATTGCCGTAGTAATCCACCTGGATGTGCTCCAAAATTCCTGGGTTAGCGCGGCCAGAGCGAATCTTCGCCAAATTCAACTTCAAAGCCTCGAGGGACTTTTGCATCTTTTGATCGGTAGTGGTTTTAATTTCTGCTGCGGACATCAAGCCTCCTATTAAACGTGTACTAATGTGCCTTCAGACTCACCCTGAACCACACGCATTAATGCGCCTGGCTTGAGAATCGAAAACACTTTAATGGGTAATTTGCGGTCACGACACAATGCAAAAGCAGTTGCATCCATCACCTGCAAGTTTTTAATGATTGCTTCATCAAAAGTAATGGTTTTGTACAAAGTAGCAGTGGGGTCCTTCATTGGATCCGCACTGTAAATACCATCTACCTTGGTGGCCTTCAGGACAATCTCCACACCCATCTCTGCGCCGCGTAAAGCTGCAGCAGTATCAGTAGTAAAGAATGGGTTTCCAGTCCCCGCTGCAAAGATCACTACTTTGCCTTCACCCAAAGCACGAATTGCGCGCGGGCGAATGTAAGGCTCAACTACTTGATCCATTCTCAAGGCGGACTGCACTCGAGCTTCTACCCCTTTTTGACGCAAGGCGTCTTGCAAGGCAAGGGCATTCATCATCGTAGCCAGCATTCCCATGTAATCGGCAGTGGCGCGATCCATACCGGCGGCTCCACCCGCTACACCACGGAAAATATTGCCGCCACCGATCACAATCGCTAGCTGAACTCCGCTACTCACGACATCGGCAATTTCTTTCACCATCGAATCAATCGTGATTGGATTGATGCCAAAAGCATCATCCCCCATGAGGGCTTCACCAGAGAGCTTTAAGAGAACACGTTTATAGGCTGGCATCGTTTTATTTTCCGTAATTTGCTAAGCAACTTTCCTGCTTAGCTTATTGATCTTTAAGTACTTTTAATATCTTGCCCAAATTATAAAGGGCTTAGCTCAGATCAAACAAAAGGGCATAGAAACCGAGGTTCCTATGCCCTTTTGAGCATTACAGGCCGGTGGGCTTATGCCCAGCGACCATGGAGCTAATTAAGCGCCTTTAGCGGCGGCAACTTGAGCAGCAACTTCAGCCGCAAAGTCGTCTTGACGCTTCTCAATGCCCTCGCCCACAACAAACATGGTGAAACCCTTGATTGTTGTATTTGCAGCCTTGAGCATTTGCTCGACGGTTTGCTTGTCGTTTTTAACGAAAGTCTGGTTCAATAAAGAAACCTCTTTGAGGTACTTCTGAATAGAGCCTTCAACCATCTTCTCAACGATTTCTGGTGGCTTGCCAGATTCAGCAGCCTTTTGAACGGCAACGCTACGTTCAATCGCAATTGCCTCAGCAGGAACATCAGCAATCGATAATGCGACCGGCTTCATTGCAGCAATATGCATTGCTACGTCCTTAGCAGCAGTTTCGTCACCATCGAACTCAACCATGACACCAATACGAGTACCGTGGAGATAAGAAACCAACTTGCTGCTACCCGCAAAACGCTTGAAGCGACGTGGCATGATGTTTTCGCCAATCTTACCGATCAAGGCGCTACGAACAGTATCCACAGTTGAATCATTCATAGGCAATGCAAGCAGGGCAGCAACATCTGCTGGGTTCTGTTCTGCAACCAACTTCACGCACTCATCGGTGAATGCCAAAAAGTCATCGTTCTTAGAAACGAAGTCAGTTTCGCAGTTCACTTCAAGCAAGGCACCGTTAGTACCATTGATGAATGAGGCAACAATTCCTTCGGCAGTAACGCGGGATGCAGCTTTACCAGCCTTGCTACCCAGCTTTACACGCAGAATTTCTTCTGCACGCGCCATGTCACCATCAGCCTCAGTCAATGCTTTTTTGCACTCCATCATCGGAGCATCAGTTTTGGCGCGTAACTCGCCAACCATTGCAGCGGTAATAGCGGCCATTATTCAGCTTTCCCTTCTTCAACAAACTCTTCTTCGCCTTCTTTAACGGCA
>CANCBK010000001.1 GCA_947374315.1 Burkholderiaceae bacterium | reverse complement strand
AAAGGTGTTCTCGACTTTGCTGGCGGTACTGTTGTGCATATCAATGCTGCGATCGCTGGTTTGGTTGGTTCTTATGTCATCGGCAAGCGTGTTGGTTACGGCAAAGAAGCAATGAAGCCACATAACCTCGTTTATGTCATGTCTGGTGCTGCACTCTTGTGGTTTGGCTGGTTTGGTTTCAATGCTGGTTCAGCTCTTGAAGCAAACGGTAGCGCTGCATTGGCATTCGTAAATACTTATTTGGCTACTGCTGCTGCTGTATTGGGTTGGTCAGTTGCTGAGTGGGTTCTCAAAGGTAAGCCTTCGATGTTGGGTGCTGCTTCAGGTTGCGTAGCTGGTTTAGTTGCTATTACTCCTGCTGCTGGTTTTGTTGGCCCAATGGGTTCACTCGCAATCGGTGTATTTGCTGGCGTAATTTGCCTCTGGGGTGTAACTGGGCTCAAGAAAATCTTGGGTTCAGATGACAGCTTGGATGTATTCGGCGTACACGGTGTTGGCGGTATCTCCGGTGCATTGTTGACTGGTGTATTCGCTGATCCAGCTTTGGGTGGCACAGGTATCTGGGATTACGTAGCGAATGCTGCTGCTCCTGACTACTCAATCGCTAGCCAATTATGGATTCAGGCTCAAGGCGTTATCACTACCTTGATCTGGTCTGGCGTGGTTTCCTTCATTGCCTTCAAATTGATCGATATCGTGATTGGTTTGCGCGTTAAGGAAGATGAAGAGCGCGAAGGCTTGGATATCAGCTCACACGGTGAGTCTGCTTACGAGTCTTAATTAGCGGTTTTTACCCCTTACTGGGCGGCTTTAGTTGGCTGCCCAGTTTTTTAGAGCGCGGGATCCTCGGATTCCGCGTCTTTCTTTTAAAAATCTTACAATGGTGAAATGGTCCCACATCTCATCACTGCCCTTAGCGGCCCCCTTCTCGAACTCGAGTCGAAGGTATTAGAAGCAACCCCCACCATTGAGCGCTGGTTTAGGCTTGAATGGCAGGAGCACACCCCACCGTTCTACTGTTCAGTGGACTTACGTAATGCCGGCTTTAAGCTGGCCCCGGTTGATACCAATCTCTTTCCGGGTGGCTTTAATAATCTCTCACCCCAGATGTTGCCTCTAGCCGTACAGGCTGCAATGGCGGCGATCGAGAAGATTTGCCCAGAAGCCAAAAATTTACTATTGATCCCTGAAAGACATACCCGCAATATGTTCTATTTACAGAATATTGCTCGTCTCTCTTCGATCTTGCGTCAAGCGGGACTCAATGTGCGCTTAGGCACCTTGTCCGACGAGATTAAAAAGCCAACCTGGATTGATTTGCCGGATGGTAATCGTCTCTTGCTAGAGCCCTTGTCTCGCTTGGGGCTGAAGAGTCAGCGCTTGGGATTAAAAGATTTTGATCCTTGCTCCATTTTGTTGAACAATGATTTGTCTTCAGGCATTCCGCCAGTATTGCAAAACCTGCATGAGCAATATCTCTTGCCTGGTTTACATGCTGGCTGGCATGTCCGCCGCAAGTCTAATCACTTTGCGGCTTATGACGAAGTGGCAAAGAAGTTTGCCAAGTTGGTTGATATTGATCCATGGATGATTAACCCCTATTTTGCTAGCTGCTCTGATGTGAATTTCCATGAGCGCAAGGGTGAAGAAGAATTACAAGCGGCTGTTGAGAAAGTCTTAAAAAAGACTGCCAAGAAATACCGTGAGTACGGCATTAAAGAAAAACCGTATGTCGTCGTGAAAGCGGATGCGGGAACTTATGGCATGGGCGTGATGGTGGTTAATGATCCCGCTCAGCTCAAGGGCCTAAATCGCAAAGACCGCAATAAGATGAGTGTGGTCAAAGAGGGCCTTGAGGTTAGTGACGTCTTGATTCAGGAGGGTGTCTATACCTTTGAGAAAGTCAATGAAGCCGTGGCAGAACCCGTGGTTTACATGATTGATCGCTATGTGATTGGCGGCTTCTATCGAGTGCACACTGATCGTGGTCCTGATGAGAATCTCAATGCACCTGGTATGCATTTTGTACCGCTTGCATTTGAGCAGAACTCCATGCCAGATATGGGCGCTAAGCCCGGTAGCGCTCCACCAAATCGTTTCTATTTGTATGGTGTCGTGGCGCGTTTAGCTTTATTGGCGGCCTCATTGGAGTTGGAGCGCTCTGATCCCAATGCTGAATCGGCTTAATGAATTCTGATATTCGGACATCAAGATGAACCTCCTTTTTATTGCCGACCCCCTAGAGTCTTTCAAGATTAGCAAAGATTCCACATTGGCAATGATGCGTGTCGCACAGGAGGCCGGACACAAGCTGTGGTTTTGCCAAAGTCGTAATATCCTTTGGAGGGATGACTTTGTGGTGGCCGATTGCCAGTCTCTCCTCATTAAGCCAAGCGGTACAGCGTGGTTTGAGTTGGGAGGCATTGAGGGTCACCCACTAAATACATTTGATGGTGTGTTGATGCGTACCGATCCACCATTTGATATTGAGTATCTAAATACTACTTGGTTGTTATCAGCCGCAGTTCGCCAGGGCGCTAAAGTCTTGAATAATCCGACCGCGATTCGAGATCATTCTGAGAAGATTTCCATTACGGAGTTTCCTGAATTCATTCCCCCAACATTGGTCACTCGCGAGCTCAGTGCAATTGAAGTATTTCATCAAGAGCATCAAGATATTGTGATTAAGCCCTTAGATGGTATGGGGGGTATGGGCGTATTCCGAGTGGGGCCCGATGGCTTGAATCTTGCAAGCATTGTTGAAACCTTGGGTGAGAATGGTGCTCGTACCTTGATGGTGCAGCGCTTCTTACCAGAGATTGCGCAAGGGGATAAGCGCGTTTTGCTCATCGGTGGCGAGGCGGTGCCTTTTACATTGGCTCGCATTCCACAGGGTAGTGAAATTCGAGGCAATTTGGCTGCTGGCGGTAAAGGGGTGGCGATGCCTTTAAGCGATGCAGAAAAAAAGGTAGCAGAGCGCTTGGCACCCATTCTGAATGCGCGCGGCTTGTTCTTGGTGGGATTGGACTTAATTGGTGCGTATGTCACTGAAATTAATGTGACCAGCCCAACGTGCTTTGTAGAGATTACTGAGCAGAGTGGATTTGATGTTCCAAAATTTTGGTTAGAGGCCCTCGAAAAGGCATTGGCATAGACATGGTAGGAATCATCATTGTTGCTCACACTCCAGTGGCAAGCGCGATGCTTGGTTTTGCTGAGCATACTTTTGGGGCGTTGCCTGAGGGTGTAGGAGCGGTAGACATTCCGCCCTATGAAGATACCAAGGTGAGCTTTAATCGCGTGCTAAAGGCGGCTTACGGTGTAGGTGCTGGTGATGGTGTATTAATTCTCACTGACGTCATGGGGGCGACCCCAGCCAATGTAGCAACTAAGTTAGAGGCCCTAGGGCCGTTGTCTGGCTTAAATGGGCCGGTTATTGTCTTGGCTGGATTAAATCTGCCAATGTTGATGCGCTGCATCTCTCACCGTAGTGAAGGGTTGGAGGAGTTAGCCCAGAAAGCGCTCCAAGGCGGTCAAAATGGCATCCTGCGTTTAGGCGCCAAATCCTCACAAGAAAATACAGGGAAATAAGGTTCTCTATGCCAGTTGCTGAAATTGAAATTATCAATAAGCTAGGTTTGCATGCGCGCGCCTCTGCGAAGTTATCGCAGCTTGCCGCGAGCTTTCCTTGTGAAATATTGTTGTCACGCAATGGTCGTCAAATCAATGCCAAGAGCATTATGGGCGTCATGATGCTGGCTGCCGGTATGGGCAGCACCGTAACAGTAGAAACCGTCGGTGAGCAGGCTGATGAGGCGATGCAAGCTTTGACTACACTGATTAATGATCGATTTGGTGAGGGCGAGTAACAATGACTTTTGCTTTGCACGGAATCGCAGTCTCTAAAGGCATTGCCATTGGCAAGGCTGTACTGATTTCGCGTGCAGCATTAGAAGTGAGTCATTACTTAGTTGAGCCTGGCAAAGAAGAGCTCGAAGCCCAAAAATTATTGGATGCATTTGAGCAAGTGCGCCTGGAGTTGGCACAGTTGCAGCAAGGTTTACCTAAAGATGCGCCACAAGAAATGGCTGCATTCTTGGATGTACACGGCATGATTTTGGCGGATCCCGCTTTGGCGGAAAAGCCAATTAAACTGATTCGCACGCAACGCTTAAATGCTGCTTGGGCTTTGACTACAGAACTAAATGATCTCTTAGAGCAATTTGCCGAGATTGAAGACGCGTACCTCAAAGAGCGTGCGAATGATATTCGTCAGGTAGCAGAGCGAGTCCTAAAGGCGCTCAATGCGCAGAAAAAAGATTCCTTAGGCGACTCTGGGCTGTTGTCACCAAGCGATGTCGGGGTTGACGCCATTCTTGTGGCTCATGACATTGCACCGCATGACATGTTGCGCTTCAAAGAGCATGCCTTTACCGGATTTGTGACAGATTTGGGCGGCAAGACCTCTCATACAGCCATTGTTGCTCGTAGCATGGAGATACCAGCAGTTGTTGGTGTACGTCATGCTAGTGAAATGATTCGGCATGGCGATTGGTTAGTGATTGATGGTGAGCATGGTGTGGTGGTGGTTGCTCCCGATGAGCAATTGCTTTCTGAGTACCGCCTGTTGCAGACAAAGGCGACTGAAGAAACTCGCAAACTACAGAAACTGAAACATTCTCGAACTACTACGGTAGATCATGTCGCCATAGAATTATTGGCCAATATTGAATTGCCCGAAGATGCCACTCAAGCAGTAGATTTAGGTGCCATTGGTGTTGGCCTATTCCGCTCTGAATTCTTATTCATGGATCGCAATCAAGCATTGCCGGATGAAGAGCAACAGTATCAAGAGTACCGTCGAGTAGTCGATCTAATGCATGGTTTGCCAGTCAATATCCGTACGATCGACGTGGGCGCAGATAAAGCCCTGGGCTCCGGCTCGGATTTATCCCAGACCGGCACATCCCCTTTGGGTTTGCGTGCCATTCGTTGGTCTTTAACTGAGCCAGAAATTTTCTTAACCCAATTACGAGCGATCTTGAGGGCTTCAGCGCATGGTCAAGCGCGCATCATGATTCCGATGCTGGCGCATGTCAAAGAGATTGACGAGACATTGCGTTTGATTGAAAAAGCAAAGCATCAGCTGCATCAGCGTGGTCAGGCATTCAATCCTAATATCCAGGTGGGTGCCATGATTGAGATCCCGGCTGCAGCCTTGGTATTGCCTTTGTTCATCAATCGCTTTGATTTTTTATCAATTGGCACCAATGATTTAATTCAGTACACCCTGGCAATTGATCGAGCCGATCATGCGGTTGCCCATCTCTATGATCCATTACATCCTGCAATCTTGAACTTGTTGTTCAGCATTATTGATCAAGCCAAGCGCGCCAATATTCCTGTGGCGGTCTGTGGCGAGATGGCAGGAGACCCTTCCATGACAAAGTTACTGTTGGGATTGGGGCTGACCGATTTTTCAATGCACTTCAGTCAGTTGTTATTGGTGAAGCGTGAGATTTTGAAGGCAGATGTGGGCTTGCTTAAGTCTCGTATTGCTGCGGTATTGCGGGCGATTGAGCCTGAGGAACAGGCTGATGCGCTTGAAAAGCTAATGGCTTAACAAGCTTTACTCATGTTTGATGTCAGTGAGTTTGACCGCAAACTACGCACTCTGGATTTCTAGAAATGCGAATCTCATTAATCTGAGTATTGAGCGCATTCCAAAGCAGCATTCTGCCAACCAAAGATTCGCCAAACCCAATGAGTACTTGCAGGGCTTGCGCTGCTTGCATGGCACCAATAATTCCCACCAAGGGAGAAAAGATGCCCATGCTGGCACAACTGACTTCCTCAAATTGCTCATCTGGAGAAAAGAGGCAGGCATAGCAAGGGGATGATGCATTTCTAGAATCAAAGACGCTTAACTGACCATCAAACTTGAGGGCCGATCCAGAGACTAGGGGCACCTTCTTATTGAAGCATGCGGCATTGATGAGGTGGCGTGTATAAAAGTTATCCGTGCAATCCAAAACAATGTCCACGCTCAGCAAGAGAGAGGCCAGCAATGCCGCAGAGGCTTTCTCTTCAATTGCATTAATAGTGAGGGCTGGATTCAGGTCCTGCAGAAACGTTTTGCCGGACGCCACCTTGCTTTTCCCAATAGAGTTTTGGGTGTGCATGATTTGTCGCTGCAAATTGGTGAGCTCCACTTGATCGTGATCTACCAGCGTGATTTTTCCAATGCCAGCAGCCGCCAAGTAAGGCGCGGCAGCGCTGCCAAGCCCGCCAGCACCAATAATGAGGACATGCGAGCCCAGTAGTATTTCTTGGCCAGCAACATCAATTTCCTCAAGCAGTAAATGCCGTGAATAGCGAAGTAGCTGCTCATCATTCATAGGCAAGCCCAAAATAATGGGGTGAGACTTATTCGAGCTTGGAGGCTGAGCGTTTCACTGGCTCGCCATTGATAAAAGCGACTGCTTGAGAAAGCATAAAGTCATCTGGGCTACCAAGCTCGGTAGGTTTCTTAGACTTTTCCTTTTCTTTTTCCTCAGGAGTCTTTTTGGCATTCTTATCTTCAATGCGCTGCAGCTCTTCGAGTCGACGTTTTTCACGATCAGCAATCAACTTCTCTTCCGAAGATTGAGTATTGCGCAAATGTTTCTCGCTATCAATTTCGCGCGTGATTAATACATCATCAGGATCACCATCTTTGTTTTGATCTACAGCGATATCAGGCTTAACACCATATGCCTGAATGGATTTTCCACTGGGCGTGTAGTAATAGGCAGTCGTGATCTTAAGGGCTGAATCATTGCTCAATGGGCGTACGGTTTGTACGGAGCCTTTGCCGAAAGTGGTTTTACCAATGATGGTTGCGCGTTTGTAGTCTTGCAAGGCGCCAGCAACAATTTCAGATGCGGATGCGGAATAGGCATTTACCAAAACGACCATGGGTAATTTTTTGTACATCGCCGGCACTCCAGCTAATGGATCCCCAGGCTCGCCAAGACGGTACATCTCTGGCGTAGCATTAAATATTTGCTTAGATTCAGGCGTCTGGCCTTTGGTTGAAACGACCACAGCATCGGCAGGTAAGAAGGCAGCGGCAACACCCACTGCACCTTGTAGTAGGCCACCACCATTATTTCGAAGATCAAGAATGATGCCCTTCATTTTGGAATCTTGATTGGCAAGCTCGGTTAATTTCTTGGCGAGATCGGGAACGGTGCGCTCCTGAAAGCTAGTTACCCTAACCCAGGCAATATCGTTATCCAAAATTTTGGCTTTAACCGATTGCACTTTGATTTCAGCACGAGTAATGGTTACTGGAAAGCTACGCTCTTCGCTCTTACGAAATACAGTCAGGGTAATTTTTGTGCCCGGTGTGCCACGCATGGTGCGTACGGCTTTATCAAGAGACATGCCACGAACGGGTTTGTCATCCAAACGGGTAATCAGGTCGCCTGCTTGTAAGCCGGCACGAGCGGCAGGACTATCTTCAATTGGATTGAGGACCTTTACTACGCCATCTTCAGAAGTAATTTCAATCCCCAGACCTGCAAACTTACCGCTAGTTTGCTCTTGCATCTCTGCGAAGTCTTTTTTGTCTAAATAGGTGGAATGGGGATCAAGACTGCTCACCATGCCTTTGACCGCATCCGTTAACAACTGCTTATCTTCAATTGGCTCAACATATTCACGTTTAATTTGAGCGAAGACATTAGATAGTGTGCGCAGTTCATCTAAAGGTAGCGTCGCACCCTGCTGGGCGGTTGCTGACAGTTGGATGGTTGCTGCAACCCCGGCGATTAAGCCAACAGCGACAAGGGCAAAGTTCTTAAAAAATACGCGCATGCTTCTGTTTTACCTTAATCCAAATAAAAATGCTGAATCGGCTTGAGGTTGTCATCAAGCTCATAAACAAGTGGAATGCCATTAGGAACGTTGATTTCCATAATGTCTTCGTCAGAAACCTGATCGAGATACTTAATTAAAGAACGAATGCTGTTGCCGTGTGCAACTAGCAAGACCCGCTTACCCGCCTTGAGGGCTGGAGCAATCGATTCATTCCAAAGGGGTAAGACACGCTCGACATTGTCTTTTAGGCACTCGCCCAAGGGAATGTCTGCAGCGCTGAGTTTTTCGTAGCGACGGTCATTTTGCGGATTTCGCTCATCGTTTGCTTCCAGCAACGGGGGGCGTACATCGTAAGAGCGGCGCCAAATGTGAACTTGTGCATCGCCGTATTGAGCGGCAGTTTCTGCTTTATTGAGTCCAGTCAGGGCGCCGTAATGACGTTCATTCAATCTCCAGCTGTGTACTACAGGGAGCCACATGAGGTCCATAGTGTCTTGTACATGCCAAAGAGTGCGAATCGCACGTCGTAATACCGAGGTGTAGGCCACATCAAACTCATACCCTGCTTTCCGAAGGTTTTCACCTGCAGCAAGGGCCTGTTCTGTGCCTTTTGAGGTCAAGTCAACATCCGCCCAGCCAGTGAAGCGGTTTTCAAGGTTCCAGGCGGATTCGCCATGACGAATAAGGACAAGTTGTTTCATAGAGCCATTCTATAATCTGGTGATGAACTTTCTCACACAAATTGATAATTTAGCGCTCTTCGCCCTCATGTTGGTTTCAGGCGTAGCGCTTTTCCTTCCTACATTATCTACGCTAATTAGCGGAAAAGGCCTATCGCCTACCGAAGCGACTATCTGGATTAACCGCCGCAAAGCAGCCGTTTTGGACTTACGTCCAGAAGAGGCGTTCAAGGCAGGTCATTTGCCAGGTGCCAAGCATGCGCTAAGTACCGAGATTGTTGCGAGGATTGAAAAGTTGAAGCTAGATCGCAAGAACCCGCTTATTTTGGTTTGCGAAACGGGTGCCATCTCCCGAAAAACGATTGCCGAAGTGCAAAAGCTGGGATTTGCCGAGGTGGGAGCCTTGCAAGGCGGCGTAGAAGCTTGGCAGGCTGCAGCACTGCCATTGGTCAAATAATTCAGCGAGCTAGATATGCCATCAGTCACCATGTACAGCACCCAAGTCTGCCCTTATTGCGTAATGGCAGAAAAGTTTTTGCAAAAGAAGGGTGTTGCGAATCTAGAAAAGATTCTCATTGATCGTGATCCTGCGCAGCGCGAGCTCATGATGACTCGTACGGGCCGCCGTACTGTGCCCCAAATTTACATTGGTGAAACCCATGTTGGCGGTTATGACGATCTAGTTGCACTTGATCGTGCCGGTCAACTTGATTCACTATTGGCTTAAAAAATTTACCCAGAAAGTTCCTCATGACTGAAAAATCCACTGCTGCTCCAGATAGCGCTGACAACTCCAAAGAAGCTGGATTTCGTATTCAGCGTATTTATCTCAAAGATTTATCTTTGGAGCAACCAAACGCACCACAAATTTTATTGGTTGCCGCTGAGCCTCAAGTAGAGGTTGAGGTAGATGTTGCAGTGACACGCCTGAGCGATGAAATTTTTGAAGTAGCCCTGATTGCCACAGTAACTGCCAAAGTAGAGGGCAAGGTACTCTTTTTGGTTGAAGCAAAGCAAGCAGGTATTTTTGAATTTAGCAATATTCCTCCAGAGCAAATTGATCCAATGTTAGGTATTGCTTGCCCAACGATTTTGTATCCGTACTTGCGCTCGAATATTGCCGACACGATTAGCCGTGCTGGCTTCCAGCCAATTCATTTGAATGAAATTAATTTCCATGCCATGTACGAGCACCGCATCATGCAGGCACAGCAAGCTGCTGCAACGGAGAGTAGCTCTGCCGATGAAAGCAAAATCATTCTCCCCCACTAACTGGTCTTAATAAAAGCCCACAGATCATGAAAGTGACGCTGCTTGGAGCTGGTTCCTGGGGGACTGCTATGGCCGCGCAAGCCGCGCGCCATCTTCAGTCTGGCGATGTTTGCTTATGGTCTCGTAATGTTGAGCAGTTGGAAGGCATTCAGAAAACGGGTGAGAACGCAGCGTATTTGCCTGGCGTGATTTTGCCTAAAGGACTGCAATTAGAAAGTAATTTTGAGCACGCAATTGAGCGCCTTTCTCAAAATGATCTTTTGGTGATTGCCACCCCAATGTCGGGCTTATCAGAAACGGTGGCGCAAGTATTGCGCGTAGCCAAACACCCACTCAATATTGTTTGGTTATGCAAAGGTTTAGAGCCAACCACAACCTTATTACCGCATCAAGTGGTCGATCGTGAAGACCAGTTGCATGGTCATGGCTTGCATCACTTCTATGGCGCTTTATCGGGGCCTAGTTTTGCGCAAGAGGTTGGTAGCGGCATGCCCTGTGCCTTAACCATTGCCAGCAAGTCGACTGCCTTGTGTGACATTGTTCAAGCCGCTTTTCATCACGGCAATATGCGCATCTACGCCAGCGATGATTTGATTGGCGTTGAATTGGGTGGCGCTATTAAAAATGTTTTAGCCATTGCTGCTGGTATCGGCGATGGTTTAGATCTTGGCCTAAATGCGCGTGCTGCGGTTTTAACCCGCGGTCTTGCAGAGATGATGCGTTTGGTAAAGGCAGCCGGTGGCCGGCCTGAGACTTGCATGGGATTGACTGGTATAGGCGATTTAATTTTGACTGCTACTGGCGACCTCTCACGTAATCGTCGCGTAGGGCTTGCGCTTGCAGCAGGTCAATCATTACCTGAAATTTTAGATAACTTGGGGCATGTTGCAGAAGGCGTCTTGTGCGCCTCAGCCGTTGGTAATCTCGCTAAACGTTTAGGGGTCGAGATGCCGATTACTGCAATGATGAGCGAGGTCTTATCTGGAAAACTCTCGCCGCATGAGGCCGTTAAAAAACTCATGGGGCGCGATCCCACGGTTGAGGTTTAAGTTTCGACTAGTTCCCGCCAGCGAGTCCGTTTTGGCGCCAAGCTTCATAAACCACAATTGCCACTGTATTTGAAAGATTCAAGCTACGACTGCTGTCTTGCATTGCTAAGCGCATTTGGTTGGGTGTTGGAATCGAGCTTCTCACTTCTTCTGTAATCCCTTTGGTTTCTGAGCCAAAAACAAAATAATCTTCGGGCAGATATTGGCCGTCATGGAACTTTCCAGACCCCTTGGTGGTCAGGGCAAAAATACGTTCAGGCTTTGGTTGTTCATCGGCGAGAAATTGGGTCCAGTTCTTATGCACTTTTACTCTTGCGAACTCGTGATAGTCAAGACCTGCTCGACGTAGCTTGGCATCCTCCATGGGAAAGCCAAGCGGTTCGATTAAATGCAACTTAGCGCCTGTATTGGCGCACAACCGAATGATGTTCCCAGTGTTAGGCGGGATTTCTGGTTCGAATAAGACAATATTAAACATGCTCTGGTCTTTGCGCTATCTGCTTTATGAGGGACGAAGTGTTCTCAGTAGAACCCAATTAATGACACGAGATACGCCATTGTCCTTCAGAACTCGGGCAATTTCATTGAGGGTTGCTCCGCTGGTCATCACATCGTCAAATACGATGACTGTTGCAGACTCTAGAAGACTTGCGTATTTTGGGTTGATGTAGAACATATCCCGAATAGCGGCGTGACGATTGGCGCGGTTTTCATTGGCTTGATGTTGGGTGTGATGATGACGCATCAAGATATAGGGATTTTTATGGATATGGCCTTCGCAGCAAAGACGCCTAGCCAACTCCCAACTTTGATTGAAGCCGCGGGCACATAACTTCTCTTGGCTGAGTGGAACTGGTAAGAGATAGTCTGCCTCAAGATCTTTTAAGCTTTCAGCCATGAGCGCATTCCATGCAGATGCCAGTCCATGCGCACAAGAAAGTCGGCGATGATATTTCAACTGATGCAAGGCGGATTGCAGTCTGCCGTCGTATCGATCAAGGCAGAAGGTCTGATCAAAGTAGGGGGGATTGAGGGCGCACTCCCGACAGCGTTGTTCTGCAATTTCATCGGCTAGTAGAAGCAGTCCACATTGATGGCAGCATTCGTAATTGAGTAGCTGTTCCGCAAGCAATATTTCGGTGCATTTAGTGCAGAGCGTATGTTGCTGAAATACTTCACAAGCGATGCATGCGCTTGGCAATAGATGTGAACAAATAGCCTGGAAAGTGTTCTCTATTAGACGCATCGGCTGCTGAGTATACTGAGCCAATGACCCAATCAATCAGATGGCTTCAGGATGAAATTGCAGACCGTATGTTGCAAAAATTAGACATCGTGAACTTAGAGGCAAAGGATGTCTTGGTGATTCCGGATTTCCCGGGGGCACATGCCCGTTTTCTGACAAAACGCTTTCCTGGGATATGTTTTCATAGTGCGCCTGAAGCTGAATTATCTGGATTTGATTTATTCAGATTCAAGATTGCTCGTTTATGGGACTCTAGGTTTAAAGCTGCCCCCCTGATTTCTGTGAGGGACTACCAAAAAACAGGTCGAATTAATCTTCCTGACAATTCTGTCAATTTGATATTCAGCGTACTGTTGATTCAGGATTTGGCCGATCCTCAGCATTTTCTGCAGGAGTGCTGGCGAGTACTTAAAGAAGGCGGTTTGCTGACATTCAGTTATTTGGGTCCCGATACCGCCAAAGAACTCCGTGCCGAAGAATTTGCTCAAGAGCTTCCATTGAAAAAATTGGCTAGCCCCTGGGATATGCACGATATGGGTGATGCACTCCTCGGCGAGCGTTTTTCTGATCCCGTGATGGATATGGAGTTTCTCAATTTAGACTATGAGTCTAATTTGCTGATGCTTGACGATGCCAGGGCTTTCAATTTGCTCGATTCCTCGCATCAGGGTGCTCCAGACCTCACCCATTTGCCTAAAAAACTCACCCTAGAGCTTGTTTATGGGCACGCTTGGGCTTTGGGCAAGCACCTAGCTAAAGCACAGGATCACGTGGCCTATATTGATCTAAATCAAATCCAACGCAAGACTAGGAGTGATTCTGCTTAAGTGTGAGTGCTTACTATCTTTTAAACCATTGCCAAGGTTGAGGGGAGCATGGCTTATCTCGTTTGTTGTCGGACTTAATTAACCCTATAATCAGCGCTGGAAGTATTGGCTTGATATCGCTTTTTTGGACTATCTGGGGCTGTATTGCTGCAGAAGTTCACGACAATGAACAGAGAATAAGATGAATTTATTTGGAAAAGTCACTAGGGCTTCGCTCTATTTAGTAGCAGCCTTTGGCAGTGCATTTGCACATGCGGTTGAAAATATGCAGGGCGGCCCAGCCGTGTTGCAGATGAACTTTACTGCCCCAGCAACTAAGATCATGCAAGAGATCCATTGGTTGCATTGGATGATGTTGGTCATTTGCGCGCTCATCTTTATTGGCGTGTTTGGTGTGATGTTCTATTCCATCCTGAAGCATCGCAAGTCATTAGGTGCGAAATCCGCCTCTTTCCATGAAAGCACTACAGTTGAAATCATTTGGACAGTGATCCCATTGTTGATCGTGATTGGCATGGCTTTGCCAGCAACAAAAACAGTGGTTGCGATGAAAGACACTACCAACTCTGATATCACCATTAAAACTACTGGTTACCAGTGGAAATGGGGTTACGACTACATCAAAGGTGAGGGCGAGGGTATTAGCTTCTTGTCCACTATGTCAACTTCACGTGAGGCTATTAATAATTTAGCGCCTAAATCAAATACCTATTTGATGGAAGTCGATAATGAAGTAGTTGTGCCGGTTGGCAAAAAGATCCGCATGATTACGACTGCGAATGACGTGATTCACTCATGGGCTATTCCAGCGTTTGGTGTCAAGCAGGATGCGATTCCAGGTTTTGTTCGTGACACTTGGTTCCGTGTTGATACGATTGGCACTTATCGTGGCCAATGTTCAGAGTTGTGCGGTGCTGAGCACGCATTCATGCCGATTGTTGTCAAAGTGGTTTCCCAAGACGACTACACCAAATGGGTAGAGCAGAAGAAAAAAGAAATGGCAGCGGCCTCCGATGATCCATCCAAGGTTTACACATTGGATGAGCAAAAAGAGCGTGGCGCAAAAGTGTATGCGGCCAATTGCGCAGCATGTCACCAACCTAACGGTAAAGGCGCGGGCGCATTCCCAGCGCTGGACGGCAGTAAGGTAGTGAATGGCCCTAAAGAAGGTCAATTCAATATTTTGCTCAACGGTAAAAATGCAATGCCGAAGTGGGGCGGAGTTCTTTCTGACGGCGATATCGCTGCGGTGATCACCTATACCCGTAATTCATGGGGCAATAAGACGGGTGAAGTGATTCAGACCCAAGACATTATTGCTGCACATGCTGGCAAGTAATCCATTAACTAATACAGATAAAACGAAACCGGAGTAATCCATGAGCACAGTCTCTACCGCCCACGATCACGTACATCACGATGCGCATGATGATCACACGCCACATGGTTGGCGTCGCTGGTTGTTCGCAACGAACCACAAAGACATCGGTACGATGTACCTGATTTTTTCATTCATCAGCTTACTGGCTGGCGGTGTAATGGCTTTGGGTATTCGCTTGGAGCTATTTCAACCAGGTCTACAGTTTTTCCGTCCTGAGTTTTTTAATCAGCTCACTACGATGCACGGACTGGTGATGGTGTTTGGCGCGATCATGCCGGCCTTCGTTGGATTTGCGAACTGGATGGTTCCATTGCAAATCGGCGCATCCGATATGGCTTTTGCTCGTATGAATAACTTTAGCTTCTGGATTCTGCCAGTGGCTGCATGCTTGTTGTTTGGATCGTTCTTGGCTCCAGGCGGCGCCCCTGCTGGCGGTTGGACTTTGTATGCGCCATTGACTTCACAAATGGGCCCAGGTTTAGACATGGCTATTTTTGCGTTGCATTTGCTAGGCGCATCTTCCATCATGGGTTCGATTAACATCATCGTGACCATCTTGAACATGCGTGCTCCTGGTTTGACATTGATGAAGATGCCAATGTTCTGCTGGACTTGGTTGATTACTGCTTATTTGTTGATTGCTGTAATGCCTGTATTGGCCGGCGCAATTACCATGGTTCTGACGGATCGCCATTTCGGAACTTCATTCTTCTCTGCTGTTGGTGGCGGTGACCCAATCATGTTCCAGCATATTTTCTGGTTCTTCGGTCATCCAGAGGTTTACATCATGATTCTTCCTGCGTTCGGAATCATCAGCGAAATCATTCCTGCTTTCTCTAGAAAAACATTGTTTGGCTATAGCTCAATGGTTTATGCAACCGCATCTATTGCGATCTTGTCATTCATCGTTTGGGCTCACCACATGTTTGCCACGGGTATGCCAGTGACTGGTCAATTGTTCTTCATGTACGCCACGATGTTGATTGCCGTTCCAACTGGCGTGAAGATTTTTAACTGGGTGGCGACAATGTGGAAAGGCTCAATGACATTTGAGACTCCAATGTTGTGGGCTGTTGGATTTATTTTCGTATTTACTATGGGTGGCTTTACTGGCCTCATCCTGGCAATGGCACCAATTGATATTGGTGTGCAAGATACCTATTACGTGGTAGCTCACTTCCACTATGTATTGGTAGCAGGCTCATTGTTTGCGATGTTTGCTGGTTTCTACTACTGGTGTCCAAAGTGGACTGGCTTCATGGCCAATGAAACTCGCGGCAAGATCCATTTCTGGGCTTCCATGATTTTCTTCAACATCACTTTCTTCCCAATGCACTTCTTGGGCTTAGCGGGTATGCCACGCCGTTATGCTGACTATCCAACTCAGTTTGCTGATTTCAATATGGTAGCTTCTATCGGCGCACTTGGCTTTGGTTTGTCTCAGGTTTACTTCTTGATCTTCGTTGTAATGCCGGCTTACCGTGGTCAAGGTGAAAAAGCTCCAATGAAGCCATGGGATGGCGCCAAAGGTTTGGAGTGGACTGTGCCTTCACCAGCGCCACACCATACATTTGAAACTCCTCCTAGCGCTGAAGAGTTGCATGCCGCAGGAATCTAAAACAGCATTACAAAAATCCCAATCTGCTAGCAATCGCAGATTGGGTTTTATCCTTTTTAGCGTTGCCATTATTTTCTTTATCGGCATTGTGATTAAACGGAGCGTGTTGAGTTAACTCTCAATAGATAGTCATGTCTGCGATTGCTTCTATTAACCGTCAAATCTTATTGAAGTTACTGATTGCTTCAGTGATGATGTTTGGTTTTGGTTACGCGTTAGTGCCAATGTATAAGGCTTTATGCAAAGTGACCGGTATTAATGTGATTACCAGCAAGAATGACTACGGTATTAGGGCTTACAGCGCCAATAAAGTAGGCAACACGCAGGTGGATTATTCGCGTGTGGTGACTATTGAGTTTGATTCCAATAGTCGCGGTCCATTTACATTTCACCCAGTCAAGAACTTTTTGGAAGTTCACCCCGGCGAGATGACTGAAATTGTGTATGTAGTTTCTAATAATTTAGATCGCCCAGTAGAAGCTCAAGCGATTCCAAGCTATGCCCCTAAAAGCGCGATGGAGTTTTTCACAAAATTAGAGTGTTTCTGTTTTCAACAGCAAACATTGGCTGCGCATGAAGTGCGAAAAATGCCAGTGGTATTTGTTATTGATGCTGGGCTGCCGGATGATGTGAAAACCATTACTTTGTCTTATACCTTCTTTGAGTTGGGAGTTGGTCAGCAGCCTGCGGGCTCAACAACGCCTAAATCGAGATCGGTCTCATGAGTAAAAAAAGTACTTTTATGCAATCCATGGTCGCGGTCCTGTGGGCCTTCTTGGGTGTTCGTAAGAAATCAGGCTTGCAGGACGATGTAGCTTCATTAAGTTTTATCCACATTATTATTGCGGGAGTAGTAGGTGCCTTAATTTTTATGGGCATACTCCTCCTAATAGTTAAAGCAGTTGTATCCCATTGATTATTTTTTGATTGAATAGAGAGAATAAGATGTCATCCAATTCAACCCCTTACTATTTTGTTCCTGGACTATCTGGCCATCCAGCTAGGGCGGCACTGGGTTTACTTGCCTTTGGTGCTGGTATGTCTGGCTGGGTAAACCATGCAGCCTGGGGCGGTCCACTTACTGCTGTAGGCGTTCTATGGGTTTTATTTGTGCTCTACAACTGGTTCGGCGATACGATTGCCGAGTCAAATGCGGGCAAGAACGGCATTAACGTTGATATCTCTTATCGCTGGTCAATGGCTTGGTTTATCTTTTCTGAAATTATGTTCTTCGGCGCATTTTTTGCGGCATTGTTCTATGCGCGCAATATTGCAATGCCTTGGATGGGTGATGTTGAGAGTAAATTACTTTGGCCTGACTTTACGGCTGTTTGGCCTAATGCTGGCCCAGCAGGCTTGGTGCAGAAGTTCACCACCATGGGCCCGTGGCCTATTCCAACGATCAACACCTTGTTGCTTTTGAGCTCTGGTGTAACAGTGACTTACGCTCATCATGCGCTTCGTGAAAATCACATGAAGAAAGCCATTATTGGGTTGGCGGCAACTGTTGGTCTTGGTTTTGTGTTCTTATGCTTCCAGGCTTTCGAGTACTACCATGCATACCATGAGCTCAACCTGAAATTAACTTCAGGCATCTATGGATCCACCTTCTTCATGTTGACTGGTTTTCATGGCTTCCACGTATTCCTGGGCGGCTTAATGTTAGCGATTGTGTTGCGTCGCATGATTCGTGGCGACTTTACTGCTGAGAATCATTTTGCGTTTGAGGGTGCCGCTTGGTACTGGCACTTTGTTGACGTTGTCTGGCTAGGTCTCTACATCGCTGTTTACTGGATGTAAGGCAATAAACATCGGGGCGTTAAGCCCCGATTTGTTTTGGGTTCTCGATTTTATTAATGGCGCTTAGTTTGTGCCTACTCGAATGCCGGTAGCTTCAATATAACCAAAATAGTGAGCAATCAAAATACCAAGGAACAAGATGATTGAAAGTCCAATGCGTAACATAAGGGACTGAACCATTCTTGAGCTACCACCTTTATCTTTCATCATGAAAAAGAGTGCCGAGCCTAAGCTTCCTACAATCATTAGCAGTGCAATTGGAATAATCCATTTCATCTCAAAATACTCCTGTGAATATATTTTCTAGCTTGATTACTAATCGTATAGTCGCTACTTTATCAGCCCTTGTGGTGATTTTGGTTGGCTGTAGCGCTGGTATTTGGCAGCTTAGTCGGGCAGAGCAGAAGATTCGCCTGGGCGAGTCCTTGGCTGCCAAATTGCAGATGCCTATGCTGAATGCCAATGCAGATGCTTTCAGCTTAGATCAGGCCACAGAGCGTCGGATGATTGCCCGTGGACGCTTTCTTCAGGATGAAGCAATTTGGCTTGATAACCGGCCTCGCCCTATTCCGGAAGGTGGCGCTGGTAATGTGGCGCAATCGGGTTTTTATTTAATGACGCCCTTAAGGCTGGATGGCCAAGAAAACATCTTGTGGGTAAATCGAGGCTGGGCTCCTCGCAATAATGAAAATCGTATCGAGCTACCACCCATCCAGACTCCAGATGGTTTGGTAGTGATTGAGGGTGTTGTCTTCCCTCATCCTGGAAGGGTTTATGAGTTAGGCCAAAAAGGTGATGCTAAAACTAAGCCCCGCATAGAGCAAAATTTTGATTTGGCATTTGAGGCCCAAAGCCACGGCTGGGCGCAACTCCCCTTCATATTGAGAGAATCCAATTCGGCTAAGAATGATGGCTTGGTCAGAAATTGGCCGCTCCCAACAAACGGAGTCGATCGCCATTATGCTTATGCCTTTCAGTGGTTCGCGCTGGCCTTATCAGGATTTTTGTTCTGGCTCATTAATGGGCTCATGAAATATCGGCGAGAGCTTGATGTCAATGGAGATAGAGTGTGAGTGATAAAGAGTTATTGATTCCGGCATCGCAAACTGATGCGTCCAAGATTAATGCCCGGACTCGCCGTGGCCGCTTGCAGATGCTTTTTTTACTGCTGGCTTGCGCTGCCCCGGTGATTGCCTCTTATCTAGCCTATTACGTATTTAAACCAGAAGGTGGAAAAACCAATTTTGGGACTTTGGTCCAACCTATACAAGAGTTGAATCCCGCTTGGTTTGATATTCCTTTTAATGGTAAGTGGACTTTGCTAGTCGCTCGACCTGCAGGGGAATGTACTGTAAAAAATGAATCGTGCCTAGAGGCCCTATATCTCATGCGTCAGTTGCGTATTGCAGTGGGTCGTGAAAGCGGGCGGGTGCAATTAATATGGATTAATACGGATGGTAAGCCAGTCGATCCAGAAGTATTGCTGGCCTATGATCAGCAGATGGCAGGGTTTCAGATTATTAATTTACCGGCGGATCCCAAACTAAGGGCTGAGTTTGAGGCTTGGCTTAATCGTGATGGCGCAGGCCAAAAGATTCAGTTGATTGATCCTAGTCCTGCGAAAATGATGGTCTTTTCTGTTACCCATTCCCCAAAAGAGTTTGGCAACATTAAAAAGGATTTGGAAAAGCTGCTGCGCCTCAATCGTAAAGGTGAGAACTTGCAATGAGTAGTCTGTCGCTACTGGGTGAATTGGCGGCAATCGCCATTATTTTTGCTGGGTTGCCTTTGACGTATCTATGGACAAGGCCGGGCTATGACTTTTTCCAAAAACTGAATTGGGTTTTAGTCTTTATGACTTTTGACCTCATTGTCTTCGGTGCGTTTACCCGTCTAACGGACTCCGGCCTAGGTTGTCCTGATTGGCCGGGCTGTTATGGCACTTCAAACCCATGGCATGCGATTGGTGACATTCAGCTTGCTCAAGCTAGCATGCCTACCGGACCTGTGACAGTGCTCAAGGCTTGGATCGAAATGATTCACCGTTATTTAGCAATGACGGTGGGCACCTTGATTTTGATTCAGGCGGGGTTGGCCTGGAGCAAGCTGAAGGAATTTGGTAAGAAACCTGCATTAAGAAGTCTTGGTTTGCTTAGCTTGGTTTGTATTCAGGGAGCATTTGGGGCCTGGACAGTTACCCTGAAATTACAACCCATCATTGTGACTATTCACCTGATGTTGGCCTTACTCTTGCTTGCTTCTTTAACGGCATATGCACAACAAGCATGGGGTGATAAAAAAGCTTCCATCCACCAGCTTCAGGTTAGCCCCCTTTCTGCCAAGTTACTATCGATTGCTTTTATTGCGCTAACGATGCAGATCTTCTTGGGCGCATGGGTCAGCACCAATTACGCCGTACTCGCTTGTCCTGATTTCCCAACTTGTCTGGGGTCTTTCTGGCCAGCAACTGCTTGGCAGGAAGGGTTTACTTTGTGGCGTAAATTGGGCCTCACCGCTCAAGGGGAGTCTATTACCCCTATGGCTTTACAGACAATTCATTGGGCCCATCGGGTGTTCGCTATGATTGCCCTAGTGACACTTGGTTTGTTGGCAATGAACGCTCTGAAGCTGAGCCATTCGACATCCTCGGAAATGAGTCGTGTTGCCAAGTTACTGCTCGCCTTGCTCATCCTTCAGGCGCTTACGGGTATCTCTAATGTGGTCTTTCAGTGGCCACTCTTTGCCGCCTTAATGCATACCGCTGGTTCAGCCGCTTTAGTGTTCTGCCTAGTTCGCTTAAGCCGCTGGTCCTCTTGGAGTGCACCCATTCATATTAAGATAGCCTAATCATCATGAGCAGCCCCATTTCCTCCGCACCTGTAGCGATGCCACGCTGGCGTCAATATTGGGTTCTTACCAAACCTCGCGTCACTCAGCTTGCTGTTTTCTGCGCGGTGATTGGTATGTTCTTGGCAACTCCGGGCATGGTTCCTTATCCAGTGCTCATTGGTGGGATTGTTGGCATTTGGTTATTGGCTGGCGCAGCCTTTGCAATGAACTGTTTGATTGAGCAGGCAGTAGATGCGAAGATGAAACGGACTGCATGGAGGCCATCCGCCACGGGTGAGGTAACGCCTTTTCACATTACTATTTTTTCAATTGTTCTCGGTAGTTTGGGAATGGTGATCTTATGGAATTTTTGTAACCCATTAACCATGTGGCTCACCGTGGCGACATTTGTTGGATACGCCGTGATCTATACCTGGTTGCTTAAGCCTGCAACTCCGCAAAATATTGTGATTGGTGGGCTCTCTGGCGCAATGCCGCCCGCCTTAGGTTGGGCGGCAGTGACTAATGGCCTGTCTGCAGAAGCCTGGCTGTTGGTCTTGATTATTTTTGTTTGGACCCCTCCACACTTTTGGGCGCTGGCTTTGTATCGTCGCGATGATTATGTACAGAGTGGCTTGCCAATGTTGCCAGTCACTCATGGGGAGCGCTTTACGCTTCTCAATATCTTGCTATACACCCTGATCTTGATAGCCGCTACTTTGCTTCCTTATATTTATGGGATGAGTGGCATGGTATACCTGGTCTCCGCAATGATCCTTGGGTTGATATTCCTGGCTTATGTCATTGCGTTGTTCGTTTCCTATAGCGATGCGCTGGCCAAGAAGACCTTCAGATTTTCGATTACCTATTTATCTCTCTTGTTTGCAGCACTCTTAATAGATCACTATTTCATTTGAGATGAATATGAATTCCTCAACATTAGTCTGCCGTATCGCTCGCATCTTGCTCTTGTCGCTATTGGGATTGCTTGTAGTTGCTTGTAGTCCTCAGTCAAGCTTTAAGAACATCGACATTACTGGTAGCAAGGCCTTTGGTACCGACTTTAGCTTGCTTGATACCGACGGCAATGTCAGAACTCTGGAGGACTTTAAGGGTAAGGTCGTTGTAATGTTCTTTGGTTACACGCAGTGCCCTGATGTTTGTCCAACGACACTGATTGAGATGCAGCAGGCTATGACCTTGTTGGGGCCGCAGGCAGAGAAGGTGCAGGTCTTATTTGTAACGGTAGATCCCGAGCGAGATACCGCAGCCATTCTGAAGCAGTATGTCCCCGCATTTAATTCGCGCTTCTTGGGATTGCGTCCAGCAGATCAGGCTGCATTAGAGAAGGTGACAAAAGACTTTAAGATTTATTACAAGAAGGTGCCTGGCATTAGCCCAGGCTCATACACTATAGATCACACAGCAGGAAGTTATGCTTTTGACCCGGAAGGCCATTTGCGCCTTTATATCAAGCATGCCCAAGGTCCGGAAACCTTGGCGCAAGACTTGAAGGAGTTACTTCGTTAAATTGAAGCGGCTTGCGCTTGTAGCAGGCCACGCATCTTTTTGAGGGCGGATGTTTCGATCTGGCGAACACGCTCTGCTGAGATGCCATATTCACTGGCGAGATCGTGCAATGTTTTTGTACCATTGCCATCCGCATCCATCGCTAACCAGCGTGATTGAACAATGTTACGACTACGCTCATCCAAAGCCATGAGCGCCTGATCTAATCGAGGGCCATGTAAAGCATCGGTTGCAGCCGCGGCCATCATCTCGGTAGGTTCTTGGCTGTTATCAGCTAACCATTGAATCGGTGCATAGGCGGATTCATCATCATTGTCGTCACCCTCTAGGGCGACATCACCGCCAGCGAGGCGCATCTCCATCTCTTTCACATCAGAGCCCTTCACATCGAGAGCCTTAGCTAAAGCGTCAATTTCTTTTGGGGTGAGAGCGGCGAGAGTCGGTTTATTGCTGCGCAAATTAAAGAATAGCTTGCGCTGCGCTTTGGTTGTGGCCACTTTGACCAAGCGCCAATTTTTAAGGATGTACTCATGGATCTCGGCCTTAATCCAATGGATGGCATAGGAGACTAAGCGCGCACCTTGGTCGGGGTCGTAGCGTTTGACGGCCTTCATGAGACCCACATTGCCTTCCTGAATTAAGTCGGCATGCGGAATGCCGTAGCCCAAATATTGACGGGCAACAGAGACCACTAAGCGGAGGTGTGAGAGCACCAAGGTTTTGGCGGCATCCACATTTTCAGTACGACGAAATTCTTGCGCCAGATGGAGTTCTTCCGCGGCGCTGAGCATGGGTACGCGATTTACATACGAGATGTAAGAGTCGAGTGTGCCAACCCCCAAGGAAGGCAACATCGGAAAAGCAAGCGAAGCCGCAGCAGTCTGCGCTGCCGGCAGTGTTTGCCTTGCTTGCAATTGCGGATTAAATGCTTTCTTTTGAACCATTTTCTTTTTATATTTTAGGTATTGATATGGCTCTATTTTAGCACTCTTGTCAAGTGAGTGCTAATGGTTTTTTAAGCTTGTAAGCCAATGATTTAATTGAACAATTCAGAAGAATACTGTTCGGCAGTGAAGGGGGCTAAATCGTCAATTCCCTCTCCTTTACCGAGGGCCAATATCGCTGGCTTTGTCTGATCGCTGAGGATGTGGGCAAGCGCACAAATGACACCCCCCTTGGCGGTGCCATCGAGTTTGGTCACGATTAAGGCGCTTAGACCCAAAGCCGCATGAAAGGCCTTTACTTGGCTTAAACCGTTTTGACCTGTATTGCCATCAAGTACCAGCAAAGTCTGGTGAGGCGCCCCAGGAAGGGCCTTGCCGATGACTCTTTTGACCTTCTTCAACTCTTCCATAAGGTGATCTTGCGTGGCTAGACGTCCAGCAGTATCAATAATCAAAATATCGCTCTTACGCGAGATGGCGGCGTGGATGGCATCGTGGGCTACGGCAGCAGCATCACCGCTTTCTTGGGTTATTACGTCCACTTGGTTGCGACCACCCCATTCCAGGAGTTGATTGCGCGCTGCCGCTCGAAAGGTATCGCCGGCTGCCAGCAAAACAGACTTGCCTTGGGACTGAAAGAGGCGACAGAGCTTGCCGATGGTGGTTGTCTTGCCTGCACCATTGACGCCGATGACAAGCCATACCTCAGGCACCGCTTTTTGATCATGGGTGTATAGCGGATTGGGGATTGGCTCCAAAGGCCTTATTAGGCTGGCAACTTCTTGGATTAATAATTTTTGGAGGTCTTCTGGGTTATTCGCCTTTTCTGACTTGGCAGCCTTACGGAGCTTGCCAATCAATTGCTCAGTCGTAGGTAGACCCACATCGCTGAGGATGAGAGATTCTTCTAGGGCATCAAACCAGGCTTCATCAGTCTGATTTGATTTGAATAGGGATCCGAGGGTTTTACGTAGGCCGAACATAATCGATACAATTTAATCCTTGCATCTTATCAATTTAATTCTTGGGATATGGTGATCTTACAGATGCGCTCCACTTTACTTCGCTTTTCTTTCTATTTAATGATGTGCAGTCAGTGTGCTTGGGCGGCACCAGAGAGTGGGCTATCGAGTACTCATGAGTTTCAGCTTTCCAACGGGCTCAAGCTGATTGTGCGTGAAGATCATCGCGCCCCGACGGTTGCCCATATGGTTTGGTATCGCGCTGGGTCAATGGATGAGGTTAATGGCCGCACTGGGACGGCTCATGTGCTTGAACACATGATGTTTAAGGGTACCGATAAAGTGAAGGCGGGTGAATTTTCTCGCTTGGTTGCCGCGGTAGGTGGGCGTGAGAATGCCTTTACCTCTCGTGATTACACCGCGTATTTTCAGCAGGTAGAAAAGTCAAAGATCGACGAGGTGATCAAACTTGAGGCGGATCGTATGTCAAACCTCAATTTTGATGATGCGGAATTCTTAAAAGAAATTCAGGTAGTGATGGAAGAGCGTCGTCTGCGCACCGAAGATAATCCCAGCAGCTTACTGAATGAATCCTTAATGGCAACTGCCTATATGAGCTCGCCTTATCGTCACCCAGTAGTGGGTTGGATGAACGATCTTGAGAATATGAAGGCTGCCGATGCGCGTGACTGGTACCGCAGTTGGTACAAGCCTAACAATGCAACCGTAGTGATTGCTGGTGATGTGGAGCCCCAGATTATTTTGAGGGCGGTTGAAAAATATTATGGCGCTGCATCTGTTGGAGAGTTGCCGGTACGTAAGCCTCAAGTAGAGCCGCCACAAAAAGGGGTGAAGCGCGTACAAGTGAAGGCGCCTGCCGATAGCGCACAGTTATCGATGGCTTGGAAAGTGCCCAAGCTGCAGCCAGGCAAGTTAGATGATGATGAGCCCTATGCGCTAGAGCTGTTGGCTGCTGTCTTAGATGGCTATGACAATGCCCGTTTAAATCGGGTACTCGTTAAGCAAGAGCGCGTGGTTAATGATGTGGGTGTGGGTTACGACATGGTCTCCAGGGGCCCAGAACTATTTTTGATCAGCAGCAGTATGGCCAAAGGCAGAACGGTGTCGCAGGCCGAAAGCAGTATTCGTAAAGTATTAAAAGAAATTGCCGATAAGGGAATTTTGGAGTCTGAGTTAAAGCGTATTCAGGTGCGCATCTTGTCTGAGCAAATTTATAAGCGTGACTCCATCTTTGGTCAGGCTATGGAAATTGGTAGCACGGAGATGGCGGGATTTTCTTGGCGAGAAATTGATCTCATGTTGGAGAAAATGCAAACCATTACACCTGCTCAAGTACAGGCAGTTGCCAAAAAATATTTAGTGGATGAGGGATTGACGATCGCAGTCTTAGATCCGCAGGCACGTCAGTCTGGCGAGAACAAGCAAGGAGGTAAATAATGCTAATGAGAAAATCGATTCAGCAATGTTTCTTAGCTTCTATATTGTTACTGGGAGTGCTGTCATCTGCCCAAGCTATCTTGCCCATTGAGAAATTAGATTCTGTCAAAGGTGCTCAAGCCTATTTCGTGCAAACCAAAGCTTTACCCATGGTCGATATTGAGATCAGCATTGATGCTGGTGATCGATATGATCCAGCTGCTAAGAGTGGGTTGGCAACCGTGGCTGGGGAGTTGATGAGTTATGGCGCGAAGTCAGGTCAGAGCTCGCTTACAGAGGCGCAAATTGCCGATGAGATTGCAGACCTCGGTGCGAATGTCGGTGTTTCTGTCAGTGGTGAACGTGCCGTCATGCGTATTCGGACTTTAAGTAGAAAGGATTTGCGCGATCGCGTAGTTCGGTTGGCTTCAGCAATGTTAAGTGCCCCGACTTATGACTCTAAGATTTTGGTGCGTGAGAAACAAAGAATGACTACGGCCTTATTGGAGTCGGAGACTAAGCCTGAAGCGGTATTAGATCGTCGCTTTAGAAAGTTGGTTTATGGGGATTACCCACTGGGCAATTCACCAACGGTACAAAGTATTGCCAATATCAGCGCACTGGATTTGCAGCAGTTCCATAAACAGTTTTATCGTGGCGACAGGATGATTATTAGCATCGTGGGTGATGTTAGTAAACCTGAAGCTAGTGAGATTGTTCAGGCCTTATTGCAACAGATTTCTCAGGCTGGCCCTGCCATTGCCAAACTCCCTGAGTTTGAGCGCTCACCTATTGAGACTCTCAGTCAACGTGAAGTCAACATTCCCTTTGATTCTCAACAAGCACATATCGCCATGGGGATGACTGCTGTGACCCGTAGCAACCCTGATTACTTTCCCTTGATGGTGGGAAATTATGTGTTGGGTGGTGGTGGCTTTGTAGCTCGCCTAATGTCAGAGGTTCGTGAAAAGCGCGGGCTTGCATATAGCGTATTCAGTTACTTTGCTCCCGGTAAGGATGCGGGGATATTTCAAGCGGGCCTACAAACTAAGAATGATCAGGCCACTTTGGCGCTTGAGGTGATGAGCTCGACGATTGAACAATTTATCGCCAATGGACCTACGCAAGCCGAACTCGATGCGGCTAAGGCCAATCTCATCAACGGCTACCCCTTGAGAATTGATAACAACCGCAAGTTACTCGACAATGTCTCATCCATTGCTTGGAATAATTTACCGCTCGATACGATGGAAGTGTGGACTAAGCAAGTTGATGCAGTGACCTTGGGGCAAGTAAAGGCGGCATTCCAAAAATACCTAGCCATGGATCGCATGAAGATCGTGGTCTTGGGAGCTAAAAATAAATAAGCCAGCCAAGTCAGCTCAGTTGGGGAGGCATTCAGAGCCCCCTAAGAAAATCCGCATTATTGGGGGCATTTGGCGAAGTCGCTTATTAAATGTTCTGGACCTGCCAGGCTTGCGCCCAAGCACTGACCGTATTCGCGAAACTGTATTTAATTGGTTGGGGCAGGATTTGACGGGCTTGAACTGTTTGGACTTATTCGCTGGTACAGGCGCTTTGGGTTTTGAGGCGGCATCACGTCATGCCAATTCTGTGACTCTATTGGAAAAAGAGAAGAAGGCTCATGCCAACCTAATGGCTAATTTTGCTTTGTTGCAGTCTTCTCCGGTCCCTGGGGCTGTGCAGATTTTTCACAGAGATAGCTTAGCGTTTTTGAAACAGCAGGCTGATCACTCTAGCAACTTGATTTTTATAGATCCACCCTTTCAGGAGGAGGGTTTATTAAATCAAGCATTGGTAGAGGCAGCCCGAATTTGCGATGACAGCACAGGCGGAGGAATTTATGTGGAGTTTCCTGCCAGTCGCTCGCGTGAGCAAATTGAGGCCCTAGTGCCCAACTGGCATTGTGGAAAATACCTAGAGGCTGGTCAGGTAAAAGCTTGTCTATTTCGCTCTATAAGGGACTAAACTCTTGCCTGTAGCTGATAAAGCCTTAGGAGCGTTATGACTGTTGCTGTATACCCTGGAACATTTGATCCTTTTACTCGTGGTCATGAAGACTTAGTGCGTCGTGCCTCAAGCATTTTTGGTGAGCTCATCGTTGGCGTGGCTGATAGTCGTAGTAAGCGCCCCTTCTTCAGCTTGGAAGAGCGCATTGAAATTGCCAAAGAAGTGCTTGGCCATTATTCCAATGTGAAGATTGTGGGCTTTACTGGCTTATTAAAAGATTTTGCCCGTGAGCACAATGCTCGCGTGATTGTGCGTGGCTTACGTGCAGTGTCCGATTTTGAATACGAGTTTCAGATGGCAGGCATGAACCGTTACCTCTTGCCCGATGTTGAAACCCTCTTCTTAACCCCGTCAGATCAATATCAATTTATCTCCGGTACTTTTGTTCGTGAGATTGCATCCATGGGTGGTGATGTCAGCAAGTTTGTATTCCCATCGGTAGAGAAATGGCTAGTCAAAAAGATTGCTAGCGCCAATCAAAATAAAGAGTAAGGCTGGCGACTAATAAGATGGCCTTAATGATTACGGACGAATGCATCAACTGTGATGTGTGTGAGCCTGAATGTCCTAATGATGCGATTTATATGGGTCTGGAGATCTACGAGATTGATCCCAGTAAGTGTACTGAATGCGTTGGCCACTACGATGCCCCGCAATGCCAACAAGTCTGCCCAGTTGACTGCATTCCACTAAATCCGGCAGTTCCAGAAAATCAAACGCAGTTAATGGTCAAGTACCAGCAACTCACTGCCGCCAAAAAAGCACTCGCTAAATAAGTATTGCGGTAGGTGCACTAGTACCGCTTAATTTGTTTTGGAATGCAATTCCAGCATGGCTGCTTGGGCATCGCCCCTCAGAAACACAGGCAAGACCTGCAATCCATTTTCAATACTGGCACCGATTTGTTTTTGCTCCACCTGTAACGGCCTTCTCAACACATAGTCAGCGACATCCATGGGGCGTGCGCCTTCACCAGCGAGATCACGAGGGTGGCCAATGCCTAGGCGCAAGCGCCAGTAGTCTGGGGTTCCAAGGTGGGCTTGGATGTCTTTTAAGCCATTGTGTCCGCCGGTGCCACCACCAAGCTTAATGCGTGCTGTGCCGGGTTTGAGGTCGAGCTCATCTTGCACTACGAGCACATCTTGAGGCGCAATTTTGTGAAAGCGGCAAAGCGCTCCTACGGCCTGACCACTCAAATTCATATAAGTGCTTGGCTTTAATAAGAAGAGATCTTCTCCATCCCACTTAGCCTTGGCTACTTTTCCATGAAAACGTTTCTCAGTTTCAAAGCGGGTATTGAATTGTTTGGCCAAGGCGTCCACAAACCAGAAGCCTGCATTGTGCCGATCTTCTACATGTTCTTCGCCTGGATTACCAAGGCCAACAATTAATTTAATCATGATGTGTGCTTAAGGATAAAAGCATTTCTACAAAAAAGAAAACCCGCTTGGTAGCGGGCTTCCTCTGTCGCAAAGATAGCGCTTAAATAATTAAGCTTTATCTTTTGCAGCTTCAGCAGCCGGAGCTCCTGCAGCTGGAGCAGCTTCAGTATCGGCAGATTTCACTGTTGGGATACGTGCATTAGCTAATACTGGGTTTTCTTGCTCAACATGCAATACCAAGGAAACGCCTTTTGGCAATGTGATGTCTTTGGCATGAATACCATGGCCAACTTCGATATTGCCCAAGTCCACTTCAATGAACTCTGGCAAGTCTGCTGGCAAGCAAGACACTTCCAACTCAGTGGAGATATGGCTTAATACTGCGCCTTGTAATTTCACGGCCGCTGAAGAGTCAGCGTTCACGAAATGCAATGGAACGCGCATGTGAACTTTCTCAGTCGCAGAAACGCGCTGGAAGTCGATGTGCAGAACCAAAGGCTTGAATGGGTGCATTTGATAGTCGCGCAACAGCACTTTTTGTGCTTTTCCGTCGATTTCAAGATCAAGGATGGACGAGTGGAATGCTTCCTTACGGAGAGCATGGAACAGTGCGTTGTGATCCAACTCAATGACTGATACGGCGTCTTTACCGCCATAGATAATTCCCGGAGTTTTACCGGAGTTGCGCAGACGGCGGCTCGCACCCGTTCCCTGTACGCTTCTTTCAAAGGCTACTACTTTCATATTCAATTCCTAAATTAAGGTTAATTTCCGTTCGCGACCAAACAGAAAAGCCTTTGATTATATCGTGGGAATAGCAGTTTTTGCCTAGAAAAGCCTCAAAACTGCTAAAAACAGTGCTAGAAACGCTATTTTTAGCTTATTCGGCAAACATCGACATCACTGAATCACCCTTGCTAATGCGGGAAAGGGTTTCAGCGAGGATAGGAGCAACACTTAATTGACGGATTTTTGCGACCTTTAATGCCTCTGCAGTGAGTGGGATGGTGTCGGTAACAACCAATTCATCTAACTCGGAGGCGGCAATTCGGGCTACAGCACCGCCAGAGAGGACGGCGTGAGTACAGTAAGCGGTAACGCCCTTAGCGCCGCGCTCTTTAAGAGCTTCAGCAGCCTTACAGAGCGTTCCACCGGTATCAATGATGTCATCCATGATGACGCAGTGACGGCCTTCTACTTCGCCGATAAGGTGCATTACTTCGGAGACATTTGCTTTAGGGCGACGTTTATCAATAATCGCCAAATCTGTACCCAATTGCTTAGCCATTGCGCGGGCGCGAACAACGCCGCCAATGTCTGGTGAAACAATGAGGAGGTCTTTTTGGGTCTTCTGAGCTTGGAGATCAGCAAGCAGTACCGGTGATGAGTAGATGTTATCTACGGGGATATCAAAAAAGCCCTGAATTTGGTCGGCATGGAGATCCATGGTTAAAACACGCTCAACGCCTGCAACGGATTGGAGCATGTTAGCAACGATCCTGGCGGAGATGGCAACCCGTGCCGAACGGGGGCGACGGTCTTGTCTAGCGTAACCGAAGTAAGGGATCACTGCGGTTATGCGGCTTGCTGATGCTCGCTTGAGGGCGTCAATCATAATCATGAGTTCCATCAAGCTGTCATTCGTTGGAGCACATGTGGACTGAATGACTACGACATTTTTGCCGCGGACATTCTCTTGAATTTCTACCTGAATTTCACCATCAGAGAACCGACCAACAAATGCTTTTCCCATCGGGAGGCTTAGCTCTTTGGCAACCGCATGGGCCAAAACCGGATTTGCATTGCCTGTGAAAAGAGTCAGTAAATCAGCGTTCATTGGAGCGGACATAAGTGATTTTGGAGTTTTGGTGGGGTCGAATGGATGTCTTGAGGTCGTATCTACAGTAATTGGCAGGGGAAGAAGGATTCGAACCTTCGCATGCTGGAATCAAAATCCAGTGCCTTAACCAGCTTGGCGATTCCCCTACAGCTTAATCTGAAGAAATCAAATTGTAAGCGGGATTTTTATTTAGCCCTCGAACAATTCGACCTATCCATCCTTTAGGAAGATTTTGCAGGAGATTTTCTAGTTTTGCGATATCCGTCTTAGGGTCTAAGGCGGCAAATACGCTACTTCCAGAGCCAGACATACAAGGCGCCGAGTTTGGCAGTGTCTTGTCAATCCAATCTAATGCTTGCTTCACTTCAGGACAATTCCGCACCGCTACTGCCTGACAATCATTTGACTGATATGACCTTGGCGATGCAAGAAAGCGATCTATTGTAATCGGAGCGTGATCTCGGGTCAATTGAGGGTCTTGAAAAATCTGCGCGGTTGCGATGCCTTGATTGGGGAAGATCACCACAAAGTCTTGAGTTTCCAGGGAGATTTCTTGTAATTTCTCCCCAATACCCTCAACAAAAGCGTTTTGCCCAAAGATGAAAAATGGCACATCTGCGCCGAGTTTTAGTCCGAGTTGGCTCAAAGTGTGGATATCAAGATGCAGATTCCATAGGTGATTAAGGCCGATGAGGGTGGAGGCCGCATCTGAGGATCCACCACCCAGCCCTGCTCCCATCGGAATGATCTTTTCTAGGCGAATCTCCACGCCCTGATCAATCTGGCAGAAATCTTTTAACAACTGAGCGGCGCGGACCACCAAATCCTGTTGTGGTGGCACACCCGGAATAGGGTCGATGCGGCGAATCTCATTTTCAGGAATGCGCCTTAGTGTGAGTAGATCGCACCAGTCAATGAGCTGAAAAACAGATTGCAGTAGGTGGTATCCATCCGCACGATGTCCAATGATATGAAGAAAGAGGTTGAGCTTTGCAGGGCAGCGAAGTTCTAAAGCGGCCCTCGTCGTTCCAACTTCATTCATTCGGAGTATCAAATACCAGGCGGATATCAATGGACCCGAGATTAGAGCTCCGAGTCAACATCAGTTTTTCTAAACGCTGAGAATTGCCCCAGTGGTAATTTAAGGTCCAGCCATCTTGAGTAATTTTGCTTACTTGGCCTTTGGCATTGCGCTCAACACTTGCATTGCTACCTGGGCGAGTTTGTCCACGCAACCAATCGGATAGACCGCGCGCAGGCAGTGGTAGTCCCAATGCATTCTGAATCAGCGTATCTGCATCAATTGCAGTAGTCACTTGACCGTCGCGCTCTAGCGAGGCTTCTCCAGGCTTAATCGTAATTTTGGCAATCGCGCCACCAACGGGATTGCGAATTTCCAATACATCCGTTAGCGCATCTTGGGTTAAGGTGAATCCACCAGAGCCACCTTGATTATTGCTTTCGGTTATGCCGGTGACCTTTACTGCGAAACGACCATCCCATGTGCCTTTGAGGGCGGTATCAGCTACCGACCAATCCGGCTTTAATCGATTTAAAGTTTCTTTGAGGGTGGGGTTATTGGCATCTAATTGCTGGCCTTTGCGCCATACGTCTTCTGCTTCAACTGGACGATTCATGGTCCACAAGACTTCACCCATGTGCGCAGCAATATCTGCTTCGGGTTTGATGTCGAACGCTTGCTGGAGTTGTTCAAGTGCTAAGGCATTTTTGCCCATGCGGAAGTTGACCCATCCAAGACTATCCAAAATAAAACCATCTTTAGGGGACAGTTGATGTGCTTTGCTAATGAGTTTGAAAGCTTCAGGCAATTTTTGATTGCGATCAGCAAGCGAGTAACCCAATGCGTTCAGGCTATTCACATCATTGGGATTTTTGCGCAAGATCTCACGCAAGGTCTTTTCCATTACGTCGATATGCCCAGCCTTTTCTGCAGACATCGCATAGGTGTAGAGAAGTCCAGGGTCTTTTGGCTCGGGTTTTAAGCTCGAAACAATTTCATAAAAAGCCCGCAAGGCATCTGACTCATCGCTGGCTTTAGACAGCAAGGCCTGAATCTGCAACAAGGTATTTTCACGTTGCACAGGGGTTTGCTGATGCAAAAGCGTAATAGCGGGGCTAACCGCATCTGACCAGCGTTGATTCAAAATTAGGAGGGTGATCAGCACCTCCTTGGGTTGGATCTGTTTCGGTCCAGCCAGGTTATCCCAAGTTTGGGCTGCTTGTAATGCTAAATCAGGCGCGCCAGCGGCAATCGCAATCTCCATGGCCCTTTGTGCCAAACGAGGATCATCGAGCTTCCGTGCGAGCTCCAAATAGGTGTTGTAGGCTAAGCCAGCCTCACCCCGTTGCAGGGCGATTTCAGAGGCTAGCACCTCAAACACCCCTTCACCGCTTTCAATGCTGCTGGTTCTGGCAATGGCGTAGCTACAGGAAAGACTGATTCCTATTCCCGTTGTGAGCAATAAGGCCCGTAAAAGAGGCTTTAGTGAAAATTTGGTCATAAGCACATTCTAATCTCCGAATCTACAATCCATTGATGCCAGAACTCCCAGAAGTCGAAGTTACCCGATTGGGTATCCAGCCTCATTTAGAGGGGCGTAAGCTTAGTGCCGTCAAAATTATTGACGGCCGTTTGCGTTGGCCTGTACCTAGCAATTTGGATAAGCTACTTTCTGGCCAGAAGGTTTTAGGGATAAAACGTCGTGGCAAATATTTATTGATGGAAATGGATACGGGCTATTTGTTGCTCCATCTGGGTATGACCGGAACCTTACGCGTACTTCCCAGCGGTGATCCCCTTAAGCCGCATGATCGAGTGACCTTCGAGTTTGACAAACTGAGTTTGCGTTTGCATGATCCCCGTAAATTTGGCGCCGTTTTATGGCATCCAAAATCCAAAGGGCCCATTGAGAAAAATGCCCTCTTGCAGAAGCTCGGAGTCGAACCTTTTTCACCAGAGTTTGCGGGCGAACTGGGTGCGGATGTTTTATATCGGCACTCTCGTAAACGCAGTGTTGCGGTAAAACAATTTTTATTGGCTGGGCAGGCAGTGGTTGGTGTCGGTAATATTTATTGCTCTGAAAGTTTGTTTGAGGCTGGCATTCATCCGGCAAAAGCGGCTGGAAAGTTAACGCGTCCGCAGTGCTCTCGATTGGCTGCCGCCGTGAGATTGATTCTGAAAAAGGCCATTGATGCTGGTGGCAGTACTTTGAAAGACTTTGTGAACAACGAAGGTAATCCAGGGCACTTTATGGTGCAGACCAAAGTCTATGATCGAAAAGATCAAGCTTGCAAGGTGTGTAAGACGCTGATTAAGCAAATAGTGCAAGGTCAGCGCTCCACCTATTTTTGCCCCCAATGTCAGAAGCGTTAATCAAACACTTCGCCAAAAAACTGATTGCCTGGCATGGCTTGGATGGGCGTCAGGGTCTGCCTTGGCAAAGTATTCGAGACCCCTACGCTGTATGGGTTTCTGAAATCATGTTGCAACAAACCCAGGTGGCTACAGTCTTAGAGCGCTACCCACGCTTCATGAAACGTTTTCCGACGGTCAAGAAATTGGCTGCCGCGCCATTGGATGATGTCTTGGCTGAATGGGCTGGACTCGGTTATTACTCGCGTGCTCGTAATTTGCATATTTGCGCAAATCAAGTGATGGAAGAGTTTGGGGGTAAATTTCCGAGCGATCCTATTTTTCTTGAGCAATTAAAGGGAATTGGTAGATCCACTGCGGGCGCAATTGCAGCCTTTGCTTTTTATGAACGAGCACCCATTTTGGATGCCAATGTGAAGCGCATTCTGGCGCGTTTATTTGGAGTGGAAGGCGCACTGCAAGAGAAGACCGTCAATGATCGACTATGGACGTTGGCTGAAAAATTGCTTCCTAAGAATCCTCAAGATATGCCGGTATATACCCAAGCCTTGATGGACTTTGGCGCAACCTGGTGTACCTCTCGTAAGCCCGTCTGCTTGAGTGGCACAAAGCGGTGCCCTTTTGCTAAGGAGTGCCAGGCCAATCTTAGTGATCAAGTATTGCTATTGCCACGCAAGCTTGTGAAAGCAAAATCTCCCGAATTTGATTGCGATATGTTGGTGTTGAGGCATGGCGATTCAGTGTTATTACAAAAGCGTCCTGACAAAGCAATTTGGGGTGGACTCTGGTCTTTGCCTGAATCAGCCTGGAGAGCGAAAGAGCGAATTTCTGCTAATAATGCAATAGTAGGTCAGGTCACTTTGACTGCCAAGGAATTGCTGAATCTAGTGCTGCCTGAAGAAAAGACCTCTGCCACCGTGAACGCTTGTCAGTCGGTTGAGCGGGGGTTGGAAATTAAACATGTCTTTACCCATAGACGGCTATGGATGCAGATTTGGCATGTAGTTGCTAGCGATGTCGTGACATTCTCCAATGAGGATTTGAAGTGGGTCTCCTTGCATCAGCTTGGAAAGTACGGTTTACCGCAACCGATTAAATTGCTTTTACAGGGATTGAGTCTAGCTCGCGGTCACGACTTAAAAAATTGATATTGAGCGCAGCTAAATCTGGTTGAGCGAGAAAATGGGTCATGATTCGACTAACCAGATAGACTGAGCGATGTTGCCCTCCAGTGCAGCCAATGGCGACTGTGAGGTAGCTACGACCATCTGCAATGTAGTGGGGCAACCATTTTTCAACAAATTGAATGATGTCACCTTCCATGCTGATGACTTCAGGAATCTTTTCTAAAAATTCTTTGACCGCTTGATCTTTTCCTGAAAGGGAGGTCAAAGCTTTGTCGTAGTGTGGATTAGGGAGGCAGCGCACATCAAATGCTAGATCTGCTTCGCTAGGTAAGCCCTTTTTAAATCCAAAGGATTCAAAAATCACCGTTAGTCCTTGGGGCTTATCTTTCAGGAGATCTCGAATCCAAGAGCGCAATGCATGAGCTGGCAGGTTGCTGGTATCAATGCTATGCGCCTGTGCGCGCAAGGGCTCTAGCAGGCTGCGCTCTTTATCAATCGCTTCAACCAGTGTTGCGGCTTGAGTCTGCTGGGTATTTCGCGAGAGCGGGTGACGTCTGCGAGTTTCAGAAAAGCGTTGTATCAGTGTATTGGTATCGGCATTCAGAAACAGGACCCGTACGTGATGATTGCGACGGAGGTTTTCTAGAATCTTGGGCAGCTCTGCAATGGATTGACCGCGTCGCGCATCAATAGCCACTGCTACACGTTCACTCTTTTCGTTTTCTAGTGTGGTGATGAGATTTTCTAATAGAGTAACTGGCAGGTTGTCTACGCAGTCATAGCCAGCATCCTCAAAGGCCCTCAGGGCGACCGATTTACCTGAGCCCGAGATTCCGGTAATCAGATTGATGTGCATGCTAGAGGAGGCGACCTTGTGATTTGGCGGAGTCGGCTTCCGCATTCATCTGTATGCGTTGACGCTCGATAAACTCTTTCAAGGTATCAATGCCACGCAATTGCAAAATGGTATTGCGTACCGCTGCTTCTACCAGTACCGCTAAGTTACGACCTGCAGCCACTTGAATTTTGACAGTTCTGATGGGAACACCTAAAACATCAATATGTTGCGCTTCCAATGGTAGGCGCTCAAACTCACCATCATTGCGGCGTACCAGTTGCACAATTAAACGTAGCTTTAATTTACGACGAACGGCAGTTTCACCAAAGATGGTGCGAATATCTAATAATCCTAGTCCGCGAACTTCTAAGAGGTTACGCAAGATTACGGGGCAGCGACCTTCAATATAGTCGGGACCAAGGCGAGCAAAATCCACCGCATCATCAGCGACTAAGCCGTGACCACGAGAAATGAGCTCCAAGCCTAATTCGCTTTTTCCTAAGCCAGACTCACCCATAATTAAGACGCCTAAGCCCAAAATATCCATGAAGACGCCATGTTTGGTGACTTGGGGGGCGCCAATCTTAGTCAGGTAGGTACGCAGGTGATCAATCACCTCGGCAGCGGAAATGGCTGTCGTAAATAGGGGGGTGGAGGATCTTTGGCAAAAGAGCTGTAGATCAGGGTCGGCTTCCTTGCCGTCCGCAACAATCACACAAGGCGGTGTTTTCGAAATTAAGCTGGAGATCTGCTCTTGCCTTTGTTTCGGTTCAAGTTCAGCGTGATAGTCAACTTCTTGCTCACCAAAAATCTGAATCCGGCTAGGGTGGATGAGGTTTAAGTGACCTACTAAGTCAGAACTGGCCGCTGCTGCTTTAACAGCCTCAGGAGGGAAGGTTCGATCTGCGCCTTCTAGGCCACCAATCCAGGAGAGCCTTAAGTCTGAAACATTGTCATCAAAGATCTGTTGTGCGGTCACTCCCTCGAGGAGTAGCGTCTGTATCGTCAAGCGGAGCCCCATGTTTGCAGGAGATGACACACTTTTTCTGGACTCTCTTCCGACGCAAGTGATTTGCGGGCGTCTTGGTCGGATAAGAGTTGTGCAATCGAAGACAAAATTTCCAAGTGTTGTTGGGTCGCTTTTTCGGGAACCAATAAAAAAATCAGAATAGAGACAGCTTCGCCATCGGGTGCAGCAAATTCAATAGACTCTTTTAATCTTACGAATGCTGCGATAGGGTGCTTGAGCCCCTTAACGCGACCATGAGGTATGGCAACACCAGCCCCTAGAGCGGTAGAACCTAAGTCCTCGCGTGCATTTAGGAAGCTAACTACTGCCTCAGCCTCAAGACCTGATTGTCTAGCAAACAGCTCACCTACGGCCGCAAATGCCTCAGCCCGATTTTTAGAGGGACTATTTAAGGCAATGCGGTCTAGGGTGAAAATATCAGTCAGGGCATTCATATCAATGGATTATAGGTGTCCTGATGCCAGGAATTACTCAAAATGCTTTTCGTGATGATGGTCCTGGATCTTCTCTTTGTGTTTTACAACCTGACGCTCGAGTTTATCGACGACTGCGTCCATAGCGTGATAGAGGTCGGCATTATGTGCCTCAGCAAAGAGTTCCTTGCCTTTCAGGTGAATGGTGATCTCGGCAGCTTGGCGAAGATCTTTTTCTTTGGCGTTATCCACGATCAAAAATGCAGAGGCATCTAGGACATGGTCAAAGTGTTTGCGAATTTTTGCTAACCCGGTTTCGAGGTGGGTTCGCATGGCTGGAGTAACTTCTACATGACGGCTATTAATTTTCAAATTCATCAGCAGCTCCTATTCATAGCAAAATGCGTGCGCAAATTATTACCGGGGTGCGCAGCAGGCCCCTGCAATGTTGTACTTGTTTATATGGGAATGAACTTCATGAACCTCCAGCGTATCAGCGATTTTGCTGAAAACCAAGGGGGCAGATCATGTTTATTTAATAAATAGTCGAAAACCCAGCATATTTACATGCGGAAGTTTTCGCCGAGATAGACTCTTCTGACAGCGTCATTCTCAATGATCTGGTCTGGCTTACCTTCCGCCAGAACACTGCCTTCACTAATGATATAGGCGTGATCGCAAATACCCAAGGTTTCACGAACATTGTGGTCAGTGATGAGGACGCCAATTTGACGGTCTCTTAGGAAGCGCACAATCCGCTGAATTTCTCCAACGGCGATGGGGTCTACGCCCGCAAAAGGCTCGTCGAGCAAAATGAATTTAGGCTGGGAGGCCAGCGCTCTAGCAATCTCAACGCGGCGGCGCTCGCCACCAGATAGGGATAACGCAGGATTATTGCGAAGATGGCTAATTTGCAGTTCACCTAGGAGTTCATCTAAGCGATGTGCAATCTCCGCCTTGCTTAATGGCTTGCCGCCCTGCACTTGTAGCTCCAACACCGCTTGAATGTTTTCAGCCACATTAAGTTTTCTGAAAACAGAAGCCTCTTGGGGTAGGTAAGACAGGCCCATGCGAGCTCGCTCATGAATCGGAAGGTGGGTGATATCGGTACCATCCAGAATAATGCTGCCACCATCCAGCGGAACCAGACCAACAATCATGTAGAAGGAGGTCGTTTTCCCTGCACCATTAGGACCTAGCAACCCAACCACTTCGCCGCACTTTACCTCTACCGAAACATCTCGCACTACTGTGCGAGATCCGTAGCGCTTTTGGAGATGCTGAGCGCTAAGGGTTGCTGGTTTTTGGGGGCTGCTTGAATCCGTGGTCATTTCTCTAGTGTAGCTTTCCGTCTTGGTGAAAGGATGGCCCTAGCCAGCGGCAGGTCATCTGATTTAGCGTCTGTGGGTGGCAAGACTTGATAGCGTTGTAAAACATCGTCATAGTCAATTTTCCAGCCGCGTAACTGATCTAGCATTTGCATGTTATGAAGGCGCTTCAGGCTGGCATCCCCAGTGAGAGTAAGCAGCTCGGTCTTGGCGTTGTAGGTAACCGTTTGACCGCGCCCCTGCATGAACTCATTGGCAGGCCCTTCGCGTCTTTGTCTAAAGCTGGCAGTGGATTCAGGGCTAGCTTGAACATCAACGTATTCATAACCCTCGGGATCAACCTGGATGTTGCCGTTCTCGCCAGTAATGAGAATGCTGCCTTTGATTAAAACTACTTTACCTTCGAGGTCATAGACTTGTTGTACATCGTTTACAGAAACTTTTTCCGCTTCCAAAATAATGGGCTTATCTTGATCTGCTTTTTCAGCGTGAGCTGTCGTGATGATGCAGGCGGTCAAGACTGCCGTAGAAATGGTTAGCTGGCGCAATAAGCTCATGGCTGGGCTCTCGGCTGTATGCGCTCTATGCGACCCCTGACTTGTCCGGATAAAACCATGCTTTGCTCAACATTGTTGAAGACGCCGCCATCCATTGCATGGATCACAGAGACCCCTTGTTCCAGCGTGATGGGTTTATCTGTTTCAATAATGTCATCGTTTATCAGCACCTTGAAATAAGAGGAGCGGGCAAGCATGCGCGGCCTAGCTGGCTCAGTAGCTGACGCAGCCTGAGGCGGTCGAAATATTTCAGCGTTATCCATCAGATCCAAAATAGTCAGGTCGCCGTCTACATGTCCAGTATCTGCCTTTACAGTGACTGGAGATTTTTCCGGCTGGAATAAGCGCATGCGTGGGACTTCTATATCAATTGAAGCATCGTCATCATAGTGCGTTACTTTTTTTCCTAAGACTCGATATTTAGTATCGCCAAGCTCATTGAGGGCGGATAGCGCACCATCCTTGATGGTGTAGTCAGGCTCATGTAAGCGGACTCGCTCAATGGCCGATTTTTCCTCGGGCGTATTTTTCTTGACCAACCAAAAGGTGACAAGAGTGAGTGTGCCCATCAAGATCAAAGGCATGAGGCGTAATAAAGTGCGCCATATACTCCATTTGATTTGTTGAGGATTGAGTTGCATTACGAAATACCTTAAGCGCGCGCCTGAGCGAGTAGTTCCTCGTAGCGGTTTTGCGCTTTCAAGATCAGGTCACAAACTTCACGCACGGCACCGTTGCCGCCAGAGCGAGTGGTGACAAAATGAGCCGTTTCTTTCACGGCATCATGCCCTTGGGCGGGGCATACTTTGAAGCCAGCCGACTTCATCATTTGAAAATCAGGCCAGTCATCACCCATGACTGCGCAATCAGCGGATTTCAATCCAAGAGATTGAAGAATATGGTCTAAGGCCTGCGCTTTATTTTCTACTCCCATGTGCACCTGTTGAATACCAAGTTCTTCACAGCGACCTAGTACCATTTTTGAGTTACGGCCGGTAATGATGGCTGTTGGAATGCCAATCTTTTCCAATAGCTTAATTCCCAATCCGTCTTGAATATCAAATGCCTTGATGGTTTCTTTGCCGTTTTCGCCGATAAATACCTGACCATTGGTAAGGACGCCATCGACATCGAGTACGAGTAGTTTGACTGCCCCAGCGCGCTCCCAAGCTTGTGGGTATTGGCTTAGAGGGTTGGTGTTGTGGGCATTAAAGGCGCTAGGCATGGGTATAGATTAATAAAAATTGTAAAAGTTGCCGCCTTAAATTACTTTGGCAGCAAATAAGTCATGTAGATTGAGTGCACCAAGTAAAGCGCCCTGAGGGTCGGTCACCACTAAATGGTTGATCCGATGTTTTTCCATCATCTCAATGGCCTCTTCTGCCAATAGTTCAGGCGGAATCGTGCGGGGCGCAGAGGTGATGGCGTCCTTCAAAGTGAGGCCATCAAGATTGGTGCTCTTCTCAAGCAGTCGACGTAAATCACCATCAGTAAAAATTCCGGCAACTTGATTTTGGCTGTCGAGCGTGACAACCATACCCATCCGTTTGGCAGTCATTTCAAGAAGTGCATCTGGCAATGAGGCGGCGATAGAAATTTTGGGAGTTTCGTCAAGCCCGCGCATGACTTCGCTGACATGCATTAATTGTTTACGACCCAAACGTCCGCCCGGGTGTGAGCGTTGAAAGTCTTCCGCTTGAAAACCGCGCGCATCTAGCAAGGCAACGGCTAAGGCATCGCCCATTGCCAGGGCTGCTGTTGTGCTGGAAGTTGGCGCCAAGTTCAATGGGCACGCTTCTTTTTCTACGCTGGTATCTAAATGCGCATCCGCCAATTTCGCCAGGGATGAATTTGGAGCGCCGGTGAGTGCAATGAGTTTTGCGCCTGTGCGCTTCACAATTGGCACGATAGTGAGGAGTTCATCGGTCTCGCCGGAATTGGATAAGGCAACAAAGACATCATCGCGAGTAACCATGCCTAAGTCGCCATGACTGGCTTCGGCAGGATGGACAAAAAAAGCTGGGGAGCCGGTAGAGGCAAAGGTGGCCGCAATCTTACGGGCGATGTGCCCCGATTTGCCAATCCCAGAAACGACGATGCGCCCTTGACAGGAGTGCAGCAGCTCAACCGCTAGCACTAGGGCATCTGCGTTAGATCCTTCAAGGCGATCGCGCATCGCGTGCAGTGCAGCAGCCTCAATTGTGAGGGTGTCGCGCGCAAGCTTTAGGGTTCGGTCACGAGTCTTAGCTATCATGGGGTGAGTATATGCCGTCAGTCCTTCAGTTAACTCTCATCTTGCTGGCCTCAGGAGTGGCCGGGGTAGTTATTTTCCGCTATTTTGGACTACCCCCCATTTTGGGCTATTTAGCCATTGGCGTCCTGATTGGACCCCATGCCCTTGGTTTGGCCAATGATTCTGCCACTGTGAAGTATTTGGCGGAATTTGGGGTAGTTTTCTTGATGTTCTCGATTGGCCTGGAATTCAATCTCCACAAGCTCAGAGCTATGCGAACCATCGTCTTTGGCTTGGGCGCCAGTCAGGTCATTTTGACCATGTTGCTCGCAGTTCCGGCCAGCCTGCTGATGAACTGGATTTACCCCATCTCTTGGGAGGCGGCCATCGCGCTAGGGGGCGCCTTAGCAATGTCCTCTACAGCCATTGTCACCAAGCTCATCTCTGATCGCTCCGAAATTGAGACTGATCATGGCCGCAACATTATTGGTATTTTGCTATTCCAGGATCTCGCGGTTGTCTTTCTATTAATTTTGCTGCCCTCCTTAGGTAAAAATCCGGGGGATTTGTTTCTAGCGCTGACCGCAGCCTCCATCAAGATTACGGTGGCGCTTGTGCTTATTTTTGTCATTGGCCAAACCTTAATGAGTCGCTGGTTTGGTCTGGTCGCTAAATTACGCTCCCAAGAGTTGTTCATGCTCAACCTCTTACTCATCGTTTTGGGGATGGCTGGACTGACGGAGCACTTTGGCTTGTCCTTAGCGCTTGGGGCGTTCTTGGCAGGCATGTTAATTGCGGAAACACCCTACCGCCATCAGGTGGAGGAAGACGTCAAACCTTTTAGGGATGTTCTCTTAGGCCTCTTCTTTATTACTGTGGGGATGTTGCTCGACTTCCAGGTCATTTATCAACAGTGGCTACTGGTCCTGCTCTTGCTCATGGGACCTTTAGTCTTTAAGTTTGGCCTGATTGCTTTGTTATCACGTGCTTTTGGCTCCAGCCCAGGCATTTCTATACGAACGGGTTTGTGTTTGGCCCAGGCGGGAGAATTCGGTTTTGTGTTGCTCAATCAAATTGATGGCTTAGATTTAATCGATCCCGCTTTGAGTCAAGCGGTATTGGCGGCAATGTTGCTATCCATGTTCGGTGCGCCTTTCCTGATTCAATATAGCGATCGCATTGCGATGCGCTTCTCCAGTAATGAGTGGCTACTGCAATCGTTGGCGTTGACCCGAGTCGCAGCTAAAAGTGTTCGTACAGAAAATCATGTGGTGATTTGTGGTTTCGGTCGTTCTGGTCAAAGCCTAGCTCGTATGTTGGATCAAGAAAAAATTCCCTACATCGCTTTAGATATGGACCCCGATCGAGTGAAGGAAGCGGCCGCCGCAGGTGATAACGTGGTCTATGGCGACGCGAGTAGAGAGAATTATTTGGTTGCCGCGGGTTTAGCCAGAGCGAAGGCTGTAGTGATTACTTATGCAGATACGCCAGCGACATTGAAAGTGCTGCATCAGGTCGAACATTTACGTACAGGCATGACAGTATTGGTGCGCACTAAAGATGATGCGGATTTGGCAAAGTTGCAAGCAGCAGGTGCGACCGAGGTTGTTCCAGAGTTGATTGAAGGTAGCCTCATGATGGCCTCACATGTATTGTTGATGATGGGTGTGCCAATGCGTAAAGTGGTTCGTCGCATTACGAGCGCACGTGAGGCACGCTACAGCTTGTTACGTGGGTACTTTCGTGGAGCGGCTGATGATGCGGAGTCTAAAGAGTCGTGGCGTTTGCATTCAGTCACCTTGTTGCCAGACTCAGCCAGCATTGGCAAGACTCTCGAAGAGTTGCATCTTGAAAATGAGGGCGTGAGCGTACAGGCAGTCAGGCGAAAAGTAGGCGGGGCTGACTACGTCAAGTTAGAGCTTGCCCCTGAATTGCGTTTACAGGCTAACGATATTTTGGTGCTCTCAGGCAACTCAGAGGCGACCGATTTAGCCGAATCTAAATTGCTCTGATTGCGCAAGTAACGCTTCTTAAATTACTTTTTCTTTTTCGTAGTCACCGTTTTGCGAATGAGTAGTGGCCCTAAGTAATGCCCTGTAAAGCTAGCCTCATTTTTAGCCACTTCTTCTGGTGTACCAGTAGCAATAATCTGTCCGCCACCAGCGCCCCCTTTAGGGCCCAAATCAATAATCCAATCTGCAGTTTTGATCACATCTAAGTTGTGCTCAATGATGACAATGGTGTTGCCTTGTTTCTTGAGGGTCTGTAGAACAGTCAGCAGCAATTGAATATCGTGGAAATGAAGGCCAGTAGTTGGCTCATCCAAGATATACAGTGTTCTGCCGGTATCCCGTTTTGAGAGTTCTAGTGACAGCTTGACACGTTGCGCTTCACCGCCAGAAAGAGTCGTGGCACTTTGTCCTAGTTTGACGTAACCCAAACCCACATCAAGCAGGGTTTTGAGTTTCCGTTTCACGATGGGAACCGCTTCAAAGAATTCATGGGCTTGCTCGATAGTCATCGATAGCACCTCATGAATATTCTTACCTTTGTACCGAATATCCAGGGTCTCGCGGTTATAGCGTTTGCCATGACAGACATCGCAAGGCACATACACATCTGGCAAGAAATGCATTTCTACTTTGATGACGCCATCACCTTCACAGGCATCGCAACGACCACCTTTGACATTAAAAGAAAAGCGACCAGCCTCATAGCCACGCTCACGTGCGGCAGGTACGCCACAAAAGAGCTCCCTGATGGGGGTGAATAGACCGGTATAAGTAGCCGGGTTAGAGCGTGGCGTTCTGCCAATCGGGGATTGGTCTACGCTAATGACTTTGTCAAAGTTTTCGAGACCCTTAATGGCGTCATGCGCTGCAGGCTCAGCATTCGAGCCATAGATGTGTTGTGCGACTGCGTGATGCAGTGTGTCATTAATGAGAGTGGATTTTCCGGAGCCAGATACACCAGTAACGCAGGTTAATAAGCCGACTGGAATCTGGGCATGGACTGATTGCAGGTTATTGCCACGTGCCCCAATAATTTCTAAGAATTTATCATTGACGGGTATACGCTTTTCTGGAACAGCGATCCATTCACGGCCAGACAAATAGGCGCCTGTCAGAGATTTTGGGTTGGCTTCCACTTCTGCTGGAGTGCCTTCGGCCACCACTTCACCACCATGGACACCGGCACCAGGACCAATGTCGATGACATAGTCCGAAGCGCGAATCATATCTTCATCATGCTCAACTACCAGCACGCTATTACCCAAGTCACGTAGATGTTTCAAGGTACCGATCAGGCGATCGTTATCGCGCTGATGCAGGCCAATGGAGGGCTCATCTAGTACATACATCACACCCGTTAGGCCAGAGCCAATCTGCGATGCGAGACGAATACGTTGAGCCTCGCCACCAGAGAGGGTATCCGCACTTCGCTCTAGCGAAAGATAGTCTAAGCCCACATCATTCAAGAAGCGCAAGCGCGAAGCAATTTCATTCACAATCTTGTCGGCGATTTCTCGTTTGGCGCCTTTAAGGTCAAGGGCTTCAAAATATTCTTTCGCTTCTTTTAAAGGGAGGGCGCTGATTTCATAAATAGCGCGCGATTGCTTGCCATCACCCACTTTGACAAAGCGCGCCTCTTTGCGTAAGCGGCTACCAGCACATTCTGGGCAGGTTTGTACATTTTGATAGCGGGACAATTCTTCTCGTACCGTGGCAGATTCTGTCTCGCGATAGCGTCGCTCGAAGTTAGCGACGATGCCTTCAAAGGCATGTTCACGAATACTATTTTTGCCGCGCTCATTGATATATTCAAATGGAATGGTGACGTCACCTGAACCTAGCAAAATGAGATCCTGCTGTTTCTTATTCAAAGTCTCAAATGGCTTCTCGACATCAAACCCGCCATGCTTGGCCAAGGTTTGCAATAGTTTGAAGTAAAACTGATTTCGCCGATCCCAGCCTTTAATGGCACCAGATGCGAGCGATAGGTCTGGGTGGGCAACAATGCGCTTTGGGTCAAAGAAAGACTGATGACCTAAGCCATCGCACGATGGGCAGGCACCCATCGGGTTGTTAAATGAGAAGAGGCGCGGCTCAAGCTCTTGTAATGAATAAGAGCAAATCGGGCAGGCAAATTTGCTAGAGAAAATCATCTCTTTGCCAGTATCCATGTTCACAATCATGGCCTTGCCATCAGCGAGGCGTAAAGCCGTCTCAAATGATTCCGCTACACGCTGCTGAATATCTGGGCGCACTTTAATGCGGTCAACGACTACTTCAATCGAATGTTTATCGTTCTTCTTGAGTGCGGGTAATTGATCAACCTCGAAGATCTCTGCTTTAGCAGTATTCGTTGTGCCACCTCCAGAGCGCACGCGAAAGCGCACAAAACCTTGGGCTTGTAGATCCTGGAATAAATCGACGAACTCACCTTTACGCTCGCTCACTACAGGGGCCAAGATCATTAACTTGGTATCTTCGGGCATTGCCAAAACGGTGTCGACCATTTGAGAAACACTTTGGGCTTCTAAGGGCAGATCGTGTTCTGGGCAGTGCGGAGTTCCGGCGCGGGCAAATAACAAACGCAGGTAATCATGAATTTCAGTGACCGTACCCACAGTAGAGCGAGGATTGTGGCTAGTTGCTTTTTGTTCAATCGAAATGGCGGGAGAAAGGCCTTCAATCGTATCCACGTCCGGCTTTTCCATTAACTGCAAAAACTGACGGGCATATGCGGATAAGGATTCCACATAGCGACGCTGGCCTTCGGCATACAAAGTATCAAAAGCAAGCGAGCTTTTGCCTGAGCCAGACAGTCCGGTCAAGACGACCAATTTCTCTCTAGGGATATCTAGATTGATGTTTTTGAGGTTGTGCGTACGTGCACCACGGATCTTAATTTCGTTATTCATGATTTTTTAGCGTAACTTGTTAATATAGCCCCTTCCCATGAATCCTTCCGAACTTCGCTCAACTCTCGCCTTAGCAGGCATCTTTGGCCTCCGTATGCTGGGCCTATTTCTGCTTTTACCGGTTTTCAGCATTCATGCGCGGGGCTTGCCTGGTGGCGAGCATGCCTTGTGGGTTGGCTTAACCCTGGGGATCTTCAATATTGTTCAGGCCTTCTTTTACATCCCGCTGGGCAGGCTTTCTGACCGAATTGGTCGAAAACCAGTGGTTTTGTGGGGGCTTTCCCTGTTTATTGCAGGCGCCTTAATTTGCGCCGCCCAAGATAGCCTGTTATGGATCGCCATTGGTCGTGGGGTGATGGGCGCTGGTGCGGTCTCGGCAGCCATTTCTGCCTGGGTTGCCGATTTAACCCGTGAACAGGTACGCACCCGTGCAATGGCGATAGTGGGGGGCAGTATTGCACTGTCATTTGCTTTATCGCTCGTGATCGCTGCACCAATCTATCGCATGATCAGTTTGAGTGGTATTTTTGTGGTACTTGCAGTGTTGGGTGTGGGGGCGATGTTTGTCGCTTATTACATTTTGCCAAGCACTAAGCCTGAGGCTAAGGTACGGCAAGCAAGCTTGAAGGAAGTATTTCTTCGTCCTGAATTGATGCGTCTGAATGCAGGCGTCTTTGTATTGCATGCCACTCAGGTAGCGATGTTCTTGGTGGTACCCCGTTTGCTGGTTCAAGCTGGCCTCCCATTGGCGTCCCATTGGCAGGTGTATCTCCCAGTGGTTCTGCTCTCCTTTTTCTTAATGGCACCCATTCTGATTTTTGGTGAGAAGAAGCAAAAACTCCGTACGATCTTGTTAGTAGCCATTGTGCTGCTCTTGATTGCCGAGTGCGTGTTCACGAAAGCAACTTCCATTTCAATCATTGCGCTGGCATTGCTTATTTACTTTGTAGGCTTTAATTTGCTAGAAGCTTTACAGCCTTCCTTGGTTTCTCGTTTTGCCAAAGAATCCAAGGGAACCGCCCTGGGTGTTTACAACACCACCCAGTCGATTGGCCTCTTCACAGGGGCTGTCATTGGGGGTTGGCTGATGGATAGCCATGGCGATTTATCCGTCTTTGCTATGGGCGCGGCACTGCTTTTGTGCTGGCTTATAATTGCTTGGTCGATGCGTGAATTGCCTGCGAAAGTAGTAGATTCAAAGGATGTAGTAGCAAAGACATAGCCGTAGCTACACTTATTCAATATATTTTTTAGCTGCAATGAAGATTTAACTCACATCATCATTTTTCTTCGGGAGACAACATGGCTTCGGTAAATAAGGTCATCATCGTAGGTAACGTAGGACGCGATCCAGAAACACGCTTCATGCCAAGCGGCGATGCTGTAACAAATATTTCGGTAGCGACATCAGATCGTTACAAAGATAAGCAATCTGGCGAAATGAAAGAAACCACAGAATGGCACCGCGTTGCATTCTTTGGAAAGCTTGCAGAGATCGCTGGTCAATATCTTAAAAAAGGTTCACAGGTTTACGTAGAAGGTCGTTTGCGTACTCGCAAGTGGACTGATGCTAGTGGTCAAGAAAAATATTCCACCGAGATCGTTGCGGAAACAATGCAAATGCTTGGTGGTAAGCCAGTAGGCGGAAGTGGTGATGGTGGTGGTGAAAGCTATAGCCGCGCAAAGCCGGCTGAGCAATCTGCTCCAGCATCTTCAAATGCTGCATCCCTTGGCGCAATGGATGACGACATTCCGTTTTAATTAAGGCGATAGCGGTCGTTTGACTGCTGAGCAATGAACCCCAGCAAGCTTACACTTTCTGGGGTTTTTTCTTTTTGCTCTTTGGTGCCGCAACATGGATAACGCTATATTTTTCATATTCACCTAAAATGAATCCATGAATCTCCCAGAGATAATCAAATCATCAGCCTTGGTATGCGTGGCCGTCATCGTTGCTGCTTTACCGAAGATATCTCTAGCCGCCCCCTTTTTCTTTCCGGATATGAATCCCTCATTTGTTAAAGGGGAGTCTCCAGATTGGTTGCGTGATGGCCGGGGTAATGATGGATATCTCACGATCACTTCTGAGGTAGTTCCTGTCAGTAGCTGTACGCAGATGGCAAGCCATAGTTTTTGGGGTTCAGATAAGACGCAACTGGTTTTGTCTGTCATGACGCACGGCTTTAAAGGAAAGCTCGATAAGTTAGATATTCCGATTGCTACTTTTGATGGCAGGGATGGCGGCTCTGAATGTTCATCATTGAGTACTACCCCCCTATCGGTTGTGCCTATGACCGTGCTGGGAACCTATTCCATATTTAATCCTGGCGCCCTTTCCTTGGTGTTGGATGTGAGAAGTTCAAGCGACTCCAATCAGGATTTCATTGGTTCTGCCAAATTGCTGTTGGGGGCTGCGGCAATCGTGGCAACCGGTGGCTCAGCTGCTGCGATTGGCGGGATCTCAGCGACAGTTGGAAATTCCGTTGTCGGCGAGACACAAAAGAAAGCCAATAGTCTTTTGCAGGGAATGGTAGATGCAAAGGTACCGGTCACCTTTACTTGGTCAGAATTGCGTAAGGGGATTCGCGCGGTTGAAGTCTCCGTTTACAAGGCCGATCAAAGCGTAGGTAGCTTGACCGACAAGAAAATTCTGCAATTGCAGAAAGATCCTCAATCAGACAAGCAACTCTTATTTACTGTGAAGTTGGAGTTTCAGTATTTCCGAAGCATGTTTTATCCAACTGTGTCGAATATTGAGGGATTGGCTAGTCGAGAGAATTTATCTGCTGAGTCGATCTTGAATTTCCAAATGCCAGGTACGGGGCAAAACTTCATGCAGATTTTAAATAGCTCCGCGCCAAGTCTTTTGCAGCAAATCTCGAGAGCGGAAGGTGCCGACTTAGCAAGGGCCTGTTCCTCCGGATTCATCAAGCTAAAGGCTGCTGGGCTAGATGATGTTGATAGCGCAATCGTGATGAAATCATTTATTGATGAGGCCAAAGGCGATGCCGATTGGTACTCAACCCCAGCCATTGTAAAAGGTTGTTTTTCTCAAGTACCCAGCATCCAAAAGAATCTCGAGCAGATCTATGGCCCAATTTTGGTCACACCAAAACAGGTGCTTGTGCCCTAGTTATTGCCTTGCGTGGCGTACATTGCTTGGCCATGGTGCATTGTGATCTGTGCGGAAGGGGTTGATGTCTAGTCCGCCACGTCGGGTATAACGTGCATAGACTGAAAGCTTTTCAGGTTTGCATTGACGTTTAATATCGCAAAAAATGGTCTCAACACAATGCTCATGAAACTCGCCTAATTGTCTGAAGCCAACCAGGTAGCGTAGCAAGCCTTCTTCCAAGATTGGACGGCCTTGATAACGAATTTCTACGCTAGCCCAATCGGGCTGGCCAGTAACTGGGCAATTGGATTTGAGTAAATGAGAAACCAAGCATTGCTCAATGGGTCCAAAAGATTCATTTACGCCGAGTAGCGAGGGGTCAGCGGTTTCTTTGGGATCGATTTCAATATCAAGGCGATCCATGAGGACGCCACCCATTTCCTGAATCCCTTTTTTGGCTACCAATTCTGTCGAACTGATGCGAGTAGAGATGCTGCTACCAGCGACTGCGGATAGATCGGCAATCAATCGCGCACGCACTTCATCTTCATCCTCAAACCGCGCATTGTTCAGGCTATTGAGGTAGAGCTTGAAAGACTTAGATTCAATCATGTTGGGTGAATCAGCCGGAACCTGAAATTCCGCTAAAGCAATCTGGGGCTTCCCTTTTTTATTCAGCCAGCTAAGCTCAAACGCATTCCAAATATCGACGCCAACAAATGGCAGTGCTTGATTTGGCTTGATGCCTAATTTGAGGCGATTCTCAGCACGTGGAATAGGGAAGAGCAAGCTCGGATCATATTGATCAGGGTATTGCGTTGCTTGACCAAGAGGTATTGTTGACATTAGCTTTTACGTCTATTTGATACGCCGGATACGACATGGCCCGTAGGCGCAACGGATGCGGCGGATTGGCAGTGGCCGGTTTGATCATCAAAGAAAAAGTCCGGCTCAAATTCGCGGAGGAATTCGCTTTTAGAAAGCCCACCAAGGAACATGGCTTCATCTACATCAATTCCCCAGGCCATCAGAGTGCGAATAGCGCGCTCATGTGCGGGTGCGGAACGAGCAGTTACCAAGGCGGTGCGAATGCGCATCCCCTTTTCGCTAGTACTGCGTTGCAAGTGGTGCAGCGCCTCTAGCAAAGGCTTGAATGGGCCTGGTGGAAGTGGGATGGCGACATTCTTGCTTTCATGGTCCACAAAAGCCACTAGACCTTCACTCTGAAATACCTGTTCCGCTTCGTCTGAAAAGAGCACTGCATCTCCGTCAAAGGCAATTCGGATTTCGTTGGGATGGGACTCTGCCGTTTTGCTGGACTCTGGATAGACGCGTGCCGCAGGGAAGCCTGCGTCAATCGTGGCGCGGACATCATCTTCGTTCGCCGAGAGGAACAAGTTCGCATGCAATGAGCGTAAATAGTGATAAGGCGCGCGCCCTCTAGTGAATACGCCACGCTCTAAATGTAAGCCATGATGCTTGGCTGAGCGGAAGACACGTAAACCGCTAACGGGATCATTGCGCGACAGAATCACGACCTCAACCCGTTGCTCACCATCTTCATTAAATGCCAATAACTTTTTAACAAGAGGAAAGGCTACGCCAGTTTGAGCGGCCTCAGAGAGGCGCTCTAGCTGCAGTTTCATATAAGCGCTGTCATCGGCAGATTCAAATATGCGATTCTCTTCCTCGAAGTCAAAGAGTGCGCGCGATGAAATCGCTACGACAAGTTTTCCGGTAAGCGTATAAGACATTACGAATTACATCTCATTTTAGGAACAGGCGATAAGCCGGGTTGTCAGTTTCATTCCAATGGGGATAGCCAAGTGAAGCTAAAAAGTTTTGGAATTTTTTCTGCTCGTTTTTAGGAACCTGAATACCTACCAAAATCCGACCATAGTCAGCACCGTGGTTACGGTAATGGAAAAGGCTGATATTCCAGTTCGGGGCCATGCTGGTGAGGAACTTCATCAGTGCTCCTGGGCGCTCAGGAAATTCAAAGCGGTAGAGTAATTCATCTTTTGCAAGCGTGGAGTGGCCACCCACCATATGACGCAAGTGGGACTTGGCTAACTCATCTTGAGTGAGATCGATGGTCGCAAATTTAGCTTTGCGGAAGTGCTTTGCAATTGCTGCGCTATCGCTTGGTTTCTGCGTGCCAATACCAACAAAGATATGGGCTTCGCTTTGATCAGCGATGCGATAGTTGAATTCAGTGACGTTGCGATTGCCAAGCAATTCACAAAAGCGTTTGAACGAGCCACGCTCTTCTGGGATGGTAACGGCAAACACGGCTTCGCGGGATTCGCCAACATCAGCGCGTTCAGCCACAAAACGCAAGCGACTGAAATTCATATTGGCACCACAAGCAATGGCAACCAATGTTTTCTTTTTGAGGCGATGTTTTTCTACGTACTTCTTCATACCGGCAATAGCAAGGGCGCCAGCAGGCTCCAGAATGCTACGCGTATCCGTAAAGACGTCGTTGATCGCAGCGCAAATCTCATCGGTATCAACGGTGATGATGTCATCTACTACCCGCTTGCAAATGCGGAAAGTTTCTTTTCCTACGAGCTTGACGGCGGTGCCATCTGAAAAGAGGCCCACATCTTTCATCTCGATCCGCTTGTTTGCTTCGAGTGATCGCCTCATGGCGTCAGAGTCAACGGACTGAACGCCGATGACCTTAGTTTTGGGGCTTACCGCTTTGACATATTCACCAATACCTGAGATTAAGCCACCACCACCAATGGCTACAAAAATGGCGTCGATGGGTTCTTGGTATTGCTGAAAAATTTCCAGGGCAATCGTGCCTTGTCCAGCAATAACATCGGGGTCATCGAATGGATGAACAAAGGTCAGACCCCGTTTTTTCTCTAAAAGCTCGGAATACTTAAATGCATCGCTATAAGACTCGCCATGCAGAATCACTTCAACCCAGGAGCCGCCACGCGCCTTCACCGCATCAATTTTGACGCTCGGAGTGGTCAGGGGCATGACGATGACCGCTTTGCACTTCATTTTTGAGGCTGCCAGAGCTACGCCTTGGGCATGATTGCCCGCGGAGGCTGCTATGACCCCGCGTTTTAGGGCCTCTGGGGGCAAATGGGCCATTTTGTTATAGGCACCACGAAGCTTAAAAGAGAAAACCGGCTGGTTATCCTCCCTTTTAAGTAAAACTTGGTTACCTAAGCGTTTTGTTAGTTCGGGGGCTACTTGGAGCTCTGTTTCCCTGGCCACATCGTAGACTCGGGCCGATAAAATTTTCTTTAAATAGTTCGTTGCCATGCGATGAGCGTACCATGAATGGCCTCTAAGCCCTTAGATTTGCAAGGGTTTATCCCTTTGGCCAACAACTTTCCCTGTTTCCTGCCAATATCAGGTTTGCTCAATTAAAATGCATATTTATCAAACATGACGCTATGAACGCACCATTAGCTTTGAACCAGTTGCTAGATGCCGAAGCCGGCTCACCCCGCTTGCGCGAAATCCCCTACAACTACACCTCTTTTTCCGATCGTGAAATCGTCATTCGCCTGCTGGGCGAGGAGTCATGGCGTGTTCTCAATGACTTGCGTGGCGTTCGCCGTACTGGCCGCTCCGCTCGCATGTTATTCGAGGTCTTGGGTGACATCTGGGTGGTTCAACGCAACCCCTTCTTGCAAGATGACTTATTAGATAACGCCAATCGCCGCCAATTATTGATTGATGCGCTATGGCATCGCCTCGGTGAGGTGCAAAAACGTTCGAGCTCCGAATCCGCTGAGCAAGTTCAAGTGTTATTAAACGCCGCACATCGTGCCGTTGAAAACTTTGAGCAAGGTTTCAAAGAGGTGACGGAGATTCGTAAGCGCGCTCGTAAAGAACTGGGTCGCATTACCGCTTCTGACAATATTTGTTTTGATGGCGTATCTCGTGCTGCTCACGTAACGGATGCAACCGACTGGCGCGTGGAGTTCCCATTGGTGGTACTGAAGCCGGATTATGAATCTGAAATCCCCGGTTTAGTAAAAGCTTGTGTGGAATTAGGTTTGACGATTATTCCGCGTGGAGGTGGCACTGGCTATACCGGTGGCGCTATTCCTCTTTACGCTATGTCGGCAGTTATTAATACTGAGAAACTTGAGCAAATTGACGGCGTCAAAGTAAAACGTTTGCCAGGTGTAGAGCATGAAGTCTCGACGATCTTTACAGGCGCTGGTGTAGTGACTCGCAGAGTTTCAGATGCGGCAGAGCGAGCCGGGCTTGTCTTTGCAGTCGACCCCACTTCTGCTGATGCCAGCTGTATTGGCGGTAATATCGCCATGAATGCCGGCGGTAAAAAAGCGGTCCTGTGGGGCACTGCATTGGATAACCTCGCTAGCTGGCGCATGGTGGATCCAGAAGGCAATTGGCTGGATATCGAGCGCTTAGAACACAATCTTGGAAAAATTCACGTTGCAGAAAAAGTCCGCTTTCAGCTGACTTGGTCGGATGGCTTGAGTGAGCCTGGCGAACGTATTCTTAAAACAGAAATTCTCGAAGTAGAGGGCAAGCGTTTTCGTAAAGAAGGTTTGGGTAAGGATGTAACCGATAAGTTTTTATCGGGCTTACCGGGCGTTCAAAAAGAAGGTTGTGATGGTTTAATTACCAGTGCTACTTGGGTACTGCATCGTATGCCTAAATACATGCGTACTGTTTGCTTGGAGTTTTTTGGTCAAGCGCAAGAAGCGATTCCGAGCATTGTAGAAATTAAAGCTTATCTTGATGGCTTAAGTAAAAACGGCGGCCCAATCTTGGCTGGTTTAGAGCACTTGGATGATCGCTATTTGAGAGCGGTAGGTTATTCAACGAAGTCTAAGCGTAACGCCCTGCCAAAAATGGTGTTGATTGGTGACATTGCTGGTGATGATGAAGAAGCGGTAGCTGCCGCGACCAGTGAAGTCGTTCGCATGGCCAATAATCGGGTTGGCGAAGGCTTTGTGGCGGTCAGCGCTGAAGCACGTAAAAAGTTTTGGTTGGATCGTGCGCGTACTGCTGCCATTGCTCGTCATACCAATGCATTCAAGATTAATGAAGACGTGGTGATTCCATTGCCACGTATGGGTGAGTACACAGAAGGTATTGAGCGCATCAATATTGAGCTCTCACTCAAAAATAAATTGCAGATGTTGGATGGTCTTGAATCGTTCTTGAAAAAGAGCGCATTACCACTAGGCAAAGCCACTGAAGATTATGAAATTCCCACTGCGGAAATTTTAGGTGATCGCGTTCAGCAGGCGCTTGAGTTGATCGGCAAAGTACGGGCGCGTTGGTCTGGGTGGTTGACGCAGATGGATACGTATTTCCCAGACTTGCAGAATTACAGTTTGCGCGCCTCTTGGAAAACTGAAGTGCGTGCTGAACTCAGAATCATATTTGGTGGTCTAGCCTTTGAGCCTATCCTCAATGAATTAGAGGCTACCCATAAGAATATTTTGCGTAAGCGTGTTTTCGTGGCGCTACATATGCATGCTGGTGACGGTAATGTGCACACCAACATTCCTGTGAACTCTGATGACTATGAGATGTTGCAAGATGCGCATCGTGCGGTAGCTCGGATTATGAAATTGGCCCGCTCCCTAGATGGGGTAATTTCTGGTGAGCATGGCATTGGTATTACTAAGCTTGAATATCTCACTGAGGCGGAGTTGAAGGATTTTCGCGCTTACAAGCAGCGCGTTGATCCAGAGGGCCGCTTCAATAAAGGCAAGTTAATGCCAAATGCTGATCTCAGCATGGCCTATACCCCGAGCTTTGGTTTGATGGGCCATGAGTCCATCATCATGCAGCAAAGCGACATTGGTGCAATCGCTGATAGCGTGAAAGATTGTTTGCGTTGCGGCAAGTGCAAACCTGTTTGCTCTACCCACGTGCCACGCGCCAATTTGTTGTACAGCCCACGCGACAAGATTTTGGCAACCTCTTTGCTGATCGAAGCTTTTTTGTATGAAGAGCAAACGCGTCGGGGTGTATCCATTCGCCATTGGGAAATGTTCGATGACGTTGCTGCGCATTGCACGGTTTGCCACAAGTGCTTAACGCCTTGTCCAGTCAAAATTGACTTCGGCGATGTAACGATGAACATGCGTAACTTGTTGCGTAAGATGGGTCAGCAGCGCTTCAATCCCGGGACTGCCGCTTCCATGTTCTTCCTAAACGCTACTAATCCCGACACTATTAATCTGACTCGCAAGATGATGATTGGCTGGGGCTACAAATTGCAACGCTTAGGGAATGATGTGTTCCGGAAGTTGGCGCGTAAGCAAACTGCACACCCACCTGCAACGGTAACGAAGCCAAATATCAAAGAACAGGTCATCTTCTTCGTCAACAAGAAGATGCCAGGCAATTTACCTAAGAAGACGGCTCGTGCGCTCTTAGATATTGAAGATGCGAATTACGTCCCAATCATTCGGGATCCAAAAACCACTTCTGCGGATACGGAGGCGGTGTTTTATTTCCCGGGTTGTGGTTCGGAGCGTTTGTTCTCCCAGGTAGGATTGGCTACTCAAGCCATGCTATGGAATGTTGGCGTGCAAACAGTATTGCCTCCGGGCTATTTGTGTTGCGGCTATCCACAGCGGGGTAATGGCGACTTCGATAAAGCAGAGAAGATGATTACGGACAATCGCGTTCTTTTCCATCGTGTCGCTAATACTCTCAATTATTTAGACATCAAGACAGTGGTGGTTTCTTGTGGAACTTGCTATGACCAATTAGCGGGTTACCAGTTTGAACAGATCTTCCCTGGCTGCCGCATTATTGATATTCATGAATATCTACTTGAGAAGGGCGTGAAGCTTTCTAATGTGACTGGTGTGAAGTATATGTATCACGACCCCTGCCACTCACCGATGAAGTTGCAAGACCCACTCAAGACAGTCAATGAGCTCATCCAGCTAGATGACGGCAAAGCCATTCAGAAAAACGATCGTTGCTGCGGAGAGTCTGGGACCTTGGCTGTGACGCGTCCTGATATTTCTACGCAAGTCCGCTTCCGTAAAGAGATTGAGATGGAGAAGGGTGCCAATGAGTTGCGTAAAGGCGACTTCACCGGTGAGGTCAAAGTGCTTACGAGCTGCCCATCTTGCTTGCAGGGATTAACGCGCTTTGATGCAGATAGTGGCACCACTGCGGATTACATCGTGGTCGAGATGGCTCAAAAATTATTGGGCGATGATTGGATGCAAGATTATGTTGCAAAGGCAAATCAGGGTGGCATTGAGAGGGTATTGGTTTGATGATCCCAACAAATGTAGTTGTGCATCAACAATCTAAAGTATTGGAACTAACTTATGAAGATGGCAATACCTATCGATTGCCATTTGAGTTTTTGAGGGTGGTGTCACCTTCGGCTGAAGTGCAAGGTCATGGCCCGGGACAAGAAACTCTACAAACAGGCAAGCGCGATGTCTTAATTGCCAATATTGAGCCAGTCGGCCATTACGCTATCAAACCCTCTTTTTCAGATGGGCATGATTCAGGCTTATATACCTGGGATTACTTACGCTTTTTATGTGAAAACCATGAGCAGTTATGGAAAGAGCATTTGGACAAATTAACTGCCGCTGGTTTAGATCGCGATACTCCAATGAGTGTTGCTGGCGGACACTCTTGCGGTAGTCATTGATCATTATTAGAGTAGAGCAAAGCAGAATATGAGTAAGACCCATTTTGGATATCAAAGCGTTGACGAAGCCGAAAAGGCTGGCAAAGTCGCAGAAGTCTTTCACTCTGTAGCGAGCAAATACGATGTGATGAATGACTTGATGTCATTCGGATTGCATCGCCTGTGGAAGAAAGTGACGATTGCTCGCGCACAAGTTCGCCCTGGCCAAAAGGTATTGGATATCGCTGGTGGAACGGGTGACCTGGCTGCAGCCTTCGCGCGTGCGGCCGCCTGGGGCCATAACCCTGAGGCGCAGGTATGGTTGAGTGATATTAATGCGTCAATGCTGGGAGTTGGCCGTGACCGCTTGCTAGATAAAGGCTTGGCTTTGCCATGTGTTCAGTTTGACGCAGAAAAAATCCCATTTCCCGCCAATCATTTTGATGTGGTGACGGTGGCATTTGGTTTGCGGAACATGACTCATAAAGATGTCGCTTTAGGCGAGATGCGCCGCGTCATCAAACCAGGTGGTCGGGTGCTGGTATTGGAGTTTTCCAAGCCAGATGCATTTCTGCAGCCTGTTTATGACACCTATTCATTCAAGGTGCTACCTTGGTTGGGTGAAAAAATCGCCCAAGACTCTGAAAGCTACCGCTATTTGGCTGAGTCCATTCGCATGCATCCAGATGCCCAAGCCCTTAAAGAGATCATGCTGGGAGTTGGCTTTGATGAAGTGGAAACCCACAGAATGACTGGCGGAATTGTTGCCTTGCATATTGGCATTAAATATTAATCAAGATGAAGTGTTTGGCGCTTGGGAATTACAGTAGTTCTAGGGAGATAAAAGTATGAATAAGCATTTTTTCAAAGCAGTGTTCTTAAGTCTGAGCTTGATCATTGCTTCTATTGGTCCTGCAGATGCTGCTCGCTTTGGTGGTGGAAGAAGTTTTGGTAGGATGCCTAGCGCTCCAATCCAAAGGCAGGCTGCCCCTATGCAAAAACCAGTACAGCAAGCTCAACCGACTGCACCAGCTCCGACACAAGCGCCAACACCCAGTCGCTTTGGTGGAATGGGTGGAATGTTGGGCGGTTTAGCTGCTGGCTTGGGTATTGGATATCTCTTGTCTCACTTTGGATTGGGTGAGGCAGCGTCTTCCCTGATTACTGGATTGCTGATTGCTGTTTTGGCAGGCTTCGCGATTATGTTTGTCATCAGAAGATTGTTGCCTGCTTTATCGGGTGCGGGTCAAGCGACGAATGTTCCGTCGCAAGGAATGCAGCGCACTTCAGACAATTCCGCATCTAGGCAAGAGCCTGCATTTACGCCGGCAGCCAATGCCTTTGGAGGTGTTGCAACTGATGAGCCCCCACCATTTCAGTCGACATTGCCGCCGGGGTTCGATGAGTACGCATTTTTAGAGAATGCTAAGCAATATTTTGCGTCCCTACAAAAAGCATGGGATCAGGGTGACCTGACTGCATTGCGTGAGTACACCAACTCAGAGATGTTTATGACGATCGAGCAAGATCTTTCAGGTCGTGCGGATAGCGCCAATCAAACGGATGTGGTGACACTCAATGCGCAATTATTGGGCATTGAGACTTCTGATCATGCGTATTACTGCAGCGTGCAGTTCACTGGCATGATTCGTGAGCAGCCAGGTGCGCAAGCGAATAACTTCTCTGAAATTTGGAATTTAAGTAAGCCGGTGACAGGCCCTGGAGGCTGGGTACTGGCGGGTATTTCGCAGTTGGTTTAAGCTTGAGGTACTTTCCATCGAAAGCCCGCACTTGTGCGGGTTTTTTACACTTATGACTACCGCCTCTCCCGCCACTCACACTATTGCATCTGCTGCCACTTGCCGAGGGATTAATCATGTCCTGATGGCGGAGCCTTGGGCGATGGCGGAGTTGGCTTGTCATGCAGGCAAAGTGATTTTGATGAAGCTGCCTATTGGCAATCTTACTTTTGAGTTGACTCCGGAAGGCTTGTTGGCATCATCCCCCCATGTTGATAAGCCATCATTGGAGTTGGATGTTTCTGCTGAGGCCCTAAGCGCAATTGCTGGTGGCTCAGGAGGTCTGCGAGAGCAAGCGATGAAGTCAGTCAAAATTACCGGTGATGCCGATTTGGCGCAATTGCTGGGACGTTTAGCAGGACAGGTACGGTGGGAGTATGAGGAAGATTTGGCGCGCTTGATTGGCGATGCGCCAGCGAACTTTGCTGTACGTCAAGGTAAGAAATTAGTCTCCTCCGGAAGATCGGCAGTTGCTGATTTACTAGAGAATGTCGTGGAATATGTCAGCGAAGAAAGAAAAGTACTTTTGAATAAACGAGATTTTATGATTCGCAAGAATGAATTAAATGATTTGCGTGATGCGGTTAATCGCATAGAAAAGCGCATCCAACTTCTAGAGCAAAAAGGTTAATTCATCGTGCGTCGTCTTGCTCGTCTCTCTTTTATTTTCTTTACTGCTTGGCGCTTTGGTTTACTCCCTTTGTTGCGCGATATTCTCAAGCCGGGTATTCGGCGCGGTGTATTAACGATTATTTGCTGGACTTCTCCCGGTGAGTCTTTGCCTAGAGGCGAACGCATTCGTTTAACTCTAGAGGCGCTTGGCCCTATCTTTGTTAAGTTTGGACAAGTACTCTCTACGCGTCGCGACCTATTGCCAGAAGATATTGCCAATGAGTTGGCGAAGTTACAGGATCAGGTACCCCCTTTTTCTAATGAGGAATCCTGTCGTTTAATTGAATTGGCACTGGGTCAGTCCATTGAAGAAATATTCGTTAGCTTTGATGCCACCCCCGTAGCCAGCGCCTCCGTGGCACAGGTGCACTTTGGTCTTTTACGGGGTACTGAAAAACATCCTGAATGGGAAGGTCGTGCGGTTGCGGTGAAGGTCTTGCGCCCAGGTATTCTGCCGGTGATCGAGGGTGACTTGGCTTTACTTTATGACTTGGCAAAAATTATTGAAAGAAGTTCGGAGGATGGCAGACGCCTGAAGCCTCGCGAGAACGTAGCGGAGTTTGATACCTATTTGCATGATGAATTGGATCTCATGCGTGAGGCGGCGAATGCAAGTCAGTTGCGTCGTTACTTCACAGATTCTAAAAAGTTAATGATTCCAGAAATGTATTGGGACTTGTGTCATACCAATGTCATTGTGATGGAAAAAATGAATGGCGTTTCGATTGGGCGTACTGCAGAATTACGCGCCGCTGGTGTTGACTTTAAAAAGCTTGCCGCCGATGGCGTAGAGATATTTTTTACGCAGGTGTTCCAGTACGGTTTTTTTCATGCGGATATGCACCCAGGCAATATCATGATCAGCTTGGAGCCAGAAACTTTTGGTCGATTTATTTCTTTAGATTTCGGGATTGTTGGTGCGCTGAGTCAGTCTGATAAAAGTTATTTGGCATTAAATTTCTTAGCATTCTTTAATCGCGATTACCGTCGTGTAGCTGAATTGCATATTGAATCTGGCTGGGTTCCTGCCAATACTCGAGTCGAAGAGCTGGAGGGCGCGGTCCGCTCAGTATGTGAACCGTACTTTGATCGTCCTTTAAAAGAAATCTCATTAGGCATTGTCTTGATGCGTTTGTTCCAAACTTCCCGCCGCTTTAAAGTGGAGATTCAGCCTCAGCTGACCTTGCTCCAAAAGACCTTATTGAATGTTGAAGGGTTGGCCCGTCAACTAGATCCTGATTTGGATCTTTGGAAAACTGCCAAGCCGATTTTGGAAAAATGGGTCAGCCAGCAGCTGGGCTGGAGAGCTTTAGTTGATGGTATTAAGTCGGAAGCGCCGGGCTGGGCCCAAATTTTGCCGACCTTACCCCGCTTAATTGCTGAAAGCTTAGCCTTGGGACGTGGTCAACAAAGAGATCAAAATGGCGAATTAGAGGTCCTGAAAGGCCTTTTACTGCAAGAAAGACGCACTCATCGTCTATTGGTGGGCGCCTTGCTCTTCGCTGGTGGGTTTTTGGCCGGAATTTTGATAATTAGCCTCAATCTCTATTAGTCTGTCGCCGATCCGCGCTTAAACCGCTAAAATGCCAGGTTAGGCAGGGCATAAGCATAGGCAAATGAAAAAATACTTTATCGCAGGCATTTTGGTGTGGGCACCGATGTCAATCACCATTTGGGTGATTGCCTGGGGCCTGGGTCTGCTCGACGGTGTTTTTGGTTCTGTAATGCATGCCATTATTGCCGTGTTTCCGAATCAGTTTGCCGCTGATCTACAACATTTCCGTGAGCTACCTGGTGTTGGCATTTTGATTGTGGTTTCGGTCATCATGTTTACTGGACTCATTGCCATTAGTTTTGCTGGGCAATGGTGGGTTCGTATGTGGAACAAACAGATCAATCGCATTCCCGTCGTGCGCTCTATTTACTCCAGCGTCCAACAAGTTTCCTCAACCTTATTTTCTGGCAGTGGTCAGGCTTTTAGTAAGGCGTTATTAATTCGTTATCCGCATGCGGATTCTTGGTCGATCGCGTTTCAGACGGGCATTCCCGCGAAGGAAGTTTCTACTAAGTTGGGCGAAGGTTATGTGAATGTGTTTTTGCCAACTACGCCAAACCCAACATCTGGATTTTTTATGATTGTGCCTCGTGCCCACACCATCGAATTAGAGATGAGTGTTGAAGAGGCGCTTAAGCATATTGTTTCAATGGGATCCGTTCCCCCCACAAGTTCAACCGGGTTGACTGCACCGCAGTCACCACATCATTTTTGATTTATAGGAAATTGTTATGTCGATGCGAAGCCATACCTGCGGCCAGGTAACTGAATCACTCATTGGTCAAGAAGTGACCCTTTCTGGTTGGGTAAATCGCCGCCGCGACCATGGTGGCGTGATCTTTATTGATTTGCGTGATCACCAGGGTTTTGTTCAGGTTGTATGCGATCCAGATCGTCCAGACATGTTCGCATTGGCTGAGCAGGTGCGCAATGAGTTTTGTATTCAGATTAAAGGTTTGGTACGCGCACGTCCTGCTGGCACTGAGAATAATGATTTGGTCAGCGGCAAGATAGAAGTCCTCTGCCATAGCCTGGTGATTTTGAATGCCTCCATTACCCCTCCATTCCAATTGGAAGATGAAAACTTATCTGAGACCACGCGTTTAACGCATCGTGTTTTAGATTTGCGTCGCCCACAGATGCAAAAGAATTTGCGCCTGCGTTATAACGTAGCGATGGAGTGCCGTCGCTATTTGGATACTGCTGGCTTCATTGATATCGAAACACCCATGTTGACCAAGAGTACACCTGAAGGTGCTCGTGATTATTTAGTGCCTTCACGAGTTCATGATGGTCAGTTCTTTGCTTTACCGCAATCTCCCCAGTTGTTTAAGCAATTGTTGATGGTGGCTGGCTTTGATCGCTACTATCAAATTACGAAGTGTTTCCGTGACGAAGATTTGCGTGCTGACCGTCAGCCTGAATTTACCCAGATCGACTGTGAAACAGCCTTCTTGGATGAATTGGAGATTCGCGAATTGTTTGAAAACATGATTCGTCATATTTTCAAAGTCACTATGAATGTCGAGTTACCGAATCCATTCCCAACCATGCCTTATTCAGAAGGTATGGCACGCTTTGGCTCGGATAAGCCTGATTTGCGTGTGAATTTTGAATTCACTGAATTGACTGATTTAATGAAGGACGTTGATTTCAAGGTGTTCTCTGGTGCTGCCAACCAGGAAGGTGGACGCGTGGTTGGTTTATGCGTTCCCGGTGGATCTGAAATTAGCCGTAGCGAAATCGATGACTACACTCAATTTGTCAGCATCTATGGCGCCAAGGGTTTAGCTTGGATCAAGGTGAACTCCGTAGCTGAGGGGCGCAATGGCCTGCAATCACCGATTGTCAAGAATTTACATGATGCCGCCATTGAAGGTATCTTGAAGCGTACTGGTGCTAAAGATGGAGACATTATTTTCTTCGGTGCCGATAAAGAAAAAGTCGTGAACGATGCCATTGGTGGCTTGCGCCTGAAAATTGGTCACTCCGCTTGGGGCAAGGCACATGGCCTCTCTACTGAAGGTTGGAAGCCATTGTGGGTAGTGGACTTCCCGATGTTTGACTACGATGAAGGCGAAGCCCGCTGGGTTGCTTGCCATCATCCGTTTACCAGCCCTAAAGATGAACACATGCAGTACCTCGAATCTAATCCAGGTAAGTGTTTGGCTAAAGCCTACGACATGGTCCTTAATGGGAGTGAGATTGGTGGCGGATCTGTTCGTATTCACCAAGAGGCGGTACAGAGCCAAGTATTTCGCGCATTGAAGATTGGCGCAGAAGAAGCGCAAGCAAAGTTTGGTTTCTTGCTGGATGCCTTGCAGTATGGCGCGCCTCCACATGGCGGTATCGCTTTTGGCTTGGACCGCATTGTTACGATGATGACGGGTGCCGACTCTATTCGTGATGTGATCGCCTTCCCTAAAACACAACGTGCGCAATGTTTGTTAACGCAAGCGCCTAGCCCAGTAGATGAGCGTCAACTGAAAGAGTTGCACATTCGTTTACGTCAAGCTACTCCAGCCGCATAAGCAAGCAGGTGTTTAAGATATCTTGAAAATCCCTATTTCAGTTTTAGTAGTAATCTACAAATTGAATGGGGAGGTCTTGCTGATAGAGCGAGCAGACAAGCCCGGCTTCTGGCAATCAGTCACCGGTAGCATTGATGCTGTTGATGAAGATCTTAGTTTGGCTGCTGCACGAGAAGTGTTGGAGGAAACCGGTATTGACGTCAATTCATTGCCAGCGGATTCCTTGCAAGATATGCACCATCAGATTGAGTATGAGATTTACCCTCAGTGGCGTTATCGCTATGCTTCTGGAGTTGTCCAAAATACTGAGCATTGGTTTTCATTGCAGGTGCCGGATGACACCCCAATCACCTTGGCTCCAAGAGAGCATGTCGCCTATCAATGGCTTCCATATATAGATGCGGCAAGCAAATGTTTTTCTCGTAGCAATGGAGAAGCGATTCTGCAATTGCTCTCTGCGCACTAGAGCATAAGTGACTAAGATAGAGCGATGAGACATTCATCTGGTCACCATCATTCAGCCGCCGATTCAAAACCTTCTCAAGGAAGTGACTGGAAAGTCATCCGCGACTTACTTCCTTATTTGCTGGAGTACAAATTTAGGGTGGCGATTGCTCTGAGCTGCTTAGTTGCTGCCAAGGTCACCAATCTTGGCATCCCCATTTTGATGAAGCGCTTGATCGATGCACTCAATATCAAAGCGGACTCTCCAAAGGCTCTATTGGTTGTTCCAGCTGGGTTGATCTTGGCTTACGGCCTATTAAGAATCTCTGCCTCCTTATTCACAGAGTTGCGTGAATCTCTCTTTGCTCGAGTGACCCAAAATGCGGTTCGCAAAGTCGCTCTACAGGTCTTTGAGCATTTGCACTCCCTAGCATTGAGCTTTCATTTGGCGCGCCAGACAGGTGGTGTTAGTCGCGATATTGAGCGGGGTACTCGCGGAATTCAGTCGCTGATTTCCTATTCGCTTTACAGTATCTTGCCAACCTTGATTGAGTTCTGCTTAGTGCTTGGCTACTTTGCCTATGCATACGATATTTGGTTCGCAGCTATTACCTTAGTTGCTTTGGTGCTCTATATTGGCTTCACAGTGGTCGTCACGGAATGGCGCACCCATTTCCGTCGCACCATGAATGACATGGATTCAAAAGCCAATCAAAAGGCGATCGACTCTCTATTGAATTTCGAGACGGTGAAGTATTTTGGTAATGAGGCTTTCGAAGCTAGTCGCTACGATCAGAACCTGGTGCGCTACCAGGCGGCAGCTGTGAAGTCCCAAAAGTCTTTAGCCTTACTCAATTTTGGGCAACAAAGCATTATTGCAGCGGGCCTCGTGATGATTTTATGGCGGGCAACTTTGGGGGTGATCGACGGATCTATGACCTTAGGTGATTTGGTCTTAGTCAACACCTTGATGATTCAGCTATATATCCCCTTGAATTTCTTGGGTGTGATTTATCGAGAGATTAAACAGTCGCTTACCGATATGGATCGTATGTTTTCTCTTCTTAATACCGAGAAAGAAATCGCTGATGCGCCAAATGCCAAAGCTTTACATATCCACAATCAAGAATGTGGGCCAGATGTGCGCTTTGAAAATGTGTCGTTTCACTATGATGCCAAGCGAGCAATCTTGCGCGATGTGAGTTTCAATATTCCAGCCGGAACTATTACCGCGGTGGTGGGGCAAAGTGGCGCAGGTAAGAGCACCTTGGCGCGTTTGTTATTCCGTTTTTATGATATTCAATCGGGCAAGATTCTGATTGATGGTCAAAATATTGTGGATGTCACTCAGTCAAGCTTGCGTAAGGCTATCGGCATTGTTCCGCAAGATACTGTGTTATTCAATGACACCATTGGCTACAACATTGCCTATGGCAATCCCAGCGCCTCGATTGGAGAGGTTCACGAGGCCGCAAGAGCAGCACAGATTGATCGCTTTATTAAACATTTACCTGATGGTTATGAAACTCAGGTGGGCGAGCGCGGACTCAAGTTATCTGGCGGAGAAAAGCAGCGGGTTGCGATTGCGCGAACCTTGCTGAAAAGACCAGCGATGTTGCTATTTGATGAGGCTACTTCAGCTTTAGATTCCAAAACTGAACGTGCGTTTCAAGAAGAGTTACTGAGCCTTGCCAAAAATCGCACTACATTGATCATTGCGCATCGACTATCAACCATTGTTCACGCTGATCAAATTTTAGTGATGGATCATGGGCAGATTGTGGAGCGAGGAACACATGGCGAACTCTTGCTCGCCAATGGTCGATATGCCGAGATGTGGCAAATGCAAGAACGCGCCACTCTTGATTAGGATATTTTGATGAGCAAACAAGAAACCATTCTTAAAACTGCTTTTGCAGCTGCGGTAGCAGTCGCTGATCCTCAACTCATTATTCCGCAATATTTGGCCAAAATATTTCCTGTTGGGCGAGAACCTCAATGCAGGTGTGTGGTTGTGGGGGCAGGTAAGGCTAGTGCTTCCATGGCGAGTGCATTAGAGAATTACGCAAAAACGCATTGGCCCCAGGTGAATGTTGAGGGCGTGGTTTTGACCCGCTATGGTCATCATTCGCCAACGAATCACATTCGGATTATTGAGGCGGGACACCCTGTGCCAGATCAAGCGGGTATGGATGGTGCGAAAGAGATTTATCGTTTAGTGGATGATTTGCAAGCAGGCGATGTTCTCATTGCCTTAATTTCAGGCGGGGGTTCCAGCTTGCTGACCCTTCCCCAGGCGGGTATCAGCATCGAAGATATGCGTCAGACTACTGAAGCGCTATTACGTTCTGGTGCGCCGATTGAAGAGATGAATGTAGTGCGTAAACACTTATCTGCCATCTTGGGTGGGAACTTAGCAAGATTAGCTATTGCGCGTGGTGCGCGAGTAGAGGCTTTATTGATTTCAGATGTGACAGGGGATTCTCCTGCAGATATCGCTAGTGGTCCTTGTGCAGCCGACTATTCCACTTACCAAGATGCCTTAGATATTTTGGTGAAATATGGTTTAGGTGAGGGATTGATACCAGCCCCTGTTTTATTGCATTTAAATCGGGGTAATGCTGGCGAGGTTCCGGAGACATTAAAGGGTGATGATTTACGCAATGCCCCAGTCAGTAATCATGTGATTGCTACGGCCTATAAGAGTCTTGAGGCCGCGGCAGAATATGTTCGTACTCAAGGGTATGCGCCAGTGATATTGGGTGACACTATTACGGGTGAGGCACAAGATGTCGGTATGGAACACGCTGCTCAAGCTCGGCAATATTCCCAGGGACAGCAGGTGCTTAAGCCGCCTTTGGCATTGATTTCTGGTGGTGAATGTACTGTCACTTTGCCGGCAGGGATTCAGGGGCGCGGAGGCCGCTGTAGTGAATATCTCTTAGCACTCTTTAATACCAGCTTTGATATCGAGAATATCTCTGCTTTAGCGGCGGATACTGATGGAATTGATGGCAGCGAGAAGAATGCTGGCGCCTGGTTTACACCGGCGATTCGGAGGAGGTCGCAAGATCAAGGCTTGGCTCCGAGTCAGTTTTTGGCGCAGCATGATTGTTATGGTTTTTTTGTGCAATTAGATGCTTTGGTAGAAACTGGCCCTACACTTACAAATGTGAATGATTTCCGCATCATCCTGCTTAACTAATGCAGTAAAAATGAATACCAAAAACATGCCTACTAGCCCAACCCAAATTCAATTGATTCAGCCAGATGACTGGCATTTACATATTCGTGATGGTGAAGTCATGAAAGATGTGTTGGCAGATACTGCACGTCAATTTGCTCGTGCCATCATCATGCCGAATTTGAAGCCTCCAGTGACAACGGTGGAATTGGCCAAGGCATATCGCACTCGAATTGAAGACAGTCTTCAGCTGTTGGGCATTAGCAGCTTCACACCGTTAATGACTTTATATCTCACTGACAATACCTCCGCAGATGAAGTGCGAAAAGCAAAAGCCGAAGGAATTGCAGCGGTGAAGTTGTACCCGGCTGGAGCCACTACCAATAGCGATGCGGGCGTGAGCGATATCAAGCGTTGCTACAGCGCGCTGGAAGCAATGCAGGCTGTGGGTATGCCATTATTGGTGCATGGCGAAGTGACTAGCGCAGACATCGATATCTTTGATCGTGAATCTGTGTTTATTGATCAGGTTCTCGAGCCTTTGCGCCAAGATTTTCCTGAGCTCAAGATCGTCTTTGAACATATCACTACGAAGCAAGCTGCGCACTATGTGCGTGATGCGCAAACGGGTGGAAAAAATATTTTGGCTGCTACCATTACGCCGCAACATTTGCTCATGAATCGCAATGCTATTTTTGCTGGGGGTATTCGTCCTCACAACTATTGTTTGCCTGTTCTCAAGCGTGAAGAGCATCGCGTCGCTTTACTGGAGGCAGCAACCAGTGGTAGCCCTAGATTCTTCTTGGGCACGGATAGCGCACCGCATGCAAAGGGCGCTAAAGAGACGGCTTGCGGCTGTGCTGGCTGCTATAGCGCCTTTAATGCCATGGGTTTATATGCCGAGGCATTTGAGAGTGTTGGTAAGTTAGACAAGCTTGAGGGCTTCGCTAGTTTCTTCGGGCCCGATTTTTATTCATTACCGCGCAATACTAAAAAAATCACATTGGTCAAACAAGCCCAAAGTATTCCGTCTGAACTGCCCTTGGGTGAAGCGACTATTGTCCCGCTACGTGCTGGCGAGACCATTGCTTGGTCTTTAGCTTAAGCAGGCAATACACCTCTATTTTTCTTTTTTAGGCTAAATGTCTGCGACTGCGTTAGACTGCAGTCGCAGAGTCAATTGGGCAATCGCCGCCTCTTTATTGAGGGGGAGGAAAGTCCGGACTCCATAGGGTAGGGTGATGGCTAACGGCCATCCACGGCAACGTGAGGAATAGGGCCACAGAGACGAGCGTATTTAGTTACGGTGAAACGCGGTAACCTCCACCTGGAGCAATCCCAAGTAAGCAGGCGATGAGGCGACCCGCTGAGTCTGCGGGTAGGGAGCTTGAGCCGTCAGGTAACTGCCGGCCTAGAGGAATGATTGCCCCTAGATGCAAATCTAGGCGACAGAATCCGGCTTATCGATTGACTCTGCACTTATTCTGGAATGATCTCAAAGCTATAGGTCAGTTCCGCCGTCTTCGCGAGCATGGTCGTTGCTGAGCAATATTTTTCATGGGACAACTTCACGGCACGATCTACTTTTGCTGAATCGAGGTCTTTTCCTTTTACCTGAAAGTGCAAATTAAT